>NZ_PDYS01000005.1:0-167791 GCF_002743155.1 Sporosarcina sp. P1
TAACCCAAAGGTCACAGGTTCAAATCCTGTCCCCGCAACCAAGGTCCCGTGGTGTAGCGGTTAACATGCCTGCCTGTCACGCAGGAGATCGCGGGTTCGATTCCCGTCGGGACCGCCATTTTATACATACGCTTAGAAAAGCGTCTTTATGGAAGTAACAAATGTGGCTCAGTAGCTCAGTTGGTAGAGCAAAGGACTGAAAATCCTTGTGTCGGCGGTTCGATTCCGTCCTGAGCCACCATAATTGCGGGTGTAGTTTAGTGGTAAAACCTCAGCCTTCCAAGCTGATGATGGGAGTTCGATTCTCCCCACCCGCTCCAATAGGGGCCTATAGCTCAGCTGGTTAGAGCGCACGCCTGATAAGCGTGAGGTCGGTGGTTCGAGTCCACTTAGGCCCACCATTCCGCAGTAGCTCAGTGGTAGAGCAATCGGCTGTTAACCGATCGGTCGTAAGTTCGAGTCTTACCTGCGGAGCCATTTTTATGGGGAAGTACTCAAGTGGCTCAAGAGGCGCCCCTGCTAAGGGTGTAGATCGCGAAAGCGGTGCGAGGGTTCGAATCCCTCCTTCTCCGCCATAATTTTGGCCCCTTGGTCAAGCGGTTAAGACACCGCCCTTTCACGGCGGTATCACGGGTTCGAATCCCGTAGGGGTCATACATAAAAAGGTATTGCACAACTGTGCAATACCTTTTTCTATTATCCGATATAAGTTATGTAGGAAGCAGCTGAGGGGAGTACAAGGCTTTGCAATAGTGTAGAGTCGTGTTGACAATTTATGCACTGCTATTTGAAAAAGTTGTCACGCTACTGCTATCTGTCCTCAAACTGGTACTTGATAGTATGCAACGGCTAGTGAAGTTAAGGAACGAAAGTACATGCAAAAGAGTAAGCCCTACAATGAACGCATGTGGGACTTACTCTTTTTTTAATTACTTATCTTTCTCTGCATCAATATAGCTGTCACTTTCTTTATAAGGGATGTCACCTAATGGTGATTCAATCCCTTCCACATCCAACTCCTCTTCATACTCTATCGCGTCTGCAGTGCGTACAAACCCAGCTGGTTCACCGGTAATGTCAGACACTGCAAACTCTTCGTATTCTTCTACACTATCTTCATTTTCTTCATCGTACAGATCACCGTAGTCTCGATTTTTATTGCCTGAGAAGTCTGAAGGTGTTTCAGATGTTCCTGATTGTGCGATTTCCTGGAAGCTATCTTCGTAATCTATTGCGTCTCCTTCCCTTCGTGCTGCAAATGAATTAGGATCTGCCATGATTAATAAATCCTCTTCAACTGGTCGATCAGTTGGAACATCTTTTTTCGCGTCATCAATACACACAGTCGTGTAAGGGATTGCTTCTAAGCGCTCAAATTGTATTTCCTTACCACAGACTTCACATTTGCCATAAGTGCCGTCCTGCATGGCTTGTAGCGCGTTCTGAACTTTTTCTAGCTCACCTTCTGCGTGTGTATTGAGTGCCATGTCCTTTTCACGCTCATATAATTCTGTTCCCATATCAGCGGGGTGATTATCATACATGGATAATTCGCCTACATCTTCTTGTGCAGTCTTTACAATCTCCGTCTCGTTTTCTGTTTCAGTCAAACGTTCTTCCATAGCTCGTAATTCTTTTTCGAGTTGTTGAATTTGTTTAGTTGTTAACAATATAGTCACGACCCTTTCTATGTGGCTTTCTTAGTTGACCGATAAAGTCCGAGAAAGCTTTCTTATTTCAGTCTTTCCCTGTTTACAAGCTATAGTAAACCTCTACAACAAAAAAACGTCCACCTTTTTCAGTGTGGACGTTGTGGAGATAGTTTATTCAGATGAAGTGAGCGATGAGAATGCCGATACCGAGAAGCAGGCCAAACAGCGTGTTGGTAACGCCAGTATCCTTCATCGCAGGCATGACTTGAATAGGTTGTTCATACTTTCGGAAGGTTTTCGTAGCATGTAACGGTTTGGGAATACTCAGTAGTACGAGTAATGCCCATGCAGACACATGACCTGTCACGACAAGTGCAATGATCCATCCATACGACACGATGAAAAACATTGCCAATATCGTTACAGCATTATTTCGACCTATAAGAATTGCCATGGTTTTCCTGCCACCCTTAGTATCTTGTACAATATCCCGAATATTGTTTGCTAACATAATCGCACCTACTAAAAGCATGCTCGGTACAGATAGCAATATGGCATTGCCAGTGACAGTTCCTGTTTGAATATAGAATGCAATTAAAATTAATAACATGCCCATAATAAATCCAGAAACCAGCTCGCCGAATGGGGTATAAGCAATCGGATAGGGTCCGCCAGTATACAAATAGCCAATCAGCATGGCAACAGAACCTACGACGGCAAGCCACCAAGAAGTTTCCATGCAAATGTAAATGCCTAGGAGAACAGATAAGCCATACAGAATGAGTGCTAAATTTAATACGGTTTTTGGTTGTACGCCGTTCCGGACGATCGTACCGCCAATACCGATCGAGTGTTCATCGTCGAGTCCTCGTTTGAAATCATAGTATTCATTGAACATATTCGTAGCCATCTGTAAAAATAAACTTGCTACAAGCATCGCTAAAAATAACGGGAAATGAAGTGGTCCGTATTGTAACGCAATCATGGTCCCTAAAAAGACAGGTGCAAAAGCAGCAGTCAATGTGTGTGGGCGCGTTAGCTGCCACCAAACTCGCCAGCCGGTATCGGTTTCTATTGTGTGTTGCACGGGTAATCTCTCCTTATATATGTAATCATCATCTGATAGTATACAACAAAAACAAGCAGTTAGGTAAGAAGAGATGACTGCAAAAGATAATTGTCGAATGCGCTCCTATACAGCGAGACATTATATATTAAGTACAGCGTCCAATGTGCTAGAATAGAGGTACTTATTGTTCAGAGAAATGAAGTCTGAGCGTAAATTGTCGAAAAACATATTGCACGATGAGAAGGAGAGAGTGGGATGATTCGGAAATTGACCGATCGAGAGAAGACGGTTCCGGCAACAGGCGCTGAATCTCGTTTTTTTACGGAAACATTGGAAGTGGAAACGCTTAGTCCGCTTGCTTTTTTTGAAGCAGGCTTTTCACATTATGGTGAGCATCGTTTCTTCTGGCAAAATGCAGACAAGACAGTAAAACTTGTCGGTTTGGGTCAGGCTACAGTTCTAACAGCGGAGAAGGATCGTTTTCAGTCGATTTCTTCACAATGGGCAACGTTATGTGAAGGTTTGATTAAGGAAGAAAAAGATGTCGATCCGGTGTTGTTTGGAGGGTTTTCTTTTGATCCTCACACCCGCCAAGACGATGAGTGGAACGCTTTTCCAGCTGCTTATTTTACTGTGCCTTTATTCCAACTGAAAATCGAAAAAGGTAAAACGTATGTATCGATTAATTATATTACGGATGAACCGCAAACCGCAGCAGACTTTGAAGCGTTGCGTCAAGAACGTGACCGCTTGATTCATATTGCACAGGTTGACGAATTCACGTTCCAAGGAAAGCCGAGCGTAATCAAGCAGACAGAATTGGCTACGGACCGCTATATGGACGCTGTAGAGCACGTGACATCGCATATTAAAGCGCAAGAGGCAGAGAAAGTAGTCATTGCACGTAAAATTAAACTGACGTTCGAAGAAGAATTCCAAAAGGCTGCTGCGTTGCATACGATTACGAATGAACAGTCTGCTAGTTATCACTTTGGTCTGCAAATTGGGAAGGAAATGTTCTTCGGTGCAACGCCAGAGAGATTGGTTGAAATTTATAAGGGACATGCGTATTCAGCTTGTGTAGCGGGTTCTATTGAACGCGGAAAAACGGCTCAAGAAGATCAGCGACTTGGGGAAGTGTTGTTACGAGATAAGAAAAACCGTGAAGAACATCAATATGTAGTCGATATGATTACGCAAGTCTTCTCGGATTTTTGCACATCACTACAAGTCAATAAAACACCAAAGCTTTTGAAAGTACGAGATATACAGCATTTATTCACGCCGGTTGAAGGCGAGCTTGCGAAGAATCAGGATATATTCCGTCTAGTAGAAGCACTTCATCCAACGCCTGCTCTAGGTGGAGTTCCACGTCAGAAAGCGCTCGAAATCATTCGCGAAGAAGAGCAAATGGACCGTGGCTTTTATGCCGGGCCGATTGGTTGGGCGGATTCTGCGGGTAATGGAGAGTTTGCAGTGGCCATTCGGTCTGGACTGCTAACTGGCAATGAGGCCTATTTATATGCTGGCGGAGGTATTGTAGCCGATTCTACACCAACGGAAGAATATGCGGAAACATGGGTGAAATTCCGTCCCGTGTTACGCGCGCTCGGAGGCCGTTTACATGAATGATCATGAAACAGGATTAACGAGTTATGTGCTTCGTTTAACAGATGCTCTTATACGGCAAGGAGCCAATAGAGCGGTTATTAGTCCCGGATCCAGATCAACACCACTCGCGTATGCGCTAACGAACTCTGAGGGTATGCAGACCTATATGCATACCGATGAGCGCTCCGCAGCTTTTTACGCACTTGGATTAGTGAAGGCGACTGGACAACCGGTGATTTTACTATGTACATCAGGAACAGCTGCATCGAACTATCATCCTGCAGTGACAGAAGCTTTTTATGCAAGATTGCCGTTGATCGTCATCACAGCGGACCGTCCGCATGAATTACGTGAAGTCGGTGCTCCACAAGCAATCGATCAAATTCGCATGTTCGGAGAGCACGTTAAAGATAGTGTCGATTTCCCTGTGCCTGAAAATCGAGAAGACATTTTACGATATATGGAACAACGTGCCGTTAGACTACTTTCCGTTGCGAAAACTGCACCACAAGGACCTGTTCATTTAAATGTACCGTTTCGAGAGCCGTTACTTATTGATTTACAAGCAACTGCGCAAGTCAGTCGATTCCAGCAACAGTTGGTAGGGAACTTGGCTGTAACAGAAGAAATGGCAAGAGTACTCGAAACGGCCATTACACAATCGAAAAAAGGCATACTCGTTATGGGCGAGCTAGCGACAACTTTAGATAAGAACTGTTTCTGGGACTTTGCTAAAGCGCTTCAATGGCCCGTACTATGCGATCCACTGTCCAATCTGCGCTCACAAGTGCCTTCAGATTGTAACGATCTTTGTATTGATCAGTATGATGCGTTACTGAAAAGTGAAGTGTTTGTCGAAAAAGTGCGACCTGATTGCGTCATACGATTCGGCCCGCAACCCATCTCTAAACCATTATTGTTGTTTTTGAAGAAGAGTTGTCCAGAAACGTATATCGTGATCGATGACTCACCAAACTATCGTGATCCGATTGGTCTGACTACCCATCATTTACAAGTGAGTGCAGAGAGTATGTGGCAGCAAATATATCTACCACGTGAGCGAACAAAGTATACGAAACAGTGGACTGAAGCCAATCAAATTTCCACAGATGTCATGAATGACGATGAACATTTCAATCAAGACGAAGGTCACTTCGTTCGTCAATTCATTGCCAACTTACCGGATGGATCGGATGTAGTCTGTAGCAGCAGTATGCCGATTCGAGATGTGGATACGCATTTCCAAAAGACAAACCGCGATATTTCATTGTTCTGCAATAGAGGAACAAATGGGATTGACGGGGTAGTCTCGACTGCTCTAGGTATTCAAGAAGGGCGTAAACGCAAGACCTATTTATTGATTGGAGATTTAGCTTTTTTGCATGATATCAACGGATTGATTATTTCCCGTTTACAGCAAACCGATTTGACAATCGTTCTGATTAATAACAACGGTGGCGGGATATTTTCCTATTTACCGCAAGCGTCTATTGAACACCATTATGAGCAATTATTTGGAACCCCCACAAATTTAACATTCCATCATATCGCAGCAATGTATGAAGCGCAGTATGATGCGGTAGATACGATACAAGCATTCGAACAGGCAATGCAAACCGATAAGAGGACTAATCTACGAATTATTGAAGTGGCAACAGTGCGTGCAGACAATGTGGAAGCTCATCGCTCTGTGTGGCGGGAAATCGCGAAGAAGGTGGAACGCATTGACGACTGAACTATTGACGATCAGAGGCATTGATACGCACATTGCACGATACGGAGATGAACTCTTGCCGCCAATTGTCATGTTGCATGGTTTTACAGGCTCGACAGCTACTTGGCAGGAAACGATTGAACAGCTTGTGACGGATTATCATGTTGTCGCGATTGATTTAATCGGACATGGCAAGACAGAGGCACCCGAAACGATTACTCGCTACAAGATGGAAGAACAAATAAAGGATTTGTATGAAGTCTTACAGAAGCTTGAAATTGAGAAGCCGAATTTGCTGGGCTACTCGATGGGTGGGCGTGTTGCGCTAGGCTATACTGCAACATATCCTGAAAAAGTAACGAGTCTTGTACTTGAGAGCAGTTCACCAGGCTTGCGTACATCAGAACAACGACTCGCACGGCGTACCGCAGATAATAAGCTTGCAGATAAGATAGAACAACAAGGAATGCTAGAATTCGTCGACTTTTGGCAGGAGATTCCGTTATTTCATACACAAAAGAAACTGACTGAATCACAACAACAAGCAGTGCGCAATGAACGCCTCAATCAAAGTCCAACCGGTCTGGCAAACAGTTTACGTGGGATTGGGACGGGCAGTCAGCCATCATACTGGCAGACGCTTGAGCAACTTTCATTACCTATATTATTAGTTACCGGAAGTGAAGACGAGAAATTTGAAACTATTGCACAGGAAATGATAAAAAACCTGCCAAATGCCCGGCACGAAACGATAAAAAATGCAGGGCATGCAATTCACGTGGAAAAACCTCAACAATTTGCTACAATGATAAAGAGCTTTCTGAAAACAGTGTAAAACTAGAGGAGGAATTTATTATGACCCGTCAATGGGAAACGCTTCGTACATATGATGATATCAAGTACGAAATGTACAATGGTATCGCAAAAATCACGATTAATCGTCCGGAAGTGCGCAATGCATTCCGTCCTAAAACAGTAATGGAACTAATCGATGCATTTTCACGTGCAAGAGATGATCAGAGAATTGGAGTGATCGTGTTAACTGGTGAAGGAGAGAAAGCGTTCTGCTCTGGTGGCGATCAATCTGTTCGTGGTCACGGTGGGTATGTTGGAGACGACGAAATTCCACGTTTGAACGTTTTAGATCTTCAACGTTTGATTCGCGTTATTCCAAAACCAGTTGTTGCAATGGTAGCAGGATACGCAATCGGTGGCGGTCACGTGTTACATGTAGTATGTGACTTGACGATTGCTGCAGACAATGCACGTTTCGGACAAACAGGGCCTACTGTAGGCTCATTTGATGCAGGATATGGTTCAGGATACCTTGCGCGCATTGTTGGCCATAAAAAAGCACGTGAGATCTGGTACTTATGTCGTCAATATGACGCGCAAGAAGCACTCGATATGGGCTTAGTCAACACTGTGGTTCCTTATGAGCAGCTAGAAGACGAAACCGTTCAATGGTGTGAAGAAATGCTAGGCAAGAGTCCAACTGCACTTCGCTTCCTGAAAGCGGCAATGAATGCAGATACAGACGGCTTGGCTGGACTTCAGCAACTGGCTGGAGACGCTACATTGCTTTATTACACAACGGATGAAGCGAAAGAAGGACGCGACGCGTTTAAAGAAAAGCGTAAACCGGACTTCGATCAATTCCCACGTTTCCCTTAAATAAATGAAAGCTGCCTAACTTAGGCAGCTTTTTCATTACGTTATTTTTAATTGGAGGAGTTACCTATGATGATTCCAAATTGGCTTGCACAACGGGCCAAATTGACGCCTGACGCATCCGCTTTAGTTACCGGGCAAGGACAGTGGTCATATCTTGAACTATATGAACAATCCCTTGAAATCGCACAACAACTTCATCATCTTGGAGTTGAGTCCGAAAGTAGGGTGGCGCTGCTCAGCCACTCCAATGAACAAACGGTACTTTTCATCCATGCGTGCTGGTTATTAAGTGTGGAGGTAGTCTGTCTGAACAATCGGCTGACAGAACAAGAATTAGATTGGCAAGTACGTGATTCCGAAGCTCAAATTATGCTTGTAGACGATCAAATACATACCTATCCAAAATTAGGTCATATCAAGAGCTTATACTATTCCGCAGTTCGACAATCTGAGCGAAAAGAGTTCATCATGCTGGAACAGTGGACTGAAAATCAGACGCTATCGATTATGTACACTTCAGGCACTACAGGTGTTCCTAAAGGAGTCCGACAGACAGCTGGAAATCATACGTCGAGCGCACTTGCTTCAGCGTTGAATCTCGGATTGACCGATGAAGATTCATGGCTTTGCATGATGCCGTTATTCCATATAAGTGGACTATCGATCGTCATTCGCTCCGTGATCTACGGAATGGAAATGCGCTTGTACGAAAAATTTGATGCAAAAGAAGCTGCTGCACAAATCATATCAGGGCGTGTAACCGCCATGTCGGTTGTTGCCTTGACGCTCGATCAAATAGTTCGTGTGATGGCATCAACTGATAGCAAAGCACATCCACAATTTCGTACTATGCTCGTAGGTGGAGGTCCCGTACCACTGGATTATCTGGAGCGCGCGACTGCACGTGGACTCCCGATACTTCAGACATACGGTATGACCGAAACATGTTCGCAAACGACGACTCTTGGAAAAGCAGATGCGACGCGTAAGCTAGGTTCAGCAGGTAAACCGTTATTTTTCAATCAAGTGGCAATTAAAGATACTGTTCAACCAGGTGAAATAGGAGAAGTGCTCATAAAAGGTCCTCACGTGACGCCAGGTTACATCGGAAGTCAAAGTACACACAATGCGCTGACCGAAGATGGTTGGCTTGCTACAGGAGATGCTGGCTATCTTGACGAGGAAGGTTATTTGTTCATCGTGGATCGACGTGCTGATTTGATTATTTCAGGTGGGGAGAATATTTATCCTGCCGAGATTGAAAATGTGTTACTAGCACATCCTACTATAAGGGAAGCTGGCGTTTGTGGGAGAGAGGATCCGGAGTGGGGACAAGTACCTGTTGCATTCCTCGTGGGTTCAGCTAACACGCAAGAGCTGTTGGAATTCTGTTCCGAACGTCTAGCGCGTTATAAACTACCAAAGGAATTTCGATTCGTAGAGCAACTGCCTCGCAATGCATCGAATAAACTCATGCGATTCGAATTGAAAAAATGGCTATAAAAAAACAGTGGAGTATACATCCACTGTTAGCTACCTAATGCTTTTTTCAATACTGCCAAATTCTGTTCCATAAGAGTAAAGTACGTTTCTTCCTTTTGAATATCTTCTTCAGTTAACACACTCAAATTATGCAAAGTAAGTGCTTCGGCATCCAGTTCTTTTTTAATGACTTCAGCCAATTTTGAGCTGACGTTTTGTTCAAATAAAATATACTGGATGTCTTGTTCTTTTGCATTTTTCACAAGAGAAGCTAATTCTTTTTGTGAAGGTTCATTCTGCGAGTCAAGACCAGATACTGCAAGTTGCTGTAACCCGTATGCGTCTGCCAAGTAGCCGAATGCTGCATGGGACACGAAGAATGTTTTGTTTGGTGCGGCATCTGCCATGGTTTTAAATCCGCGATCTAATTCTTCTAATTCATCATATAAAACATCAAAGTTTTTCTTGAAAGACTCTGCATGTTCAGGTAGTTCATCCGACAACTCTTGTGTGATTTTCTCCGCGAGTTTCGTGCTGAGATAAGGAGATATCCAAACATGTGGATCGACTGCCCCTTCATGTCCGTGATCATCATGCTCTTCTTCTCCATGTTCGTGAGAATGCCCCTCTTCCAATTCCTCGAAATCGATGTAATCAGCGATTGGAACAAACTGAACCTCTTCATTCTGCAACGTTTTCTCCGTCTTTTGTACAAAACCTTCAAGTCCAAGTCCTATATAGAAGAATAAATCTCCTTTTGCCAAGGACATCATATCTTTCTGTGTAGGCTCAAACACGTGCTCATCTGTCCCAGGCGGGTAGATGGATTTCACGTCGACGTACTCTCCACCTATGCGTTCAGTGAAATATTGCAATGGATAGACAGTAGTGTAAACGAGTAATGGTTTGGATGACGTATCATCCGGTTCGGTAGTTGCACTATTGTTACAACCACTTAATACTAGCAACAAAGCGGCTGCCAGCAGTAGTAAACGATTTTTCATTCAAAATGCCTCCGTGACGTAATCGGAATGATTACTATTTAGATTGTTTTTTCATCATACAAGATATGTTGTATGTTTGCAACCTAGTACGGATTATTTCGTATCTGATTTTTTGGGAGGTACTGGATCAAATCCACCTTTATGAAATGGATGACATTTTAAAATTCGCATTACCGCAAGCCAACTACCTTTGAGCGCTCCGTGCGTCTCAATTGCTTCCACACCATAATGTGAACAAGTAGGATGAAATCGGCATGAGGGCGGTGATAGGGGGGAAATAAATTTCTGGTAGAACCGGATCAGTTGTATAAATACTTTCTTCACTATATCCATCACCTTCTGACGTAATAAGGTTTAGTTTACCTATATAAGTGGTAAATTAAAAGAGAGAAGCATAAAACGATTATAGGAGTGTTTTTTTATGTCTAAGGAATTAATTCAGGAACTAAACAAACAAGTATCTACCTGGTCTGTATTGTATGCGAAGCTTCATAACTATCACTGGTATGTAAAAGGAAGTCAATTCTTCACATTACACGCTAAATTTGAAGAGTTGTACAATGAAGCAACATTGCATATGGACGAAATTGCAGAACGTGTACTGACTTTAGGTGGCGAACCGACTGCAACATTATCCCAGCATTTATCTGAATCTGTTGTCGACGAAGCAAAAGGCACAGAAAAAGCGAATGATATGGTGCAGACGTTAGTAGATGATTTTGATAAGACCATGAAATCATTGAAAAAAGGTATGGAACTTGCAGCGAAGGATTCAGATCATATGACGGAAGATATGTTAAATGCCGTTTATCAGAGTGTGGAAAAGCATCAATGGATGTTAAACGCATTTCTCGGCGAAACAAACGAGTAAAACTCTTCATTCATCAAAAAATTAGCCGATAGTAAGAAGTGAATACCAGGAAGGAGTTGAACGATATGGATATCAATTCAATCATGTCCAGCCAGTTGAGAAGCTTGCAATCAACCGTTCAAATGAGCGTCATGAATAAGGCTCTTTCAATGGAGACTTCTGCTATGAATGATATGCTAAATGGTCTTGAAAACCAATCTGTAGCGCATCCAACGAAAGGCGCTTCTATCGATATCAAGGCTTGAATGGAGAACACACATCTTGAATAATTAGAGATGTGTGTTTTTTTATGGAAGTAGACAGAAATACTGTTAGAATATAAATAAAACAAGACATAGTAGGAGGTATATTGAAAATGGCTCAAGGACAATATTTGCGTAATTTAATTATCGAAACTCCTTCTAAACCGGGCAATCTTGGTAAAGTTACTATGGCAATTGGTCAGTTAAATGGGGATATTGGTGACATCCAAACGATTAAAGTAGGAACGCTTTCTACGATTAGAGAAATTGCATTACAATGTAATGATCAAGAGCATTTGGCTGAAATCGTGGTAGCGATTGAAAACTTAAAACAAGGTATCAAAGTTCAAGCTATTACAGATGATGTATTGCAAATGCATGAAGGCGGAAAAATTCATATGAAAGCCACTCACGAAATCCGTTCCCTAGCAGATTTACGGAGAGTCTATACACCGGGTGTGGCAAGTGTATGCAAAACAATCCAAGAAGATCCGGAACAGGCAAATTATTTCACAGGTATTTCAAATACGGTAGCAATCGTGACTGATGGTACAGCTATTTTAGGGCTTGGAGATATTGGTCCTGTAGCGGGGATGCCCGTTATGGAAGGAAAAGCTGTCTTATTTGATCAATTCGTTGGTATTAGTGGTATCCCTATTTTACTTGATACAAGCAATCCCGATGAAGTCGTAGAAACGATCAAACATATCCATCAAGGCTTTGGTGCGATTTTACTGGAGGATATTGGATCCCCGCATTGCTTTGAAATTGAAGAGCGTTTAAAAAAAGAATTGCCGATTCCTGTTATGCATGATGATCAGCATGGCACAGCAGTCGTAGCATTAGCAGCAGCGCTCACAGCATGCAAACATGTTGGAGTGGACCTGGCCGATGCTTCAGTCGGACAAATTGGTTTAGGCGCGGCAGGTCTAGCAATCAGCCGCATGTTTATGGCATATGGTGTAGCAGAAATGAAAGGAACAGATCCTAATCCCCGTGCCAAAGAGATGTTAGCGAAGTACGGTGGTACCGTCGTTGAAACAATGGAAGAAATCATGGAGACATGCGATGTAGTCATTGCGACAACTGGTGTTGCTAATCTCATTAAGCCAGAAATGATTCGTAAAGGTCAAATCATCTTGGCTTTATCTAATCCGAACGCAGAAATCACTCCAGAAATTGCATTGGAAGCAGGCGCAGCTTATGCGGCTGATGGTCGTCTAGTCAATAATGTTCTTGGATTCCCAGGCATCTTCCGTGGTGCACTTAATGCAAATGCGAAAGCTATCACGTATCCAATGCTTATCGCTGCAGCCTTGGCCATTGTAGATAGCACAAAGCGTGACGATTTAGTACCGCATCCATTAGATCCTAACGTTCACATTAATGTAGCGTTGGCAGTTGAAAAAGTAGTGTATGAAGAACAGGATCAAGAAATTTAAAGCGATGACCTATTAACAATATATCGTTAATAGGTTTTTTGCTGTAGAATAATTTTTCCTTTATGAAGCATCCTACGTAAAAAGAGAAAGTAGGATGATTATGATAGAAGAAAAATATCCAATGTATATATCACTTAATCACAAATTAGTACTTGCAGATCCTCACTCTTCGACATGGGAATATAAAGTAGAGGTTACAAAAGAAGTTTATCCTGTTTTCGAAAAACTATTTGCTCAGATGGAACAACTAGAATGGCAAAATTTCCTTCGATCGCATTTACCTTATGCTCAATATCATTATGACCCAGACAATGACAAATTGGATTTACGATTGAAGAAGGTCTTTGCACTGATTCATGAATTTACCGATGATGAATCCAAACGTTTTATCGAGCAACTACCGCTATTTCGTTGATTCCTCGCTCATCTTTCCGCTACACTAGAGGAAAGGACGTGATCCGTATTGCTGAAATTTGAAGATTTACAAGGGGCCCATGTGGAATTGACTTTTGGACCCAATTTACATCAAATTGAATCTCGCCATGTGCTCGTTATTATTAAGCACGACAATCGCTGGTTATTGACCAAACATAGAATACGCGGCATTGAATTTCCTGGTGGAAAAGCGGAATTAGGAGAGACAATTGAACAAGCTGCTATTCGGGAAACGATGGAAGAAACAGGCGTCACTGTAGAAAATATTCATTCATTTGCTGAGTACGTAGTCTTTACTGATCCGCCTTTTTGCAAAGCCGTTTTCACAGGAGATATAACACATGTGGAAAAAGACTTTACGTTAATGGAAACAGAAGGCGTAGTTTGGATGACCGACGCTGAACTAGATGCCTGTACTGAACTCAGCTTTCATATGAAAGATCGCGGAATGGGTGAGCTTAGGAAGTGGGTGGAAGCGAATGATAGAACTAACTGATGGTAAAATCATACGGAGAAAAGATTATCCCTCCCCAAACCCCCATGTCAGATTGGAAGAAATCACCTATAGTTCTGATAGCTTGCTTGTAAAAGGACTTCTGGCAACACCGAAAGCAAAAGGACGGTATGATGGATTGCTTTATTTACGTGGCGGTATCCAACATGTAGGGATGGTGAGGCCAGCGCGTATTGCACAATTTGCGTCGCATGGTCTTGTGGTATTCGCTCCTTATTATCGCGGCAATCGTGGTGGTGAAGGAAAGGATGAATTTGCGGGGGAGGATCGCAATGATGCCGTGACAGGCGTGGAAGTGCTGAAACAGCAAAGTGCAGTCAATTCAGATCGCATTCATTTATTCTCTTTTTCAAGAGGCGGGATCATGGCCTTATGGACAGCCATTATGCGCGAAGATTTAACTTCTATGGTAACATGGGCAGGAGTTTCAGATGTGATCTTCACATACAAAGAGCGACAGGATATGCGACGTATGATGAAGCGTGTCATCGGTGGCACGCCGAATAGTCAACCAGATGCGTATCGTGAAAGAACAGCGCTATTCCAGATAGAGAATATTGATATTCCGGCATTGATTATCCACGGAACTCTTGATACGAATGTATCGTTTGATCAGGCTTTATTGCTGGAGAATGCATTGCGTGATGCGAATAAAGAGTTTGAAACTTGGTATTTAGAAGGCTTTACGCATTATATTCCTCCTGAAATGAATCGACAACTTGTGAAAAAAGCAGTGGATTGGATGAAGCGACAATGATGTGCATCCGCCACCGCTTAAGTGATTACAATGTAGACGTAAAAAGGCTGACCAGAGGGGTCAGCCTTTTCGTATGCCATTATTTACTGACGGGTGGTCCGCCTTTGATTGCGATGTCTTCTGAAACGTGAGAAAACTTCTTGAAGTTCTCACGGAAAGCATCAGCCAAACGGTTTGCTTCTTTATCGTATTCGTTTGGATCTTCCCAAGCGTAACGAGGGTGTAGAACATTACTTGGTACACCTTCGATTTCAAGAGGCATTTCCAATCCGAAGATTTCGTTCTTCTTTGTTTCTACATTGTCCAACTTCCCGGCGATTGCAGCGCGCACCATTGTACGTGTATAGCCTAAGTTCATACGTGAACCTACACCGTAGATCCCACCAGTCCATCCTGTATTCACAAGGAATACTTTTGAACCGTGCTCATCGATTTTCTTTCCAAGCATCTCTGCATATGTAGCTGCAGGAAGTGGTAGGAATGGTGAACCGAAGCAAGTAGAGAATGTTGGTTCAGGAGCAGTAATTCCACGCTCAGTTCCAGCAAGTTTGGAAGTGAAACCGCTCAAGAAGTGGTACATTGCCTGTTCTTTTGAAAGAATCGAGATTGGAGGCAATACACCAGAAGCATCAGCTGTAAGGAAGATAATGTTCTTCGGATGACCAGCAACTGACGGTGTCACGATATTATCAATGTTTTCGATTGGATATGCAGCACGTGTGTTTTCTGTTAATGATTTATCATCATAATCAGCAATGCGTGTCTCTTCATCCAGTACTACGTTTTCTAAAACAGCGCCAAAACGGATTGCTCCGAAGATTTCAGGTTCTTTTTCAGCAGAAAGATTGATACATTTTGCGTAACATCCGCCTTCAATATTAAATACGCCATTATCAGACCATCCGTGTTCATCATCACCAATAAGTTTACGGTTAGCATCTGCTGAAAGTGTCGTTTTACCTGTTCCAGAAAGACCGAAGAATAAAGCAACATCGCCTTCTTCTCCAACGTTTGCCGAACAGTGCATGGATAGGATATCTTGCTCAGGAAGTAAGAAGTTCATAACAGAGAAAATAGACTTTTTCATTTCTCCAGCGTACTCTGTTCCACCGATTAAGACAATTCGCTTTTCCAGCGATACAATGATGAACGTTTCAGAGTTCGTGCCATCCACTTTTGGATCCGCTTTAAATGAAGGGGCAGCCAAAATGGTGAATTGCGATTCATGTGCTTTCAATTCTTCTTTGGTTGGACGGATGAATAGTTGGTGAACGAACAGATTTTGCCAAGCTAATTCGTTAATTACTTGGATAGACAATTGAGAGTCTTTATCTGCCCCTGCAAACCCTTTAAATACAAAGAGTTCATCTTTTTTCTTCAAATGATCGATGACTTTCGTGTATAATGAATCAAAGATCTCCTCTGAAATCGGACTGTTCGTGCTACCCCAATCTACTTTATCCTTAGACACTGCATCTTCAACGATGAATTTGTCCTTAGGTGAGCGTCCTGTATATTTACCTGTACGTGCAGTGATCGCACCGTCGGCAGAAAGTTTAGCTTCGCCTCTTGCTACTGCTTTTTCCGTTAATTCCGCCACAGACGCTTGGATCGTCACGTTGCTTCCACTAAGAAGACTTTTTAAACTATCATCAATTTTTGCAGATATCATGTTTACATACCGTCCTTTGCGTAGTCGATTTATTTTTATCTTGATGAGAATATCCTAATTCGTAAATAGTATAACACATTAAGAATATTAATCTATACTAATGGAAAACTCAAGTGATTTAGGAGAAATAATTTGACAAAATCCAAACTTTTTAATACGATGTGACATGAACGGATACTCTTATCCCGAGTTGGTGGAGGGTACAGGCCCTGTGAAACCCGGCAACCTGCAATAGACGCAAGTCTAACGCGAAGGTGCCAAACCTGAAGCAAGGTTTAATTCCTTGGACGATAAGAGTGAAAGGTGCTGCGCGTGAAATTTTGCCTTTTACTCATGGATTGAATATGAGTGGAGGGCTTTTTATATTGTCTAGCCCTGAATCCTTATGGTATATGCTTGACGTCTAGGCGTGGAACTTTACCAGGGACTTATGAGAGTACCGTATCATGATGCTTAATATAGGGGGAAACAACATGACAAACCGTCGACTGTTTACATCAGAATCAGTTACAGAAGGCCATCCTGACAAGATGTGCGACCAAATTTCAGACGCAATTTTAGATGCAATCCTAACGGAAGATCCAAATGCGCGTGTGGCATGTGAAACGAGTATCACAACAGGACTCGTATTAGTAATGGGAGAAATTACTACGACAACGTATGTGGATATTCCAAAAGTTGTTCGTGATACTGTTAAGGAAATCGGGTATGTTCGTGCGAAATACGGTTTCGATTACGAAACGTCCGCTGTACTTACTTCCATTGATGAGCAGTCACCTGAAATCGCTGCAAGTGTCAACGTGGCACTCGAAGCACGCGAAGGCTCTATGTCAGATGAAGAATTGGATGCAATCGGTGCAGGAGACCAAGGTCTAATGTTTGGATATGCATGTAATGAAACGCCTGAGTTAATGCCTCTACCCATCAGCCTTTCTCATAAATTGGCACATCGCTTGGCACAAGCGCGTAAAGAAGAACTTATATCTTATTTACGTCCTGACGGAAAAACACAAGTGACGGTAGAATACGATCAAGATAATAATCCTGTGCGAATCGACACAATCGTTATTTCTACACAACATCATCCTGAAGCGACACTCGAGCAAATTGAGAAGGATATAAAGAACGTTGTGATTGATGCAGTCGTTCCAAAAAACTTATTGGACGAGCATACTAAATACTTCATTAATCCTACTGGCAGCTTTGTTGTGGGTGGACCTCAAGGAGACTCCGGTCTGACTGGACGTAAAATCATCGTCGATACGTATGGTGGATATGCCCGTCATGGTGGCGGTGCATTCTCAGGGAAGGATGCTACGAAAGTGGACCGTTCTGCTTCTTACGCAGCACGTTATGTTGCAAAGAATATCGTTGCAGCTGGACTGGCTGAGCACTGTGAAGTTCAGTTGGCGTACGCTATTGGAGTAGCGAGCCCGGTTTCTATCTCGATCAATACATTTGATACCGGTACACTATCCGAAACTCAATTAGTAGAGTTCGTACGTGAATTATTTGACCTTCGACCGGCAGGCATTATTAAAATGCTCGACCTACGTCGTCCTATCTACAAACAAACAGCAGCGTACGGTCACTTTGGCCGCACTGACATCGAATTGCCATGGGAGCAGACGGATAAAGTGGAAGCGTTGAAAGAACTTGCAAGTAAAGTACGTGTGAAGCAATAATGGAGTGCAGAAAGAGGAAATTATTTCTTCTTTCTGCATTTTTTATTTATTTGACGGCGTAAAATGAAAAGGAATTACTTCATAGTCAGCCTTTTCATAAGCTACTTGCAATCCGTGATCCTCAATATCTTTTTTCAAGACAGTCTTTTGCTTTACTTCAACGTCAAATGAATAACTAAAAGGATAATTTTCCACTTTAACAGTGTGCTGATCTGCAAAGTATATCCCAATTCGTCCTACCGGTAATGTATGGAAAATGCTTGTAGAAGGAATGCCGTCGCGAAAGAATACATGTTCATTCGCTTTGTCGATACCTGGATCATTCACACAACAATATAAGGAAAAGTTATCTCCAAGCTGAAGCAAAGCAAAATGCTTTTCAAATAAATCCTTATCAAAACCCTCGATTTCTTTACACAATCGTTCACGACGATTCTGTTCACCCTTGATAAATAGCTTAGCCTCTTTTTCGTTGTTACTCTGTATAAACTGTTCATAATGAAGACTACAGAGCATTGCTGCATATTGGTCCATCTGTTCTATATCATCGATTCCTTGGCGATAAAGTACTGTTTTAGGGAGCAGTGGGAAGTCAGTGAATCGAAAAGGTGCCGACTTCGCATCATTCCAAAAAGGCTGTTTATCAAAAGGAGCCCAGCCGATGTCGTGGTTACTAATGGCAGTCAATACGGAATGACGCCATTGATCATCAGGAAACATATCCTTTTTCCAGTGTTTCATTAATTCACCGGCGAGGTGTCCATGATGATGTTGCTGCACAAAGCTGAATGTTTTCTCGTGTTCACGTACAATCATCTTGCTCATCCTTTCTTTTCAGGGGGAACGCTATCATTTTTTATGATTTCTTCTTTAATTTCTTCTTTTACCTTTTCAATTTTCTTCATTTCTTCCTGATACATTTCTTCTGCTTCTGTTGTACCGAGAATCAGGGGTTCTTCATTGAAATCAATACGTTTGCCATACCGAAGAAGTTCATAAATAATCATACCGTTATTCGGTTTGCCATTTACGGTTTTCATTGGAATGGAGTCAAATAAAACGAAATAGAAGGCGTAGAATATAAAACGGCTCCAAAATGTTTTGGAGTCTTCAAAAAATCCATTCGCTATCAGCGCATTAATTGTGACTGCCACGACCACGTTAATCAAAATCGGCCCAGCATATATACATATATACGCGAAATTACTTTTTCTTTTTACTGAATCAAAAGTAAACCAGCTGTTTACATGATAATATTTTCGTATATCTAAAACACCGAATTTAAAAAGTCTAGGTCCAGAACCAATAGTTAGTCTGGCATTTTTCACGCCGAAGAGACCACTAATTATAAAATAGCCAGCTTCCCTTATAAACGTAACGACAGGTAAAATGATAAAACTTGAAATGACTAAGCTAAGGAGATCCGCTAAACCGAACATATCTGTCGACTCCTTCTATAAGTTCTTCCTATAATGATTCAATAGCTCTAACAGTAAAATACCCATTTTCCCCGAAATCAATCGTTTTGGTATTACAGTGTTATAAACATACTTTAAGAAGTCATGTTTAATTTACGTAAGAGCGGGAAATTATAAAGTATTAATCGAATACATGTAGTATTTGGAGGAGGAATAGGATATGGCGAAAATAGCGGTAGAAGTACCATTTGATGACATTAAACAAGCATTAGAGGAAAAAGGACATGAAGTGAAGATGTTTGCAAGTGATGAACATCTAAGCGGCTATGATATAGGCGTAGTACGTGCTTTAAGCGATGTCAACATTGACCAATTCGAATTCCCCGTGATCAGCATTGAAGGCAACTCCGTACAAGATATCGTAGAAGATGTCGAAAAAAGATTACATCGTTAATAATTGAATTAAGTTCTACCTAGTACGAGACTAGGACAAAATCAAAAAATGCATGAAGGATCATTTTTCTCCTTCATGCATTTTTCTTTTTGACTATGTATTTATAAACGTAACTTTTGAGAAACAGGAGCGCAGGGGAGTGGACTATTTTCCAGTTATGTTAGTATGTTTTATTTTCGCAAAGTACATAATGAAAACCAATTATACGTGCATAGCTAACGTGTTTATCCATGATACCACGTCGTCACTTTGATTATTATTGGTTGACAACAGCCCCATAAGAACAGTAAGCTGTTCAACGTTGACTTGTCAGTCAATCAATAAAAAAGAAGTGAGTTGAAAATCTTTATGTCACCTCGAACAAGTGAAAAATTTAAAAAGATCCGCGATAATCGACAGCAACAACTAAAAGAAGCCGCCATCGAATTATTTGGTACGAAAGGATACGCCGCAACCAAGATTAGTGAGATTACAAACAAGGCCGAACAAAGTCATGGTTTGTTTTACCACTATTTCAAATCAAAAGAAGACCTGTACGTCACAGTAATTCTCGAGTTATTAACTGAATTCGTCAATACAGTCGATAAAGCAGAGGAAAAACATCACAGTCCTTTAAAACAATTGGAATGGTTGACTGAAATGACTCACTCAGGCTCACTAAGAGATGGAGTACACAGGCATATCTTGATCATGCAAGCTTTATATTCTGATTATCTAACGCAAGAAGTGAAAGAAGAAATTGTAGAAAAATACCGATTCATGGTCGAACGTATTGAACATATTATTGTGAGAGGACAAATTGCTGGAGAGTTTATTGAAGGTGATGCGGAAGAATTAGCAGTGTATCATTTATCGTTAGTCCATGGGTTGTTATTATCAAATGCACGGAAAGTGTCACCCATAAAAGTATCAGCTGATAAAGTGTTGCGGCAATTAAAACGTTATCCAGGACAGGGGGTTGGCCAATGAAACGCATGTTGAAACCAACAATCATCTCCATCTCGATGGCAACAGTTATGGCAGGTGCTGCTATTTCTCCAGCTCTTGGTTTGATTGCGGCTAACTTCCCAGAGGCAGATCCAGTGATCATCAAGCTGATTTTAACAGCACCTTCCTTATTCATCATTCCCTTTACATTCGTCTCTAGTTGGTTAACATCGAGGATACCTAAACGCACGGTTGCTTTAATCGGTTTATTCATTTATGTAATTGCGGGGGTAGGAGCACAGTTCACCAATACAATTGAAATGTTACTGGCCTTTAGATTTGTCCTAGGTGCTGGCGTTGGTTTAGTGATGCCGCTCGGAATCACGTTAATCAGTGATCATTTTAGAGGTCGTGAGCAAGTGAAGATGATGGGCTATAATTCAGCATTCAGTAACTTTGGAGGTATCGTAACTATGATGCTAGCAGGATATTTAGCAGCTATTAGTTGGAGAGCTCCGTTTAATGTGTATTTAATGGGTGTTGTGATTTTCATTATGGTCTTTATATTCTTGCCGAAAGACACTCCACTTAAACAAGATCAGAACGTACAAAAAAGCAAAATGCCATTGCTTGTTTTTGGATATGCAGCAGCTTCTGCTGGTATTATGCTAGTCTACTATTCGGTTGCCACGAATATGGCACTCTACCTTGAGCAGAGCAATATAGGTGGACCGGAATTGGCGGGTACTGTGATTTCCTTTACCACAGTAGGTGGAATGATAACCAGTTTGACATTGATTCAGCTCCAGGATCTCCTGAAATCGTATATCATGCCGATTAGTATATTTTTAATGGGTGTAGCATTCACTGGTTTGGCTTTAAGTCATTCTGTTCCAATTATTTTAGCTTGCACATGTATGATTGGTTTTGGACAAGGAATTTTGTTCCCAATGATTAATGTTAAAGCGTTAGGCTTGGTCAATCCTCTTCAAAGCGACCGAGTGATTGCTATAGTATCCAGTTCGATTTTTATAGGACAGTTCAGCTCGCCTTTAATATTGGATGGCATCGCAAACATAGCAGGGTTTCCCGCAATTCGTTTCCAATACTCTATGATAGGTATTGCCCTGGGCATTACGGTTTTACTCATCATTTTGATTAAGATGTTTAGAAAAAATAATGAATCAACTATAGAAGCGTAAAAAATGAGACTGGGACATAACTAGAAAATAGTCCGCTCCCCTTGCGCTCCTGTTTCTCAAAAGTCACGTTTATAAATTCGAAGTCAAAATGAAAAATGCATGAAGGAGATGATCCTTCATGCATTTTTTTGGGTTTTGTCCCAGCCACATTTCTTACATTTGAATGTCAGTTTGGCCGAATGCTTCATATTCTTGCGTTAATAATTGAAGCGGTAATTCGTACAGTTGTTTCCCATCAATTTTGAATACCCCATTTGAAACGAGCTCTTCAATCATTTTGTCTCGTTTCGATTCACTTACCTTTTTGTTTGTTTTCATCGTGCATTTCCTCCTTGATTCCCCCTCTAAATATAGCCGATATTCACCCGAATTAAACCGTATAATTCATAGTTGAAACTTTCGAACCGTTCTACTAATTTATTTATATTGTTTTGGCAGTGTAATAGGGACTTGTGCTTTATGTTAAATTCGTAGTAGTCTGATAGTGCAGTCTGCGTACTGTCCTATACGACATGGAATGACAAAATCAATCGGTGGGAAGCGCATTTTATCTAATTGTGGAATGCTTTTAAAAAGCGTGAAATCTGAATAAATTGCAACAGGGGTATCTTTTACTTGCTTTCGGGTAGCACCATTTGTGAACGGCAGTAAGGTAAAGCGGATTTTTTTATGTCAAATGAAGCTTAGGGGTACCATTATGGGGGAAGAATAGATATAATCTAGTTCGTGCAATAAATTGTTATTTACCATAGGAGGTCGCTATGTTTTTCATTGAAGCAAAACGGGTGACGGTTGTTATTTTAGGATCGCTACTTATGGCTCTATCGTTAAATTTCTTTCTCATTAATGCAAATGTCTATGCGAGTGGGTTTGCGGGTGCAGCCCAGTTAGTATCAAGCGTTCTAAAAGATCAATTGGGCATGACAATCAGTACAGGTATTCTGTTGTTACTATTTAACATCCCCGTCTTTATTCTAGGTTGGTTTAAAGTAGGGAAAGGTTTCACAATTTACAGCATGTTATCCGTTGCGTTCGCTACACTATTTCTTGAATTATTGCCACTGCGTTCCATGTCAGAAGACATTATGCTGAATGCGGTATTTGGCGGTGTACTTGCAGGTGTTGGTGTAGGGATATCCTTGAAGCTAGGTGCATCTACGGGTGGAATGGATATCGTCGCGATGATTCTATCTCGTATGCAGGATAAACCAATCGGTGTATACTTTTTACTGCTCAACGGTATTCTTATCGTTTTCGCAGGTATTCTATATGAACCGGAAAACGCACTTTACACAATGGTCGCCCTATACGTTACGACTTCAGTGATTGACATGATTCATACGCGACATGAAAAAGTCACCGCGATGATCATTACTAGGAAAGCAGACGATCTTCAACAAGCAATCCATCGTCAAATGGTACGTGGGATTACTATACTACCTGCGAAAGGTGCTTACTCAAAAGAAGATAAGAGCATGCTTTATGTCGTAATCACAAGATATGAACTATACGATTTGGAACGGATTATTAATGAGACGGATCCGCAAGCCTTTACCAATATTGTACAAACAGTAGGTATCTTCGGTTTCTTTAGAAAAGAAAATGAGAAACTAGCTTAGATCAGAAAAATTATCGTGATTTACACAATATTATTTTGCATGAAGACAAACACCATAAAAAGTGTTTGTCTTCATTCTTGTATAAAGGATTTTTCCGTAAACAGATTAACCATGTAACCCCACTCGATTATCATTTTTTTATTCTGTAGAACGTCAACAGCATAGATTTGTTGAATTCCTGTGAAAACATTGGAATGTACAGAGAATTTGTATATACTTGAGAGTGACTTATATTATTTAAGTCATAATGAATGTACACCATAACCGCCATTGTGCGTAGTAAAGTTGGTATTATAGTATATGAAAACATCTATATGGCTAAGAGAGATTCGTCGTCGGGCAAATAGCTGGTTCATCATTACAATGCTTGGTGCACTCGTCATTATTATGCCGGTCGCCTATGTTGTACTAAGTTTCTTCCAGCCGACAGGCGAAAATTGGGAACATATTAAAGAATTTTTGCTTGCTGACTATATAAAAGGGTCAGTCATTTTAGTTGGATCTGTCGGGTTCCTCTCGACGACCATCGGAGTGGTACTAGCGTGGATTGTGGCAGCCTATGAATTTCCATTACGGAAACAGTTTAAATGGCTGTTGATTATACCTTTGGCTATACCGCCTTATATAGCGGCTTATACATATAGTACAATGACAAGCTATACGGGCGTTATTCAATCGTTCTTCCGTAATTATTTTGATTATCAATTCACACCAGGCACGATCGAGATCATGTCATTGCGCGGGGCAATTTTTGTCCTTACATTATTTCTTTATCCTTATGTGTATATGATTGCGCTCAATTATTTTGAAAAACAAAGCGCTTCCTATATTGAAAGTGCTAAAACTCTTGGATTGAATGGCTTCCAAATGTTCTTCCGTTTGGGATTACCCATTGCACGACCTGCCATCATCGCAGGATCGATGCTCGTCATCTTTGAAGTGTTGAGTGATTATGGCGTAGCCAGTTTCTTTGGTGTACGAACGATATCCACGGCGATTTTTCAGACGTGGTTCGGGATGTATGATATCAATGCAGCG
This sequence comes from Sporosarcina sp. P1, assembly GCF_002743155.1. Lineage (NCBI taxonomy): Bacteria > Bacillati > Bacillota > Bacilli > Caryophanales > Caryophanaceae > Sporosarcina > Sporosarcina sp. P1. Next base: position 24,483 of record NZ_PDYS01000005.1, read on the forward strand.
ATGCGTTTGGCTGCTTGGTTGCTAATCGTTATATTAGGGATTTTCATGCTAGAGCGTTTTTTACGCAAAGGGCGAAAGTATGATACGAACGTGACGCAAAGCAGACCACTCGCGCGTAAAAAGCTACGTGGATGGACTGCTTGTCTAGCATTCCTTTCTTGTTCTATAGTATTCTTGAGTGCCTTTATAATTCCTTTTGTGCAACTGATCTATTGGTCACTAAAAACATATGAAAAAGTATGGCGTTCAGACTTCATCAGCTTGATCACCAATAGTTTAGTAGTTGCTCTCGTCGGTGCATTAATCATAAGCTTCTTTGCGATTTTGGCTGCCCGTACGATTAACTTGTACCCATCCGCTTCGTCTAATTTACTTGCGCGTATCATGACGTCCGGTTATGCGGTTCCAGGAGCAGTCGTCGCAATTGGCGTACTTGCCCTATTTATTACGTTAGATGAAAAACTGGCATTCATTTATCCGAAACTGTTAGGTGTAGAATCTGGCTCACTCGTATTAAGTATGTCGATCGCTATGCTGATCACAGGATACGTTATTCGGTTTATGGCGCAAGGATTCAACTCGATTGAATCAGGTTATACAAAAGTACCGCCGTCTTATCGTGAAGCTTCATTCTTACTAGGACGTAGTATGACATATACGTTTTGGAGAGTAGAGTTTCCACTATTACGCGGTTCGATCTTAATTGGATTTGCGTTGGCATTCCTCGAAATTATGAAGGAACTACCGCTGACTTTATTGCTACGGCCATTTAACTTTGATACACTCGCGACACGGACCTATCAATATGCAATTGATGAAAGAATCTATGAAGCAGCACCATCCTCACTGTTATTAATTTGTCTAAGCATCTTGTCGGTGATTATTATTTTGAAATTTGAGGAGAAGTGAGAACGATGTTTGTAGACATTCAAAACTTATCATTTCGGTATTCAAAAAAACAGCAGCCTATCATTGATCGCTTTTCATTTACGATTGAAAGAGGGGAAATCGTAGGGATTGTAGGTGCGAGCGGTAGCGGAAAAAGCACATTGTTACGGTTGCTTGCAGGTTTGGAAGATCCTACAGTAGGCAGTATCGAACTGGATGGCAGATTGATTGTAGGAGATAATACGTATATTGAGGCAGAGAAGCGTGGTGTAGGTATGGTGTTTCAGAACTATGCATTATTTCCGCATCTAACAGTAAGCGAAAATATTTGCTTTGGCTTACATAAAATGAAGCGCCCTGAGAAAAAGAAACGTTTGGATGAAATGTTGGAACTTGTTCAATTGCAAGAGTTCGCCAAACGCTATCCCCATGAACTTAGCGGGGGACAACAGCAACGTGTTGCATTGGCAAGAGCTTTGGCCCCTTCACCTTCGATTCTGTTGATGGATGAGCCGTTCAGTAATCTGGATACGAATTTGAAGTCATTGATTCGAATGGAAGTTCGAGATATCTTGCAAAAAGCCAATATCACATGTTTGTTTGTGTCACATGATCAAGCTGATGTGGACGCGATTTGTGATCGAACTATTTATATTGATTGTGCTACGTATATGGGATCGGAAAAAGAATCAATACCTGTATAACGTTGTAAAGGAGAGTATCGGATATGTTTCCGCTACTCTCCTTTTTTTTGCAAAAATAAAGCAAAATGAATACTAGACTTATACTCTGATCTGTATTACAATTTCTTTAGCACTGAAAATGATTCTCATTATCGCATGAAGGTATTCAACGTATATGAGAAATAAGGAGAGAATGAATGTGAAGAAGTTTTTATGGGCATTCGCCCTATTAATGCTTGCGGCAGTTTTAGGCGCATGTAATTCCAGTTCCGATAAAGAGGGACAAAAAGACGAACCAGTAAAAGAAGAGGCTGCTGAAGATACAACTGATGCAACTGAAGGTGAGAAAACGGGTGGAGAAGTAAACGTCTATACAGCTAGACACTATGACGTAGATTCAGTTCTTTATGAAGATTTTACAGAGAAGACTGGCATTAAAGTAAACGTGATTGAAGCGAAAGCGCCAGAATTAATGGAGCGTCTAAAGCGTGAAGGACAAAATACACCTGCTGATTTATTCGTTACAGTCGATGGTGGGATCTTGAACACGGCAAAAGAAGAAGGTCTTTTGCAACCCGTTGAATCTAAAGAAATCGATACAACAGTGCCAGCAGAGCTTCGCGACACAGACAACCAATGGATTGGATTATCTACTCGTGCACGTGTGATTGTCTATTCAAAAGATCGCGTGAAGCCTGAAGAATTATCAACTTATGAGGACCTTGCAACAGACAAATGGAAAAATAAATTACTTGTTCGTTCATCTGATAGCTTGTATAACCAATCTTTAATGGCATCATTGATCGCAATTGACGGCGAAGAGAAAGCTAAGGAATGGGCGCAAGGTATTGTAGATAACTTAGCGCGCGAACCCGAAGGCGGAGACCGCGACCAAGCGCGTGCGATCGTTGCAGGTGTTGGTGATGTTGCGATTATGAATAGTTACTACGTAGGTCACATGTCTGTTTCAGACGAAGCGGAAGATGTGAAAGTGTTCGACCAGATCGGCGTATTCTTCCCGAACCAGGAAACTACAGGAACACATATTAATATTAGTGGTGCTGGCTTGATTAAGCACAGTAAAAACAAAGAGAATGCAGTGAAGTTGATTGAGTACTTAACGACTGTGGAAGCACAAGAACTAGTTGCGGAAGAAAACTTTGAGTTCCCGGTTAATAAAGAAGCGAAATTACCAGAAGTGATGGCTGAATGGGGTACATTCACACCACAAAAAGTGGATTTCGCAGATTACGGTAAGTATAATCCGAAAGCTGTAGAATTGATGAATGAAGTAGGCTGGAAATAAGTTCAACAAAAGTAGCCCTCGGGCTACTTTTTTGTTTATATAAATAAACTTCATCTACTGATTTTATAAGTAGATGAAACATTTCTGCTCTATCATAAGTCATAGATAGAGTGAAAAATTTTAACTGGTTATAATAGATAAGGTAAAACTTTTATTTTTAAAAAACAGTCCAAACGAAATAACATCCTATATATGGGATGTTAGTGGAGTATATATTTGCTAATGGTGAATGGCTGACGCATGATATTCATATGTTTGCAGGAGGGTGTAAAATTCATGTATACATTGAAGAGGAAAATATATTAGCGATAACACTCGAAATGTCTGTAAAATTCAGCGAGTATTAAAATAAGCACCCGCTAGTAACGGGCGCTTCAATTATTTCTCTTCTTGCAAGGCTTTATATAATTGACCTTTGCGTGCATATTCATTAACGATTCTTGTCATGTCTGCACGATCTTCGTCAGTTAAATCACGAACGACACGGGCAGGAGAACCGAGTGCTAATGTGTTAGGTGGAATCTTCGTGCCTGGAGTTACTAAGCTGCCAGCACCTATGAATGCACCTTCTCCAACCTCTGCCCCATCGAGCACGGTCGCACCCATTCCAACAAGTGCACCGGTTTTAATCGTGCAACTATGGAGCATCACTTTGTGACCGATCGTCACATTATCTTCAAGAATTAATGGATATTTGGGGCTTTGGTGTAGACAGCAGAAATCCTGTATATTTACTTTTCGTCCTATAACAGTAGGAGATACATCCCCACGTATAACGGTATTGAACCATATAGACGATTCAGGACCTATAGTTACATCTCCTGAAATCGTTACGTAATCCGCAATATAGACGGATGGGTCAATCTCTGGTAATTTACCTTCGTATGGATAAATCAATCAAATCTCCTCATTTCTAAATAATCATGTATAATTTATCGTAACAAACATTTAGTATTTGTGAAACATAAGAATGAAATGAATAGAATAAGATAGTCAAATAAGGAGTGGTAACTTTGTGGAAATGGGAAGCAGAAGGTAAGGCAAAAGGTGTTATCGTTCTTGTACATAACGCTTATGAGCATCATAGAAGATATGTATGGCTCATACAGAAATTTCGAAGCGATGGCTTTCATGTTGTAGCTGGGGATTTACCTGGTCACGGCAAAGAAAGTGTCGAAGTGCATGCGGAGGCATTTAAGGATTACCGAAGATTTATCAAGAAAATGATCCGAAGCGGTTTAGATGATAATTTGCCTGTATTTTTATTTGGGCATGGATTGGGTGCTACGTTCTTACTTCGTTTATTACAGATGGAACGAATCGAATGTGCAGGAGTCATTTGCACATCGCCTTGGCTACATCTGGAACATCATCCGCCGATCCGGGCGAAAATGTTTACAAAATGGTCTCAATCGATGACGTTGGATCATGAAATTACACCTGAACTTCTATCGCGTAATCCTGAATTCTTAGAGCAATACGCTGAAGATCCAATGTATGTATCTATTGTGACAGGTGGCTGGTACCGTGAATTACAGACACTCATGAGATCTGTCATGCAACCAGATTTAATTATCCAAGATGTACCGTTATTACTGCACACGGGAGAAGCGGATCAAATCACCAATACCGATTACACACGCAAGTGGGCATTCGCACAAAATTTATCTGAATTGCAATGGAAACGATGGAAAGACGTTGACCACGATGTCATCCAAGCGCCTGAGCAAGAAGGGGTCTATTTATATACACAATCATTTATCAATAATGTACTTCATTCACTCGGATATATTATCGAATGAAATAAGGTCGTGAATATATGAGAGAACGTCTGTACATAGGTGTAGCTGGAGCTTTAGGAGCGAGCACAAGGCTGCTGGTCGGTCATCTGTTGATCGTCAGCGGTTCTTTTCCTGTCGCGACATTCTTAGTGAATATGATCGGTACGTTGCTACTATGCTATATAGTGGAACGAGCTCGTCTTGGAGGAAGGCTTAACCCTTTAGCAGTGACAGTTATTACTACGGGATTCCTTGGTGCATTTACGACGTTTTCAGCAGTCAGTATAGAAACGGTTGAATTGCTAAGTAATGGACTTTTTGTACTTGCTGTTGTATACGTGGGTAGTAGTTTAATAGGTGGACTGGCTATGGCGGCGTTTGGTTTTTCATTAGCTAGGAGGCTATCGGCATGATCTGGCATTTTATAGCAGTTGGTTGTGGCGGATTTATAGGGGCGCTATTGCGTTTTGAAGTGTCTGCCAAGCTCAATAGAAAACGTTTGCCATATGGAACGTTGCTTGTTAATTCGGTTGGGAGCTTCTTCATCGGCTGGATCATAGGTTCAAATATTTCCCTCAGTTGGACACTGTTTTTTGCAACAGGTGTGGCGGGTGCTTTAACGACGTATTCTACGTTAATGAAAGAGATTTGGACGTTCTGGACTGAAGGTCGAAAATTTCATGCTGTTAGTTATACACTTGCAACGTTCATAGTAGGTATAGGCTTGGCCTTTTTAGGTTTTAGTTTATAGAAAAGAGGTTCTGATGAGTAAGAAAACGACACCAAAAGTGAAACAAAACAAACGTAAGAAAATGATTACTTCACTCTTCATTGCCCTAGGAATTGCGATTGTTGCAATATATTTCCCAGAACTACTTGTGGAAGAGGAAAAAGAACCGAGTCGTCAAGGTCTTATTCCTGTTGAATTGGTCAAAACAATTGACGGCGATACGATCAAGATTATGTATGAAGGTAAAGAAGAAAATGTACGGTATTTATTAATTGATACACCAGAAACGAATCACCCCCGGCTTGGTAAACAGCCTTACGGACAGCAAGCTAAGGTACGTAACCAAGAGCTACTGCAAAAAGGTCAGCTTGAAATCGAATTTGATGTAGGCGGAAAATATGATAAATACGGCAGATTATTAGCGTATATATACATAGACGGCAAAAGTGTGCAAGAGCAGTTATTGAAAGAGGGATTAGCGAGAGTCGCTTATGTGTATCCGCCTAACACACGGCATTTGGATGCATTTGAAAAAGCTGAGCAACAAGCCAAGAAATCGGGCATAGGCATCTGGACGTTGGAAGACTATACAACAGACCGAGGTTTTGATAGTGAGAAATATCCCGCTGATTCTGTGAAGATACCTGTATATGGTGAAACACAGGATTTCAAGAATTGTACAGAGCTACGTAAAGTATATCCGGAGGGCGTTAAGAAAGGACACCCTGCGTATAAAGAACATCTAGACGGCAATAGTGATGGTCAAGCTTGTTAATAATAGAAATACGAAGTAAGTGACATAGTACTGTTGATCGTTAGTGGACGCTTTCCATTTACGAGTAACTAGGGCGGTATTCCTGTATATAAATGCTAATCAATCAGTAAAAAAGTAAGAAGAGGCTGGGACAAAAATCGAAAAATGCATGAAGGGTCATTCTTCTCCTTCATGCATTTTTCTTTTTGACTACGTATTTATAAAAGTAACTTTTGAGATACAGGAGCGCAGGGGAGCGGACTATTTTATAGTTCTGTTCCAGTCTCTTCTTTTTTATCAAAACACTTCATTATAATTTGTAAGTTCTCGTAGTGCGCGTTCTTCAGCGGGGATCCGGACGGACAGCATCCAAATGTTTAATAATAGAAACAGCCCGGCTGTAAAGTACGCACTAAATAGTAAAGGTAATACAATCAGTTCAGTTGTTACAATGACATAGTTCGGATGGCGAATCCAGCGATAAGGTCCTTTTTTCTGTACGTCCGCCCCAGGTAGTATAAGAATTTTAGTGTTCCAGAACTTCCCTAACGACGACAGACACCAGACACGTAGTACTTGCATCAATAGGAAGACTGCAAGTAACAAGCCCCAAAGTGGTGATAGAGGACGATCGAATACAAGAACTTCGATTAACAAGGAAACGAAAAATGCCGTATGCATCAATACCATCCATTTATAATGGGATGCGCCGATTTCTATTGCACCTTTACTGCGGATCCACTTCTCGTTACGATTAGCGACGAACAATTCTACTAACCGTTGCATGACGACGATGATAAAAACAAACAGGAAGAGCCTACCCATCTTACTGCCACTCCAGCAATAATAGTTCTCCACAGAAGCCTGGGCCAAGTGCCGCCATTAAACCGTATTCCCCTTCAGCAGGCTGTTGCTCAATGAAATCCTTAAGTACATAGAGCACAGTAGGAGACGACATGTTTCCATGATCTTGCAACACTTTTTTCGACGTTGCAGTGTGCTCTTGATCCATATCCAATGCTTTTTGATAGGCGTCTAATACTTTTTTACCGCCTGGATGGGCAACGAAATGTTGTACATCTTCCATTGATAGATTATGATCTTCCACAAATTGATGTACGAAAGGTCCTAACCAACTTTTGATGACGGTTGGAATACTCTTTGAAAATACGACATGCAAGCCATCGTTTTTAATGTCCCAGCCCATCACGTCCTCTGAATCTGGCATAAAACGTGAAGACGTTGCACGGATATGCGGCATCGGACGTGTACTTTTAATGGAAGACCGTTCTCCAGAAACAAGTGCGCAGGCAACACCATCTGAAAATAACGATACACCGACCAAGTTACTTTTAGACACATCATCTCGTTGAAACGTTAAGCTGCAAAGCTCTATAGCGAGAACGAGAACATTCGATTCAGGATAGGCTTTACAGTAATCAAAAGCACGACTCATGCCCGAAGCACCACCTGCGCAACCAAGGCCCCAAATGGGGATACGTTTAATATCATGTCGAAATGGTAATTGATTAATAAGACGGGCATCGATACTTGGTGTGGCGATTCCACTACTTGAAACAAAGAAGATCGCGTCTATTTCAGCAGCATTCACCGGACGCTCAAGCGTAGTTGTGTTGGAGAGACATTCCTCCACTGCCCGTTTGCCAAGTGCCAAAGCATGCTGAATATATAAGTTGTTTTTTGTTTCAAAATCATGTGGCTCCGCATACCAATCTAACGGCATACATACTTGTCGTGAATCAATTTCACCGTTTTGGAACACTTTCAATAAGCGGTCAATATCTTTAAATGAATCCGAAAATAAAGAGCGGGCAAATGTCATAGCCTCTTCCTGTGGCAAATCAACAGGTGGTCTAACGGTACTGACAGATTGAATAATTGGCATAGGGTTACCTCCGATAAAATTAATGGCAAGCGCGAGCAGTAAATGATGTCGTAGCTTTTTGTAGACTATATGCAATAGAAGGAGTGGACTTGCCTTTAAGATACAATTAAGTATAGTAGATCCATCCCCTAGTACATCAGTCAAAAATGCTCAAGTGGCTCTTCAGCAAAAAATCGCCTAGACTATGAGAGTAGAAAAAGAGTTATCACCGCTTTGGAGCGTCTGAATATCATGATGCTCCCTCGGTAGTAGGTTTTTCACATAAAATACTGATGGCACATTTGACCTCGCTTCCTTCGACTATCCGAGTCGGATCAGGCGGTGTCATGCTATCTCACTATTCCCCTAATAAAGAGGTAGAAAACTTCAAAGTGTTAGAAGTATGGTTTTCTGGGGAAATTGGTGCAGGCATCGATCGTAGTCACAACAAGTAACGGAAGGTTATGTAGCCTAAGAAATCATATTCGATTCTACAACTTCTCACTTTCATGATAAACTGAAATCATACGAACTGATTATGCAAGAACTTTTGAAAGGGGCTAAAACTAATGAAAGTAATTGATACCAAGAATCAGCTAACTGAAAAGAAAAAACATGTGGAAAAAGTAGCGAATGTCGACAATGCAATCTTCATGAATATTCAATTGCGTGCAGGTGAAGAAGTGGCCGAGCATGATGCGAATAAAGAAGTATTCATCATCGTGCGTAAAGGAAAAGTGCGGTTCATAGTGGAAGGCGAGCCGATTGATGTAACGCCTGACAATGTCTTGCATATGGTGCCGCTGGAAAGACATAGTTTGCACGCGGTGGAGGACTCAGATGTATTCGTTATTCAAGTTAAGCCGTGAAAGTAATATAAACAGAGACTACAAGTATGACTTGTAGTCTCTGTTTATCATTTGGCTTCATTTAAGGTTGAATCGTTTTACAAAATTCACGCAAACTAGAAACGAATCCTTCAGTCTGTTCAGCAGTTCGTTTTTTCGGACCGCGCAAACGACCTCCTGCTCGGCGGATTTTCTGTGCTTTATGACGTGCTGCGAGTAATTGATCAATATTGTCATTTGTATACCATCTACCATTCTGATCAAGTGGCAAACCTTGTTTCGCCAGTGCCATAGCAGCCAAACCATAGTCTTGAGTGACGACAATATCCCCTTTCTTTATACGGTTCACCAATACAAAGTCGACTGCGTCGGCACCTTTGGAAACAGTAATCGTCTCAGCGCCTTCTCGATGCATTTCATGTGCAGTATCACATATTAATACGCAGGAAAGACCGTACTGTTTTGCAATCCCGATTGTTTCGTTAATTACCGGACAGCCATCTGCGTCCACTAAAATCGTTGTCACGTTGTCCCTCTCCTCCTACTCCTTCTAGTAGGTTTAGTATAGCAAATATCGGGAAAGATAAGTAAAAACGCGAAGTTGAGGTGATGAAATGGCTGATTTATCAAAAGAACAACGAACTACTGTAGAACAACGTGAACAATATGGACGTGAAATGGATGCAAAGAATGCTGCCATGGAGAACATAGAAGTACCACTTGAAAACAGAGCATTGGCAGATCACGAAATTCCACCACCTCTAACAGAAGAAGAAGTAAGAGCTAAAGTCGGTAATCAAAACTACCAAAATGCGACCGATGATAACGCACCGACATCAATAGGTAGCTAATCCAGTCGTGTGAAACACTAGGGACATCATGGATGTTCCTTTTTTGCGTTAAAAGCTATTAATGAAACTAACCTGTTAGGCAAATCGTATACATACTATATAACTAGATAATGGAGTGATGAAAAATGAATGAAGGATATTTCGTAGGGTGGGGTACATTAGCTTTAATCAATGCAGTATTGGCTCAGGGAAAAAACAGAAGCGGATTGAACTGGTTTTTACTATCATTGTTTTTAGGACCGCTGGCCACTCTCTTCTTAGCACTATCAGGTAAAAAGTGATAAACTATTTAGGAAACCGAAATAGTGAAGGGAGCTATTATTACTATGAAAATTAACGCAGAGATTTTATTCTCAACAGATGGACAAATAACGAAAAATTTATTGGTAAAGCAATTCGTTGACAATCAAGCTGAAGAATTTTCCACGTTTGTACATGACGGAAAACAGTTAGTCGTTATAAAAAACAAAGAATGGAAAACATTGGATGAAATTCGTAGTATTGCAGGTGAAATATCTCGCAAGCTAGCGACACAAAAGGTAGATTATGCTTCGATTCAAGCGGATCAGTTAGCACAAAAATGGTCATCTGTAGATGAAGCAGTCACGGCTTTTGTCGAAGGATGGCACCTTGGCGCCTATAACTTTGACCGCTACCAATCTAAAAAGGCGGACACTGTCACTACATTAAATGTAATAGGTGCAGATAAAGGCGCAGTCAAATCAGGAGAAGTACGTGCTGCCGCGATGGCATTTTCCAGGGACTTGATGAATGAACTTTCTGATGTGCTAAACCCAGAGACGTATCCAGAAGTATTAAAAGACCATTTCAAAGGAACAAAAGTAAAAATAGATGTACTAGGCAAAAAAGAAATCGAAGACCGCGAAATGAACGGCGTATTAACAGTTTGCCGTGGCAGTAAGTATGAGCCCTCATTCGTTGAGATGACATTGCAGACAGATGCATCAAAACCACTCGTAGCTCTTGTTGGAAAAGGCGTAACATACGATTCAGGGGGGATTAGCTTAAAAGGCGGACGCGATGATAGTGACATGCGTATGGATATGGGTGGTTCAGCAGCTGTCAGCGGTGCATTATCACTACTAGCTCATTCAGATGCAAAAGTGAATGTAGTTGTGCTGATTCCAATGGTCGAAAATACACCTGGACCTGATGCAGTAATGCCTGGTGAAGTTATTCAATATAAGAATGGCATTAGTGTACAAGTCGGTAATACAGATGCAGAAGGACGTTTGATTTTGGCTGACGGATTAATTCGGGCAGGAGAATTACATGCAGATTATACAGTCGATATCGCTACATTAACTGGCGCGGTTGTCGCTGCTTTAGGTACAGAAGTCGGTGGCGTCTTTGGTGATGAAGAGTTGTCTAATAAACTGAAGAAAATTGGCGACCAAAACGGCGACTTCGTTTGGCCTCTTCCGCTAGTAGATGCATATGAGGAAACGCTTGACAGCGCTTATGCTGATTGCAATAATATGAGTTCTTTAACTGTCGCAGGTTCGATCACAGCTGGTCTCTTCTTGCGTAAGTTCGCTCCGAAGAGTAACTGGTTGCATGTAGACATGGCAGGTGTCATGGATAAGCAGAAGTCAAAGGGATATTACACAAAGTCTGCAACTGGCTACGGAGCACGCTTGCTTGCGGATTATGCAGTGTCGTTGACTAAATAATATCAAAAGAATGTCTCAGAAGTTACGATACTTCAAGGGGCATTCTTTTTTCTATTTTTGATGTTCGTATTAACATTGGGTAACAACAGTTAATAAGGGGACGCATAGGAGATAGCTTACAGCGTGTCCATAAGCCTTATCCTCATTACGTTGTCTATCTACGTATAATCCCACCTACACATTATCTAGAACAAAAAGAAATGATCGAAGTCAGCGCGTTATGACTTCGATCATTTGATTGTAAACTCTCATAAATACAACGAAGGGGAGGCGATTCCTGCCAGAATGATTAACAAAGACACCGATGCGATAATCGCAGGCTTCATAAATGCTGGCTCTTCTTTCACCAACTCCTTGATCGCGTAAATTATGGAGATAACAAAAATGAATGGCCATACGAACCAAGTCCATAGATAGAGAATACTTAAAAGCTTCATGATGCTAATAAACATAGACTTCACTCCTAACTTAAGAATAAGAGCTCATTAGAAAAAATGATTACTATACAAGACAATATGCTCTTTTACTTTTGTTTCCCCTAATTTATACAATTCACACTTTTTGTAATGAGATATATACTGTTTTTTATGATTCATTCGTTTTATAAACGTATGGAAGTATTTACTTGCGAATAGCATCGTTACTACGTCAAAATGAACAATAAAAAAGACGCGTGAGAAAAAATCCTCATGCGTCTTTCATTATTTACATAGAACTACTTCACGCGAAAAAGTACCTTTACGTGCAAGACAACGATCTGCTATCTCAAATCCAGCAATTTCGAGCATTTCGTCCATATTCTCAATTGTAATGATTAAACAATTTTTTGCAAAGCGACGAGCTTCTTTCAAAATCTCGAGTTGGCCTTCTGCTGTAATGTGGGTAAATAAATTATACGGCATATCAATGATTGCAATATCGTATTCTTCATCGACTTCAGCAATTGGACCTATAGTGACATTGCCTTCCAAATCAAAGTAGTCGATATTTTTCCGTGAACCATAGACGACAAGCGGATTAATATCACGTCCTTCAATAGGTATCCCCATAGATAGTGCTTCAACCAGTACAGTGCCAATTCCACAGCAAGGATCGATGACGCGTTTCCCTTCAGGATGGGGCACCGCTATATTGACCGCAGCTCTAGCTAAACGGGTACCAAGCGCAGTAGAATACATATGCGGCTTCTGTTGGTGAACATGCCAATCAGAAGAACTATAAAGTAAATTCCCTACATACCAGCGATCGTCCAAGTGCATGATACCGATGAACACTTCAGGATGATCCAGTTCTGGCTCACCTTTTACCTGTAATCCTATGGTACGCTCTATTTTACGACGAGTATCATGATCAATTTTAGCTGTTCTTCCAAGCACCATATCATTTAAGCAGACTGTCTTAAACAATTGATCAATTTCCAGCTCAGAAGCTTTGTCAGCCAGCAATTCTAAACTGTCTGCATCCAGTAACACTTCGAGTCGTGTTTGTATGAACGGACTTCGTGAAGGATCAACTGCTATATCACTGACGACCAGGTTATCTTCTACGTCATGGCCGAAAAAAGCCCGCATTTCCATCCGACATAATTCCTTTTCATCACGGTGTCGAATATACGTGTAGATAAACTGCGATGCCATCAGTTACTTGCTCTCATTTTATGCAAATCACCAAGTACTTCGTATAGAAGTTGTAATGCATCTTTTATAGACATCGTCTCATCAAAACCTTTAAGCGAATCAAACGGAATATTCAATTCCCAGAAACCTTCATTGTCTGAAAATGAAATACTAAAGCCACGTAAGTTGTGCTGAAGTTTTTCTTCAATAAATGTGCGAATTATTTCGCCTTCTTTTTTCTTGCCTTGTAAACCGAATAACGCCATATACGTTTTGAAAATATCATCCACTTCAAGTGCCAGCGAATCGACTTTGATTTCATCGAATTCCGTTGACTCGACAAAGAGAAACTCAGCTATATTAGATTTCAAATACGAGATGGGTTCCTGTGAAAAGCCCTCATCCGCAAAGCGTACGGTTTCCTCTGTTTCTTTTTCGCATACTTCTATTGTTTTAATTGTAAATGTACTCATTTTATTCACTCCTCGTTAGTAAGTATACCGGATTGTTTTTCGGGATACCACGGATTTAAATGAATTAACACCTCATCGACATCTTCATTTTTTGCCATGATCAAATTACGCAATCTACTCGAAATAATATGGCCTTCTTGTATCGTTAAATTACCACTGATACCGATACGGATATCTACCAATACGTAGTGACCATGTTCTCTTGCACGTAAGCGGTCAATTCGCTTCACTTCTGGAATGGAATGAATCAATTCTTCAAATGCGATTAATCGCTCGTCGCATACGCTTTTTTCCATTAATATATCAATACTTTCCTTACCGATTTCTATAGCGATTTTAAAGACAAGAATGGAGACGATAATACCGGCGATGGGATCTCCATATGTGAGTAGCGGCCATGCGTAAGCATCTCCAATTAAAGCAAGCCCAATTCCTATCACGGCAGCAAGCGAGGCATAGACATCGGCTAAGTGATCATACGCCGTTGCGATCAGACCTTTACTGTTCTCCGCTGTACCGATACGAATGGTGTAGACATAGAGTATATATTTCCAAATGAGTGATACGATCGCAGTAAGTAAGGCAATCTTACTCGCTGTAGTAGGATCTTCAAATAAGGCCATTATAGCTTCAAAAGCGATATAGATCGCGGCTAACCCTAAAATGATAGCGACTATACTTGAACCAATTACTTCCGCTTTGCCGTGTCCATACGGATGATCTTCATCTGCAGGTCGTTTCGAAATTTGCATGGAAGTCAGTGCAGCGGCAGAGGCAACTACGTCCCCTGCGTTATGGAAACCGTCTGCAAGTAAAACGGGACTTTTGAAAACAAATCCGACGATCAATTTTAATACAGTCAAAATAATATTACTAAATAAACTGATCCAGATAGCAAAGATGGCAGAAGTAGAATGTTCACGTACATGAATTGTCATAAAAGTTTCCCTCCTCTAAGAGTGTTTCCTATAAGCAACAAAAAAACCTCGCGTAGTTTAGGCGAGGTCATACATAATTGTACTTGTTGGATTGGGACAAAGTTTGTCAATGTCATCACTCATTCATTTGTAGTTCAATTATTATCCCATATTTATACGGTTTATGCAAGCAGACGCAATATTACTCAAAGTAGAAAAAAATCGTCAACTGTGTCAGAATAATAGAATAGATACGTTGCAAGATGGCAATAGAGATAGTTGGTATACACCGTTATGAATAAAAATACAATATAAGAGGATTGATGATGAATGAAACTTTGGGGCGGTCGTTTTAGTAGTAAAGCAGATGAGATTATGGAGAAGTTCAACAGCTCTTTGCCTGTTGACTATCGTCTTTACAGAGAGGATATCGCAGGTAGTATTGCACACGTAACAATGCAAGTTCATTCTGATTTATTGTCACCTGAAGAAGGCGAATTACTCGTGAATGGCTTACAGTCGATTTTGGCAGATATCGAATCGGGAGAATTACAAATTGCAGGTAATTATGAAGATATTCATTCATTCATTGAAATGAACCTAACTGAGCGAGTAGGGGAGACAGGCAAGAAATTGCATACAGCCCGCAGTCGAAACGATCAAGTAGCTGTCGATATGAGACAGTATGCGAGAAACCAAACCTCTGTCGTTATAGATGCACTACAAGTTTTAATTGATTCACTTGAAGCAAAAGGAAAAGCCAATAACGTGATTATGCCAGGCTACACGCATTTGCAGCGCGCGCAAGTCGTCACATTCGGCCATCATTTGGGCGCGTATGCACAAATGTTCAAACGCGATAAAAAACGTGTGCAAAACGCAGCGGAGATTTTGAATGAAAATCCACTGGGCTGTGGTGCACTAGCTGGCACGACACATAATATTGATCGTCAAGTGACGACTGCATTACTAGGGTTTGATAAGCCAGTAGATAACTTCCTTGACGGAGTTAGTGATCGTGACTACTTAGTAGAATTGATGTCCGACTTCTCCCTCATTATGATGCATATGAGCCGTTTAAGTGAGGAACTGATTCTTTGGAGCAGTCAAGAGTTCCGTTTTATCACCATCTCTGATGCCTATTCAACAGGAAGTAGCATCATGCCACAGAAGAAAAATCCGGATGCAGCAGAACTAATCCGTGGAAAAACAGGACGTGTATATGGCTCTCTATTCGCTTTACTCACGACGTTGAAAGGATTGCCATTAACATATAATAAAGACATGCAGGAAGACAAAGAACAATTCTTTGACGCGCTTGATACAGTACTTGATTGCTTGGAAATCATGTCTAAAATGATCGACACTCTACAGGTACATGCAGATCACATGAAAGCGGCGATTAAAAGTGGATTTCTGAATGCAACAGAAGTAGCGGATTATTTAGTCGCAAAAGGCACTCCGTTCCGTGATGCCCATGAAATCGTTGGAAAAATCATCATTTATTGTGAGCAGGGAAACAAAGCGATTGAAGATTTGACTGTGGGTGAACTCCAAAAATTTAGTGACCATATCGAAGACGACATCTATGAATACATCGATTATGAATCTATTATTTTAAAAGGCAATAAAGGATTGATGAAAGAACAGTAATTCTGGAAATGAGATTAGTTTGTACGTTCTCAGTAAAACTGATCCATAACAAACACGTAAAAAGCCTGCGGAATGTCCGCAGGCTTTTTACTATTCGACACGAGGCTTACCTTGAACAGATGCCACAATATAACCTATTGCGCCAAACACTATAGCAGGTAAAATCCAGCCGACCCCTTGTTCATATAATGGTAAGAATTCCAATATATATGTAACCGGTACCAGATCGATATTGAATGCACGTAGTACGTCAAAGAATCCAATAAGACCTGCAGCTAGTAAACCGTAATTATATACTTCATGATAGCCTTTAAATAACGGGTGTAACAATCTGAAAGTTATTAAGACAATGGCTAGCGGATACACTCCGACTAGTACGGGAATAGTCACGGCAAGCAACTGCGTGAGGCCAACATTCGCAACTATCATGGAAAAAGAACAAATAATAAATACAAATGCTTTATAAGAGATCTTAGGTACGACTTTGGAAAGGTATGTAGCGCTAGCGGTAGTCAATCCAACAGAAGTTGTTAAGCAAGCTAGTGTTACTGCAAGTCCAAGTAAGTATAATCCGTTATTCCCCATCAAAGCATATGCAAGTTTAGCTAAAATATCTCCACCGTTTGCTGCGCCTTCTGCTACGGAGCGGCTCGTCATCCCTAAATAGGCTAATCCAGCATAGACAAAACTCAGCCCGAGTACTGCAATGGATCCCGCTTTCATTGTAATGGAAGTAATGGCTTTTCTATCTGTAATACCTTTCGCTTTCACGGCATTTATTACGATAATAGCGAAGACGAGCGCTGCCATTGCGTCCATTGTTCCGTAACCTTCAATAAATCCTTTATAAAAGTAATCTTCTGCATAAGATCCTTGCGGTGCACCCGCTTCACCCACTGGGTTGATAATACCCGTCACCACAATAAGCGTTACGATAGCTAGCAATATGGGAGTTAAAATACTACCGAAACGATCGACTATTTTATTCGGCTTAAATGACAGCCAAATCGTCACTGCAAAAAATAGAATGGAAAACAGCGCCAATGCTAACCTAGCATACGAATCCGGCACAAATGGAGAAACGGCAATTTCAAATGAAACAGTCGCTGTACGCGGAACACCGAAAAACGGTCCAAGTGCTAAATATATAACGAATGGAAATATCATAGCGAATAAAGGTGATGCTCTTCCGGCTAAATCGCTTAATTGATTACCACTCATAGTTACTGCAATTATGCCAAGATAGGGAAGACCCACTCCTGTTATTAAAAAACCGGCCAGCGTAATCCATGTTTGCGTTCCTGCTAGTTGACCAAGTAGTGGTGGGAAAATCATATTTCCTGCACCGAAAAAGAGGGCAAACATCGTCAGCCCTAGTTTGAACGTATCGAGTTTTGTAAATCTATTCATTTGGAATTCCTCCTGAGGTACTTTGAAAAGTGTATGTATTTCGATAATTAATTGCATGTTAATGGAAAGTGCCCATGAAAAAGGATTCTCCTAAGAGAATCCTTCATAAAATTATCCCATAATGTGGTAGCCGGCATCTACATAGATGACTTCACCTGTCACACCACTCGATAAATTACTTAGCATCGCCACCGTCATATCCGAGACTTCTTCAGGCATGACGTTACGTTTTAATGGCGCACGTTCCTCAATTTGACTGAGGATTGTATTAAAGGAAGGAACACCTTTTGCGGACAATGTACGAACCGCACCGGCAGAAATCGCGTTGACGCGAATATTCTTTTCACCTAGCTCTGATGCCAAGTAGCGTACAGAAGCTTCAAGAGCTGCTTTTGCAACACCCATTACATTATAGCCTTCAAGAACTCGTTCTGCTCCTAAATAACTCATCGTAATAATCGCTCCACCTTCTGTCATGTAATGACGGGCTTCACGTGCTGCTGCCACCAATGAATATGCACTGGAATCTTGTGCGAATGCATATCCTTCACGAGTCGTTTCCACGAAAGGATTATGCAAATCTTGTTGATGTGCAAATGCGATGGAGTGGACTACTCCATGAATAACACCAACATGCTCGCCAATCGCTTTGAAAGCCTGCTCGATACTTTCATCACTATTTACATCACATTGTACAATTTGTGTGGCTGTAAATTCACTTTTAGCTAATGCTTTTTCTAATTTATCACGAGAGCGATCTTTACGGTATGTGAAAATGACATTCGCACCGACTGAGAATAATGCTTTTGCTACTCCCCAACCAATACTACGTTCATTTGCAACACCCATAATCACAATGTTTTTACCGGATAGTTTTAATAAATCTACCATAATAGCCTCCTGAAAGTTTATTCTTCATTTGATCATATTATACCCTCCATAATAATAACATATAGTGAAGGGGAAGTTATAGCATTTCTATAAGCCCTTTTTAATAAGAACAGAAAGAGAATTTATAAATTGACTGTTAATAAATAAAAATACAGTTGACTTTATAATTATACATACGTATACTTGTGTTTAATGAATAAAGAGGTGATGGCGTTGAAGGTTGGAATCATAGGAGCGTCTGGATATGGTGGCCTAGAATTGATACGGTTACTACAAAACCATCCGGAAATTGAACAGATTGATTTATACACTTCCTCAGAAGTGGGGGCGGTCTTTTCCCAAAAGTATCCACATCTCGTGAATATTCACGATCAGCCGATGAAGGCTATAGAACCTGAACATATTAGCAAGTTGGATACAGTGTTTTTCAGTACACCGGCTGGCGTTACCACTAAATTACTACCTTCATTAGTAGGCGCAGGTGCTAAATTAATTGACCTCTCGGGAGATTTTAGACTGAAAGATCAAGCAACTTTTGAACAGTGGTATCAAAAAGATGCACCGCCACTTGAACACTTGGAGAAAAGTGTATATGGACTCCCTGAATGGAATAAGCAGCATATTGCTGATGCGGAAATCATTGCGAATCCAGGGTGTTACCCGACAGCAGTTCTACTATCTTTACTTCCGTTATTGAAAAATAAACTGATTGACGGTAGCCGATTAATTATCGATGCAAAAAGTGGTGTATCTGGTGCAGGCAATAAGCCGAGCCAGGCGACTCATTTCAGTGAAACGAATGAAAATTTCTCTATATATAAGATTCATCAGCATCAGCATATACCAGAAATTGAACAAGCAATGAATGCATTTGCTGATCAGCCTGAACCCATTACGTTCACTACGCATCTGGTTCCCATGACAAGAGGTATCATGACGACGAGCTATGCGAAAGTAAATGGACAAGTAACGCAAGAACAGCTGATAAATTGCTTGCAAGAAACATATAAAGACAGTCCGTTTGTTCGGATTTTGACAGATGTGCAAAGAATCAGTACAAAACAGGTATATGGCTCTAATTATTGCGATATACATGTCAAAGTAGATCCACGAACAAATCAAGCAACGATTATAGCAGTCATTGATAATGTGGTGAAAGGTGCCGCAGGACAAGCTATACAAAATATGAATATCCAATATGGTCTAAATGAAAAAACGGGAATCGATATCATTCCATTATGGATTTAAACTATTAATTGGAACACAAGAATTGAGGGGAGCACTACTATGGAAACTATCGAAAGTATGAAGCGCATCTCGCGTAAAAATATTATCTCACCAAAAGGGTTCAAGGCAGTCGGCATTCACTGTGGGCTAAAACATAAGAAAAATGATTTGGCTCTATTAGTTAGCGAAGTGCCAGCGAGTGTTGCGGGTGTCTTCACAACGAATGTAATCCAAGCAGCTCCACTTCAAGTCACAAAAAAAGTAGTTTATGAAACGCAAAAAATGCAGGCGATCGTCATTAACTCTGGTAACGCAAATGCATGTACAGGAAAGCAAGGCATGCAAGATGCAATGACTATGCAGCAAAAAACTGCAGAGCACTTAGGAATCGATTCCAATCTTGTTGGAATTGCCTCAACAGGTGTGATCGGCGAACAAATGAATATGGGACCTTTACTATCGGGTATTGAAAAGTTACAACCGATAGACACATTGGAGGGATCCATTCAATTTTCCCAAGCAATTTTAACAACAGATACCGTAACGAAAAATACTGCATATGCAACGGTGATTGATGATCGTGAAATAGTAGTAGCGGGTGTTGCAAAAGGTTCCGGAATGATTGAACCGAATATGGCGACGATGCTGGGCTTCATTACAACCGATGCCAATATCGAGTCTGCACATTTACAAACCGCACTAAAAGAAATTACGGATGTAACATTCAACTCCATTACGGTAGATGGAGATACATCAACGAATGATATGGTACTCGTTATGGCAAACGGACTTGCGGGTAACCATTCATTAACTCCAGATCATCCCGAATGGCAATCTTTCGTCGATGCATTGCATGCTGTGTCACGTGATTTGGCAAAAATGATTGCTAAAGACGGAGAAGGTGCTACTAAATTAATCGAAGCGAAAGTTACAGGTGCAGTTTCGGATGAACAAGCGCGTCAAATTGCGAAATCTGTTGTCGGCTCACCACTTGTCAAGACGGCAGTATTTGGCTGTGACGCCAATTGGGGGAGAATTATTGCGGCAGTCGGATATAGCGGCGCCACAATAGATCCTGAAGATATCAAAATCTATATCGGCGACACAGTAGTAGTAGAAGGCGGGGAACCCATTCCGTTTTCAGAAGAAAAACTGTTGATCTACCTAAAACAACATGAAGTGAAATTCGCAATAGAATTAAACCAGGGAGCTGGTCAAGGAATGGCATGGGGGTGCGATCTTACTTATGACTACGTCCAAATCAACGCAACATACCGCACGTAAACGACAGGTTATTAAACTAGGGGGCAGTATGCTAGACGAGTTAGGTGACAATTTTTTTCAAGGTGTGAAAAAGTTACAGCAAGATGGTGTTCAAGTAATTATTGTTCATGGCGGAGGCCCGAATATTAATCAAGAGCTTGAAAATCAAGACGTCACTTCGACTGTAGTTAAAGGATTCCGTGTTACGTCTGCTGAAGCAATTGGTATCATCCAGTCGATCATGATTGGTCAAGTAAATCCAACGCTCGTACATCGCTTTAATCATGAAGGAATCAAGGCGATTGGATTAAGTGGATTCGATGCGAACTTATTTACATGTGATGTACTTGACTTTGAAACGTATGGTTATGTGGGAGAAATAAAAACAGTTAAAACAGAAGTCCTGGATGCGCTACTAGATGCCGGAATTATTCCTGTTATTTCTTGTATTGGTGCAACCGCATCTGGAGAACCATTGAACGTTAATGCGGATACAGTCGCGAGTCGAATTGCATTAGCTGTGAAGGCAGAAAGTTTATTATTAGTGACAGATACATCTGGAATCAGGATTCAAGATCAGCCCCAAGCGGAAGCAGGACCCCAAGCTATTTATAGCTGGATTAAAACAGATGATATCTACGGAGGAATGATTCCGAAAGTAATGGCGGCCATCGATTGTCTAGAAGCGGGGATTCCCTCTGTACAGATTGTCTGTCAAAAACTAAAAGGAACGGTCATTACCAATGAGGAGGCAATTGTGTGACGTATTTATTCAATAACTATGCAAGACGTGCGGTGCATCTCGTTAAAGGCCAAGGTACCGTAGTGACAGACGATAAAGGGAAGGACTACTTAGACTTTACTAGCGGTATCGCAGTCGTCAGTTTAGGACATGCTCATCCCGCGATCGTTAAAGCATTACAAGAACAAAGCGAAAAGCTATGGCATATTTCAAATTTATTCGAAAGTCCAGAACAAGAAAAACTTGCTGAATCATTGACAAGAAATACGGATTTGTCGTATGCGTTATTTTGTAACAGTGGAGCCGAAGCGAATGAAGCTGCAATTAAACTAGCACGTAAACATACAGGAAAACATCATATCTTATCGTTCAAACAGTCATTTCACGGGCGGACCTTTGGCGCAATGGCCGCTACGGGTCAGGATAAAATCCAAAAAGGGTTCGGTCCGATGCTAGAAAGTTTTGAAGCCTTGCCATTTAATGATGTTGAGGCTTTGAAACAGGCGACGAACGATCATGTCGCTGCCATCATGTTAGAAGTCATCCAGGCGGAAGGTGGAGTCAACTCCATTGAACCCGCTTTCGCTGAAGCGGTTATGGCTGCATGTAATGAACACAATATTCTTCTCATTATCGACGAAGTTCAGACAGGCATTGGACGTACAGGAACTCGCTATGCCTACGAGCAGACTGCACTAAAACCAAATATCGTATCACTTGCTAAAGGTCTTGGTGGCGGGTTCCCGATTGGAGCATTGCTAGCTAGCGAAGAGTTGTTCAATACATTCGGACCCGGCACACACGGTACAACATTTGGCGGAAATCCATTAGCGGTCTCAGTTGCCCAAACAGTAGTTGATCATGTGTTTGATCCTGCTTTCTTAAAGGATGTACAAGAAAAGTCTACGTATCTGAAGCAACAACTCCAATTAGAATTACCTAAAGATAAATATTCAATTCGCGGTAATGGATTACTAGTTGGAATTCATTCAAATAATGAGGTTGGTTCATACATCCAAGAGGCCGAAAAACAAGGCTTGCTCCTAGTACCTGCTGGAACGAATGTCATCCGTCTGTTACCACCACTGACAGTTTCAAAAGAAGAAATCGACCAAGCGGTAGCGATTTTAAAGAAAATATTAACGTAATAACAATATGAATTAAAGTAGTCTGCGAACTGCTATTCAATTAACAAAAGATCTCCCTGAAGTCTAAAAACTTCAAGGGAGATCTCTTTTTTACATAGGTTTA
This sequence comes from Sporosarcina sp. P1, assembly GCF_002743155.1. Taxonomy (NCBI): domain Bacteria; kingdom Bacillati; phylum Bacillota; class Bacilli; order Caryophanales; family Caryophanaceae; genus Sporosarcina; species Sporosarcina sp. P1. The sequence goes on from NZ_PDYS01000005.1 coordinate 47,346, forward strand.
AGTTCGAGTTTAGGTCGGGTGTAAACTCAAGTACTAAATTAATTACCATCCAACATTCAATGAACGACAAACCGTAATAACCACACGCTTCGTAGGGAGTGTAGAACAGAGCGGACGAGAAGGACAAGCCACACTCTTGGGAAAGCGTCATCTTGGAATGGTAACTCACAATCCCTTACCGGCTACACTTCTTCATTACACTTATTCTTACAGTTTTTTAAAAGAAAGCTATCGCCTTTTTTTGAATTCTTTCTATACAAAGAATTAATGCTCAGGTATAGTTAAGGCAAAACAACCTAAGAGAATGGAAGTGTCCTAAACTTGAAACAGATATGTGCATTAGTGCTAACGACGATGCTAGTCCTATTTGCAATACCGACTAACTCACTTGCCGCCGTCTTCCAAGACGTACTTCCTCAGCACTCAGCCGCTGATGAAATACGATATCTAGTTGAAAAAGATATTATCATAGAAAAACCAACTGCCAAATACCGTGTAAACGAACCGATCACACGCCTCGAAGCTTCAGGAATGATCCAACGCGCACTGAAAATCTCGGTAGATAATAGACCTGATGCAAATCTGTCAGACGTAAAGCTGTCCCATCCGCATTACGCACTCATCGCCACCATGGTCGATGAAGGTATTTTTATGGGGAACGAGAAAAATGAATTTCAACCGTATGGCAATTTGAAACGTGGGCAAATGGCAGCGGTATTCGTTCGCGCATTCGATCTGACAGGCAAATCCACGTATCGATTCCGTGACGTGCCTGCAACGTACTGGGGTTTATCTGACATACAAAAGTTATCTGTAAATGCCATTACAACAGGCTATTTAGATAACACATTTAAGCCCAATCAAACATTAACACGTGGACACTTTGCAGTATTTCTTGCACGAATTCTTGAGCCTGACTTTAGAGAGCAATCTGCTTGTTATAAGCCGAATAACACACCAGTGCAAACTGTCAATGTTCCTGTTACAACACTTTGGAAAGAGCCAGGGAAATCGCGAACAGTGGATGCTTATGCCACAAACAAATTGCCTGATATTACGAAGTGGGTTGCTGCGATGAGTTTGCGTGAAAAACAATGGTTAGTAGGTAAATTAGAAACTCAAGCACTATATGGTCAAACAGTAAAAGTCCTGCAGACAAAAGGTGACTGGGTTCAAGTGGCAGTAATAGATCAAAGCTCTCCTAAAAACGCAGCAGGTTACCCGGGATGGATGCTGAAAAATCATTTAACGACAGTATATCCTAACTATGCAACATGCGACACAGCCATGGTAACGACGAAATCAGCCGCACTTACAATTGATGAAAATGGCAAGCAACCTTTTCGTTCCATCAGCTTCAACACGATATTGCCTATTATTGATATCATGGATAATAAACTTGCTGTCCAGACACCTGCTGACGGGGTGAAGTACGTTGATAGAAGTGCAGTGAAGATAGTAGGGGCGGATGGAGTCATGCCAAAGCCTACCACACAGCAAATCATGGAAACAGCCAAGCTATTTAATGGATTAACGTATCTATGGGCAGGAACTTCAGGATTTGGCTTGGATTGCTCTGGATTCACTTACTCTGTCTATCGTCAGCATGGTATTGATATACCACGTGATGCATCCGTGCAAGCACTAAATGGAATATTGATACAGAAGAAAGATTTACAACCGGGTGACTTACTGTTCTTTGCCTATAATAAAGGTAAAGGAACTATACATCATGTAGCGATGTACGCAGGGAACGGTCAAATGATTCACGCACCTAATCCTAAACGTACTGTAGAGATCATCCCGATGACTGCGGAACCGTATAAATCAGAATATGTTTCAGCTAGAAGATATGTAAAATGAAAAAAGCGCACAGACAATGATGTCTGTGCGCTTTTTCATCTGTTTTACAAATTTCCTTCATACAATACATTATCACTATTTAAATCAATAACTTTTAAATGGAGATTGTCTTTGATGAAAATACTCTTGTATACTTTTTGTCCGCTTTCATTTTCAAAAAGAATGATGCGTTTATTTTGATTATCCACTTTCACTTGAGCTGTTAACTCGTCCATCGGAATATGCTCTGCCAATACCTCGGCTTCTTCATGTCCTAACAAGTTGGAATTAGAAGGTTTGTACGAAGCATTCGATTCTTCACTAGGCACATCTTCTGAGGGTGTTTCAGTGCCAGCAGATTCATTAACTTCAGGTTCTGCTAGTTCCTCCTCAGGCTCTATTAAATCAACCGGGTTGTCCTCATTTGCTACAGGTTTTGTTTCCTCATCAGTACTACATGCAACCAAAAATACAGCGAGTGCAGGTAAAAGCCACGATTTTTTCATACAGATTCCTCCCTGTTTATTTTTATTTAATGTGTTGAAAGTGTAAAAGCTAATTAAAGATAAATCAATTGACTCGACTTTAATAATCAGGATAAAGAGGGATTCTACTGTAAAAATTGAATGAGTAAAGTAGGATGTCCACATAGAATTTTCAAGCACTTTATGAACAATACAGGAGGAACAATTATGAAGAATATCGTGCCTGTAGATGGATCAAATACGGGATGCAAAGTAATAGATCATGCGTTAAATGAGCGAAGTTATCTGATGAGGAAATAGTATTATTGAATGTTCAACAAACACTACAGGAAGTGGGTCTACGAACGATTAAAAAAAGTAATAATATGTTGCAAGGTAAAGCTGTGAAATACTTTGCGAAAGTGCGTATCGGCAAGCCTTCCATGGAAATTATCGCAGAATTAAATGATAAAGAAGTTCGATATATAGCGTTGGCAGTAGGAAACGGTAAAGCGGTAGCAATTGGCAGTATCAGTAAGTAAGTTTTACCGTTAGCTAAATGTCCGATAGTTTGAATTCCTGAGTGTTCTGATTGATGAATGTTCAGCGGAAAATATTGTTACCTTTCTCACATTTCATGGTATATTAATTGTATAGTATAAAAGAACCTAAAGAGGTGAAATTATTGGAAAAGCTTTTGAGAACATCTTCTGCACGGAATGCTCTTAGAAAAGTAGAACGGGTTACAAAGCGCATTCAGCCATTAATAGAAAATGAACAATCATTTACTTTGAATTATCAAGTTCTTCATCAAATATTAGACGAACAGCTTGAAGAGGATGAATACTTTGTCATTGTGGATGAAATGGGTCGGAGCTATATCCATACTAATCGGTTATGGGAAGGCACAGTATTTTCCGATGCCATTGGCTTGCGTGCTGCTAATACAACCAAGCCGTTACTGCAAGTGTATGAAAGAAAATCCGGTGAGCGACTTATTGATGCATCCATGCCAATCATTCAAGTTGGAAGCAAGCAATTCACGTTGCGATTAGGTCGAATAAATCATCAGAAATACATTCTTTATGGAGCGACTTTATCTGTTGTATTGCCAGCTTTGGCGATGGGAGTACTTGCATATATATTTGATTTACCTATCCAACAGAGCGTAGCATTCGTTAGTATGTCTTTACTTCTTTCAGGCATTTTCACAACTGGTCTCTATAACATAGTCATGAAAGGTGTACGGTCTTGGCGTAAAGTCACGAGGAAAATTTCATCTGGTGATCTAACAGCCGAAGTAACCGAAAGATCCAGATCTGAGTTTAATCAAATTGGTTTCGAAATTAATAAAATCGTTATCGGTACAAAGAATATCGTCACAGAACTCGATCGCTCCTCTGAAATCGTGGATCGAATTAGTGAAGTGCAGGCTTCCGAAGCGGGTCGATTATCACATGTCTTCACTTCATATGGCGAAACTATGCAAAACTTCCAAAGTGGAACAGAGCAACAATTATCTTCATTACAATCTGCCAACGCTATGGTCCAGACGATGATGGCGGGAATTCGAGAAATGGAATTACGCATACAACAAACACTTTCCAAATCTGAACATGCGTTGACTGCTGCAACACAAGGTAGTCAGGCAATTGAAGAAACAGAAGAAAAGATGCGGCAGATCAATGAAGCAGTTCACATGTCTTCACAAAAAATTATGCAGGTCGCAGAGGATATCAACCAAGTCATACAAAAAGTTTCTCTCATTACAAAAATCGCTGAACAAACGAACTTGTTAGCACTCAATGCCTCTATTGAAGCGGCGCGGGCAGGAGAAGCGGGGAACGGATTCTCAGTCGTAGCAAACGAAGTTCGTAAACTGGCAGAAGAAACGAATGCATTCGCAAATGATGTTGTGCGAACACTAGAACAAACAAATAACGAAGTGAAAATTGCCGTACAACATGTAGAATCGAATGCGGATACTATTGAAGAAGGCGTGGAAATCGTCAAAATAGCCGGACAATCCATTCTCTATATGAATGACGCTGTGATTGATACAAAATCAGCTGTCACAAGCAATAGCCTTCACGCGGAAGAATTAATTAAAGACGGTGAGCAAATCGAAAAAATTATCGAGCAAATTACTATGATATCTGAACAATTTACAGATAGTGTCATCCAAACAGTAGCTGGTATGGATGAACAAGTAGAGGGGATCCAGCAGTTGGCAAGTGATGCCAGCAAACTAACAGACGAAGCAACAGCGCTAAGTCGTATCGTCCACCGCTTCACATTTTAATCTTTCATCTATAGTGCAAATGGAAAATCAGCCATTTAAAAACAAAGACACAATCCAAGAATTTGGAATATGTCTTTGTTTTTTTGTTCATTTAATTATAGTGGATCTCTAACTTTGAATTAAACACTAGGCTGTATAGTATGTTTTTTATATTGACGCGCTTCATCTTTGCGCTTCTGTTGTATACGGAGAAATATATTATTTCCTAACAGCGCTGCAATAATAAATACCGTACCAATGTAATCGAAAATCGTTAATTGATATCCTTGTATATATGAAATCACTAATGTGGTCACCGGCACAAAATTAATAAACAATAAACCGTTCAATGGAGACAAAATTCGTACGCCAACATTCCAACCTACTAATGCAATCACACCTGGAAAAATAATCATAAACAACATATGTGGTGTTACCACTTGCAATGTTTCCATAGTGGGGACAGAAATATAACCTGTCCATGTTACGAAAAATACCACTATACAAGCAGTTAATGTGCCAAGTAAACAGCTCAACGTAGAATAACGTAATGCTGACCATTCACTAAATCGATTTCCACCCATCGTATAAATCACCCAGCCGATTACTGCAATGAAGATTAGTAATGAAGGGACAATGTCATCTGTTGCTGTCAAGAACGTACGTAAATCACCTTTTGTGATCACAAGCATGACACCGACAAATGCAGTAAACACACAAGTGAGCGTGAAACCATGTGGTTTATGTCTACTAATCATCCATACAATGACAATAGAAATCATTGGCATCATGGCTTCTGAAATAGACGCTACCATAGTCCCGGGTTGTCCCATTAGATCTTGTCCCCAGAAAATAAGGAGGTTATAAACAACAAATGCCATCGTACCGAAGAACCAAAGAGATAAACCCTTTTTTTCAAAGCGAAAAGCTTGCGAGCCTTCTTTAAACCATAATATTGCGACAAGCAGAAGTGTAACTGAGACATAACGAATTAATGTGAAATAAAATGGGTCGATATTTTTGAATGCACTATTGGCAACTGGGAACATCGCCCCCCATGAAACACTAGCTATAAAGCACAGAAACGCTCCCCAGATAATCTTGTTTTTCAACGGACCTAACCTCCTAGAAGTACTATCTCTAGTAAACACTAGATTAGACATCACGTAAAACGAATAATAATGATGACTACTATCAATTTTATTGATATCATGTAAGTAAGAGAATTTGACTAGGAGGGTAACTATGGAATTTAAAGACTTGGAGATATTTCAGATGGTCGCAGAGAAAGGAACTATCACAGCGGCTGCTAAAGAATTACGCTATGTACAGTCAAATATTACGTCCCGAATACAAAAGCTCGAAGCGGAGTTAAAGACTCCATTATTTAACCGACATAACCGAGGAATGATCTTGACACCAGAGGGGAAACGACTTCTGATTTACAGCGAGAAGATATTATCACTAACCAATGAAATGAGAAAAGTCGTGCAGAATGACAAAGAGCCTTCAGGAAAGCTTGAGCTAGGGTCGGTAGAAACCGTCATCAAATTACCGATTATTCTATCGAGATATAATAATAAATATAAGCAAGTCGATATTTCACTATTGACAGGTGTAACTGAAGGATTGCAGTTTAAGGTTCTAAACCATCAACTCGACGGAGCTTTTATATCGGAAGGAACGGCGCATCCCGACCTAGCTGTACATGATGTGCTCGAAGAAGAACTCGTGTTACTTTCAAGTAAACCGTTTCAATCCATAGAAGATATTAAAGATGAGCCAATTCTTTGTTTCAGAAAGGGGTGTGGCTATCGGGCACGTTTAGAGTTGTGGCTCGAAGATGAGCGGTTTAAGCCGACGAAAATGATGGAGTTCGGAACATTGGAGACGATTCTTGGCAGTGTGGCAGCAGGATTAGGTGTTACATTCGTTCCGAGATCAACTGTTACTCATCTTCTAGATCGAGGATCAGTCTATTGCTATCATCTACCACCAAAATACAGTCAAATTAAAACGGTTTTTGTACGACGTGCGGATTCCTATTTGACACCGACTATTGCTAAGTTTATAAACGTTATTGATGAATTCAGAGAAAAATCAGATGAGCAATTTCAAAAGTCGACACAAATTTGACCTGCATAACGTGTTATGTATGGTACGATATAGGGTAGTTATCAATATAGAATTAGGAGTGTAACTAGATGAATTATACAAATCAAACAACACCGCCCGCAAATTTCAAAAAACGGAATTACCGTCCGGCGATTATCATTATCTCGGTCATTCTCATCGGTGCGATTGGCATCTTGGCAGGTATGCCAGGCGTAGAGAATTTCACAGCATTCGATATTACGATTTTACCTTTATTAAATGCCATTTTTAACAGTTTCACGTTTGTTTTTCTTGTATGTGCATTAGTCGCAATCTTGAAGAAGAATATCAAACTACATGAACGCTTTATCTATGCAGCATTTGGCACAACCGCTTTATTTTTAGTGACGTATGTCGCCTATCACTTTTTATCAGAGTCTACACCATTTGGCGGTAGTGGTTTCTTGGCTGGATTCTATTACTTCATCCTGTTTTCACACATCGTATTAGCTGCTGCAATCGTTCCGTTAGCGCTAACAAGTGTAGCAAGAGCATGGAATATGGAGATCCCGCGTCACCGCAAAATTGCACGATGGACGATGCCTATTTGGTTATATGTTAGTTTCACCGGGGTACTTGTGTATATCTTGATTTCACCTTATTATTAAATAATCAGATAAATAGTGTAGGGCATCAGTCAAAAGAGGATGAATGACTGATGCTCTTTTTTACAATAGGGTAATCTGAATAATCAAATTTAACAGAGGGAAGTGCTATAATGAAAACTCCAAATTTTATGTCAGATGAATCATTCGATAAAGTTTTTAAAGAAGAATCAGATCTCATCAATGAGCAATTAAAAAAAGAAATTCTTATTGCAATGATCGGGGACGTTAATGCAGGAAAGTCATCAACACTGAACCGTCTAATGCAAAAAGATGTAGCGGAAGTGGGAGCGCAACCGGGAGAAACGAAGGAAGTTAAGAAATTTTATTACACAGATAATATACTTTTTGTTGATACACCGGGTCTTGATGATATCTATCAAGAACATTCAAATGAAACACTGAAATTTTATAATCAAGCAGATGTGATTCTATTCTTCCTAAATGCAGCGGGTACGGTGTTGTCAGATACGGAACTAAAGTCATTAAATAAGATTGCCACGCTCAACAAGAAAATCATTCTTGTGCTCAATAAAATAGATGCAGCGGATGATGTTCTGAGTTTAGTGAACTATGTTTTGGAGCATACTGGGTTTGCTTACCCGGTTATTCCGATCTCTTCGAAGACAGGAGAGCAAATGGAATTCTTACAAAGAGAGATCCTACAGCAATTAAAAGATGCAAATAAAGATCTATTACTCGCAGCAAATATGGCGGATAAGTCGTCTATTGCCAAACGATGGATTCTCGCGGCTGGTGCGTCAGCCGCTACTATTGGAGCGGTTCCCATTCCGGGAGCTGATTTTATACCATTGACAACATTGCAAGTGGGACTCATGTTGAAGTTGTCGACATTATATGGCAAGCCGATTACGAAAGACCATGCCAAAGAATTGATTATTGCAACGATCGTAGGAAATGTCGGAAAAACAGCTTTCCGTCAAATCATTAAAGTAATTCCAGGTGCAGGAATGGTCGTCGCTGCAAGTGTCGCAGGTTCTATGACAGTTGCGCTAGGATATGCAGTGAAATACATGTATGAAAATAATATGGAACTCACACCAGACACATTGAAAAAAGTATATGAGATATTTTTAAAAAAACAAAAGTAAAAAAGGGGCGGGATGTATGGAGTGGTTTAACTACGCAACATTTGTGGTCGCTTTACTAGCTGGTTTGTATTCGATGGAAAGTATGAAACGAAATAAAGAATTGGAAGATCGGGTAGAGCAATTAGAGAAGAAAAATACAGCCGAGCTAGACAAGCATCGATTGTAGAGAGGGGAATATATGAAATACACATGTCCGATTTGCCAAGGGGATAATCTGTGCGGTAATGCAATGGAGAGTGACGAACATTGCTGGTGTACCAAGAAGATTTTTATTGAAGAAGTGTTTCGACAAATACCAGCAGACCAACTGCATAAACGATGTGTATGTGAAACATGTTTGAAGCGTATCACTGAAATAGAACAGGCAAGCAAGAGGTCTGCGGACCGCTAGCTTGCCTGTTTTTTTATTCGGCTTCGAATGAACGTGTGGAAAGTTCTTTCTCGTAAATGAACAATGCGTTCTTATCTTCACGGATACGTTTCAAATACTCGATATGTCTATCGAACGTTGCTTCTTCTTCGACTTGCTCGTCAAGGAACCAATTCAGGAAAGAAATCGTTGCGTGCTCTTTTTCTTCCCATGCCATATCCATGATTTGATAGAATGATTTTGTTACTTCTTTTTCTTGTAATAATGCCACTTCAAATGTGTGTACCAAGTTATCAAAAGAAGTAGCTGGAGCAGGTGTTTCTGTAATAATCGCTCGAATCCCACGATCATTTAAATAAGAATAGATTTTCATTGCGTGATACCGCTCTTCTTCTACTTGCTGTAGAAAGAAGTGCGCGAATCCGCTGTAATTGCGATATTCACAGTAAGAAGCCATGGATAAGTAGGTTTGTGCTGCGGCAAATTCATTATTCATTTGTACGTTTAAAGCTTGTGCTAATTTTTCACTAATCATGTGGATCGCCCCTTTTCTGATAGTAATGTAACTAGCGTAATGTATGACATGTCCGCTAGTTATAGTATACCTTTAAACGACATTATTTGCATGCTGGATATTTAATTGGATACTCATTATCGACTACTGATATACTTATAAGAGAAACTTGATGAATATTTGTTCATAAAGAGAAAGAAGGTCATCTTTTGAAAGATTATACTATCCCTGCATTGGATGTATCCGCAGGAGTGGAAGCGAAGGCATTCGTAGACACGTTGACGAAACCTATCGGAAGTTTAGGGAAACTTGAAGATATCGTGATTACATTAGCTGAGATACAAGGTCGGAAACATCCTAGCATCAATCAATTAGGTGTACTGGTATTCGCAGCAGATCATGGAATTGTGGAAGAAGGGATTTCTGCATTTCCTCAACTAGTCACACGTCAAATGGTACAGAATATGGCGGTAGGCGGTGCGGCAATCAATGTATTCAGCAGACAGCAACAAGCAGAATTTTCTTTGGTTGATGTAGGTGTGATCGGAGAATCTTTTTCTGAACCAGTGAAGGACCGGAAGATTCGTCAAGGTTCGGAAAATTTTCTACGTACCGAGGCGATGACTCAGCTAGAAGTGGAAAAAGCGTTGGAGATTGGCTTTGAAGAAGCACTTGCGTTATTTGAAAAAGGTGTTGACTTCTTAGTAGTAGGGGAAGTAGGAATCGGTAATACTACGACAAGCAGTGCTGTAGTGGCGGCCATCACAGAATTAGATCCGGCAGAGTTGGTTGGTTATGGAACAGGGATATCGGCTGATCAACATCTTCATAAAATTAAAGTAGTTCGAGAGGCGCTAGCTCTTCATGAGCCTAATCCTTCTGACGGCTTTGACGTGCTACGTAAGGTTGGCGGTCTAGAATTAGCTGCAATGGTAGGTGCAATGCTGGCGGCAGCTTCTAAACGTATCCCGATCATCTTAGATGGATTTATCTCGACTGCGGCAGCTTGCGTGGCGGAGACTATGAGCAAAGGTGCGGCTGGATATATGTTGCTTGGCCATCAATCGATGGAACCAGGGCATCAAAAGGCATTTCAATACTTAGAAAAGGAACCTATTTTATCTTTGTCCATGCGACTAGGAGAAGGAACAGGCGCAGCAGTTGCATTCAGTATCATTCAATCGGCTGTTCTGATGGTCAATGAAATGGCTACCTTTGAAAGTGCCGGTGTTTCGGGAAAAAGTTAATCAAAAAGGGAAGAGTGAGCAACGGTGCTCATTCTTCCCTTTTTTTGTTATTCAGTCACTTCAACTGTTTCAATGGATTGATCGAGTATTTCTTCGCCTTCCACTTCATCATTAGCGGAGTTGCTAATAATGCTTGAAAGTACATGAACTCGTAAAATAATCCCTTCAATTCGGTTCGTTTCATCTATGACAACAAGTGGATATTTAGAATCCAAGACACGCGGAATAATATCTTGAACATATTCCTCCGGAGTAGCTGTCAATACATCGGTTGTCATCACTTCTTCCAACGTTTTCTTCTTTTTTACGCCTTCGATCGCACCATCTATTGTTACCAATCCAAGCAACTGTCGTTCTCGATTCGTGATGAAGACACTGGAAATCCCGTGCTCCTCCATATTCTTAATCGCGACATGCAAACCATCTTTTCCATTCATGACACTTAATGGTTTTGACATGATATTCATTGCTTGTAACACTTTCGAACGATCAATTTCACGAGTGAAGTCAATAATATAGTCGTTTGCTGGTGTTTCTAATAACTCTTCCGGAGTACCGATTTGCTCTACGTGACCATCTTTCATAACTGCCACACGATCACCGATACGGAATGCCTCGTTGACATCGTGTGTGATGAAGATGATGGTTTTTTGAAGATGTGTCTGGATATCTAGAAGTTCCATTTGCATTTCTCTCCGTATGAGTGGGTCAAGCGCACTGAACGGCTCATCCATCAACAAAATATCCGGATCATTCGTCAGCGCTCGGGCAATCCCCACACGTTGACGCATCCCTCCTGATAATTCATCGGGATATTGGTTTTCATACCCTTTTAGACCAACCGTCTCGATATGTTTTTGTGCGATATTACGACGTTCACTTTTCGATAAACCGCGAATTTCCAGACCGTATTCAATGTTCTCAATAACCGTTCTATGACTAAATAAACCAAAGTGCTGGAAGACCATTGCGATTTTCTTCTGACGGAAAAATTTTAACTGCTCTTTATTATATTTGACAATATTCTCACCATCTACATAAATTGCACCTGACGTAGGCTTGTTCAATAAATTGAAGCAGCGGATAAGTGTCGATTTACCACTTCCGGATAGTCCCATAATTACGAAGGTTTCACCTTCCATGATTTCCATATTGGCGTTATAAACACCTACTGTATGTCCAGTTTTTTCGAGGATTTCCCTCTTAGAAGCTCCTTTTTCAATCATAGGAATGACTTTCTTAGGGCGAGGACCAAAGATCTTGGTGACATTTTCTACTTTAAGTTTAACGGTCATGCTGATCTCCTCCCTGTATTTTGTAGGCGGTCTGCCACTCCATTTGTTAAACGGTCAATAATAATCGCTAAGAATACGATACTGATACCTGCTTCAAACCCTAATGATATATTGATTTGGTTGATAGAGAATAGTACGCGTTCACCTAATCCGTGAGCACCAACCATGGAACCAACGACAGCCATTGATAAAGCCATCATCGTGGTTTGATTAATACCTGCCATCATAGTAGGCAATGCTTGTGGTAATTGTACTTTCACTAACATTTGGTTTCGAGAAGATCCAAATGATTCCGCTGACTCAATCACTTCAGAATCAACGTTTCGTATACCAAGTTCTGTTAGACGGATAACTGGTGGTAACGCGTAAATGATTGTTGCAATAATTGCGGGAACATTCCCAAGAGGGAAGAAGAATATTACAGGTATCAAGTAAACGAATGTAGGCATCGTCTGCATGGCATCTAATAGAGGACGCATGATGATGGAAAATGTTTTGCTAAACGCCATCAATATGCCGACTGGAATACCAATTGCAAGGGATAGTACGACAGATATTACGATGATCGCGACTGTTGTCATCGTATCTTCCCATAAATTGAAGGAACCAATTAAAAAGATAAAGACGGCAAACAGTAGGCCGTTAAAAATGGAATTTAAATACCAGCCAAGGAGGAAAACCACAATCATGATAGCCCACCAAGGTGTAGCGAGTAAAGCTGTTTCAATAGTTCGGATTGTAGTGGATGCAATAGTGAAGATGAAATCAAATAGCCAGCCAAAGTTCATTGCAAGAAAATCAATAAACTTTTCCACATAATCTCCTATAGGTATTCTGACGTTAGGAAATTCATTCATAGGCAGTAAGCTAGGACGTACTAGCTTGTCCCTCTCTTTCTCTACTTTTAGTGTTAGTACAATTGAAAAGGAGTGGAGCGGAAAGCGTCCACCCCTGAAATTCTAAAATGTATTACAGAGCTGCTTTTACTTTCTCAGCAACATCTTCAGGTACCCATGAAGTCCAAAGATCTTCATGTTCTTTCATAAACCATTTTGCAGTATCTTCTGGACTAGCTTCATTTTCACCCATATACTCTAATGCTTCTTCTGTCAATGCACTGCTAGTTTTGTAATGGCTGAGGAACTCAACTACCTCAGGAGCTTGTGTTTTCAAATCTTTATGGACACTGACGTAGACATCATTAGGAGGGAATTCACCAGATTTATCTTTATCCCAAGCCTCTTGATCAAACGGCTCGTCTTCTAAAAGCGTTAAGTCATACGTTGCAGTGACCCAAGTAGGGGACCAGTAATAACCAACCCATGGTTCACCTTTTTTATATGCACTAGCTAAGTCAGCTACGATGGATGAATCTGAACCGGGAGCTAAATACGTAAACTTTTCATTTAAGCCATAAGTAGTTAATTTTTCATCTAAATGTTTACTGACTAACCAGCTAGATGGTGCGCCGATGATACGTCCCTTATCCTTGTTCTCAGGATCTTGAAATAGTTCAGGATACTTCTCTAAGTCTTTTACTGTTTTCAAATCAGGCGCTACCGCTTCGATATTACGCTCTGGATCCCCTTTGATAACATATGTAGGGACATACAGACCTTGTGAGTTATCGTCGAAATTTGTCGAGACGGTTTCGATGTCTCCGCTGTCGATTGCGTTTGTATACGCATCACCTAAGTTATCAGACCAAACTTCTGTATAAACTTGAAGATCGCCTTGTTGCAACGCTTGTAATGTTGCGGAAGAAGTTCCGTTCACTATTTCCGTATCATAGCCATAGCCTTCTTCTAAAATAATTTGTGCAATGCTGTTGTGTATCCGAATACTATCCCATCCTGCATCTGCCAGCTTAATCTTGCTTATTGAATCTTTACTATCACTGTTACTGCATGCTGTTAAAAGTAATAATGTTACGATAGATAAAAACAACATAAACTTTCTCAAAAAATCAAATCCTTTCCCTTTATAATTTTTTCATCACGGAATGCTGTTTTTTGCCTTAATCTCTTAAAATTACCCGCAAGAAAAAAGATGCAGGTAGTTGAGAAGATCAAGGGGAAATCAACACTTTTTCGCGATACTATTACACGAGTTTACAGGATAATTAAATTAATATCAATTTAATTATTTAGACAACTATTGATATTATGCTCTTTTAAATTGAAGTTTAACGGTTTTCTATAATGAAAAAAGTAAATGTGGTTTGATTGATCATGGCGGGTAAACTTAGTTGCTAGCCTATAAGGGGTATAGGCTCATGCTTTATCGAATAATAGGGGAAAATGATACAATATGGTATGATAAGTACATATGAAAAAAAGAGTATTTTATCATGCGATATGTTTATTTATGAACTTCTGACAAACCTTTGTAACAGTTTCTAAGGAATTATCGTGATTTTTTGATTTTACTTTTAAGAAAATGATATAGTTATATACGAATGGAAAAAATATTTAAATGTAACGTAAAAGGAGAACGGACCCATATGACGAAAGAAGCCCATATTGTTTCGAGTACTACTCAAAGCCGATCGGCGTCTACCTTCTTCTCGGATATTAAATCATTAGTTAAAGGACCTGTACTCATCGCGAATATATTTCCAGTTTTTACGGGGTTTTGGTTGGCACTATATTTTTCGGGCATGACACTCACAGGTAACTGGGGTGTGTTCCTGCTAACCATGATAGGTAGTACCTTGCTTGTTGCAGGTGCACTTGTAATGAATAACTGGTTTGATTCTGATATTGATACGGTTATGGAAAGAACAAAAAACCGTCCGACTGTGACAGGTAACTTTGCTTTGAAAACCGTATTAAAAATAGGTTTGATATTATCGGGAATTGGTATGGTATTATTATTTTTCACTACATTAGAAGCGGCAATTTATGCATTTATCGGATGGTTTACGTATGTAATACCCTATACCATGTGGTCTAAACGTAAATATACATTGAATACAGTGATTGGCAGTGTGTCGGGAGCGGTTACCCCTCTTATAGGGTGGGCAGCTATTATGTCAGCGGATCATATTGTACCGATTGTTTTGGTCGCTATACTATTCATTTGGCAAATGCCTCATACATTTGCGATTGCTATGAAGAAATATAAAGACTATAGTGCAGCAAACGTAGCGATGTTGCCTGTCGTTTATGGATTTAACTTCACAAAACGCCAAATGCTTGTGTATGTATTATGTCTATTGCCTTTACCGTTTTTATTAACGATGTTTGGCACTACATTCATTACAATCGCGACATTGATGAACCTAGGATATATTGCAGCTAGTATATATGGGTTCTATGCAAAAAATGATTATAAATGGGCTAACTTCATGTTCTTGTACTCGGTCAATTACATGACGCTATTATTCGGCATGATGATTCTTTGGACTTTTTAATCAATACGAAGAAGACTTCCTTTCACACGACGTGATAGAGAAGTCTTTTTTATGTTAAAATTGTTGAGGAGTTTGAAATTTTAGGAATAAACAGTTCGAATAGTACAATGGAAAATGGTTTTTTTAGGAGGCACACGCATGAAGGAGCAAGTACAATTACTGAAGCCGAAACTAGATGAAGTGTTTGTGCATTTGCACAGTCATCCGGAAGTTAGTTGGAAGGAAACGGAAACAACAACTTACTTGAAAGGATTTCTTGAACGAGAAGGATTTAATGTGAAATTATTCGATGGAATTACAGGTTTATGCGTTACGATCGGTGAAGGTAAGCCGGTAGTCGGGTTGCGTGTAGATATTGATGCGTTGTGGCAAGAAGTGGACGGTGTCTATCGAGCAAATCATTCATGTGGACATGATGGACATATGACCATGGGAATTGGTGCTTTGCTTATGGCTAAAGAACGCGGAATTCCTCAAAAAGGAACATTAAAAGTATTCTTCCAGCCGGCAGAAGAGAAGGGAAAAGGCGCGCTAGCTGTTCTTGATCAGGGATTGATCGATGATATCGATTACTTATTCGGCGTTCATGTAAGAGCTGCGGATGAAATGGCTGACGGTTATTCCGCTGCCTCACTACGTCACGGTGCCGCGAAAATGATCAGTGGAACGATCAAAGGAACAGAAGCACATGGTGCCAGACCGCATCAAGGAAAAAATGCTATCGAGGTGGGTGCTTCGTTAGTAGGAGGTTTGCAGTCCATTCATTGTAATCCTATGGTTTCTCATACAGCGAAAATGACGATGTTCCAAGCAGGTGGCGAATCTGCCAATATAATTCCGGGAAATGCAAAATTTAGTTTGGATTTACGTGCGCAAGAAAATGGTATAATGGATGAATTATATGAGGAAGTAGAACGTGTGATTCAGGCGATAGCTAGACAATACGATGTAGAAATCAACTATGAAGTAATGGCAGAAATGGTCGCGGCGGAAGTAAATGCTGAAGCTGAAGATCTAATGTATCAGGCGATTGCTAAAGTAGTGGGTGAAGACAAGACTACACGCACCGTTGTCACGCCGGGAGGAGAAGATTTTCACTTCTATTCTGTAAAGCGACCCACTGTCAAAAGTACAATGCTAGGTTTGGGATGCGGCTTAATCCCAGGACTTCACCATCCGCACATGACATTTAATCAAGACGCACTGGCAACAGGAGTTGAAATTTTAACTACTGCCATCGAATTAACATTCCACTCTAAAAACTAGAAGGTGACAGTATGAGGAAAGATATAGTGGTCAGAAAAGTGACGGCTATCGAAGACATTCGTTCTATGCAAAATCTTGAGAAGAAAATTTGGGGAATGGAACCAATCCCTATCCATCAAACCATCACAGCAGTCAAAAACGGTGGATTGATTGTCGGTGCGTTTCTAGAAGAGCGTATGGTCGGATATTCTTATAGCTTTGCCGGCTATTCAGAAGGTCAAATATATTTATGCTCTCATATGCTTGCGGTAGATGAAGAGTTTCAGATGAAGGGCATTGGCAAACTGTTGAAAGAAGAACAACTACGTTTTGCACGGGAAATGGGCTATCGATTAATAGTCTGGACATTCGATCCACTCGAAAGTCGCAACGGCTATTTGAATACTTCAAAGTTATACGGTGTGTGCTATGACTATATAGTTGATTGTTATGGAGAGATGGACGATGGGTTAAACAAAGGTTTACCGACCGACCGTTTTCAAGTTGCTTGGTGGATTGACAGTCCGCGTGTAGTGGAGAAATGGCAACCTAATCTTATATATAGTCGTCCGTTTCAAATCCAATTGAGCGATAAATCACACCCTATCCTGCTTTTACCGGAAACAACTGAATGGCTGAAGGCGGAAGCGATAGAAGTGCCTGTGCCCAAACAAATTCAATTAATCAAGCAAGAAAACTCGCAATTGGCCTACGAATGGAGAATGAAGACGAGAACGATATTTCAGCAACTGAGTAGGGAAGGATTTGCTATGATCGATGTACGCCGAACAGAAGAATCTGTACAGTACTATCGTTTCTGTAAGCGGTCCATCATTCCGTTGCATGATTAAAGGAGCTGACCCAATGAAAATTAACACGATTACACTTCGCAGAATGAATATGACGATGAAACATCCGTTTACTACAAGTTTTGGAACGATTCAGCAGAAAGACTTTCTGTTGGCAACTGTCACAGACGCGGACGGTCATGAAGGGTGGGGGGAATCTGTTGCGTTTACTGCGCCTTGGTATAGTGAAGAGACGACAGAAACGACGATTCACATGCTTCGTGATTTCTTGATTCCCGCAGTACTTGGCAAGTCTATTACACATCCCGATGAAGTAAGTGACTTATTTAGACATATCCGCAAAAACAATATGGCGAAAGCGACAATTGAAGGTGCGATATGGGATGCATATGCAAAGCATCACCACATGACACTTGCCAAAGCACTCGGAGGGCAACGTAGCCGTATTGAAGTGGGGATCAGCATTGGAATTGAAGAAAATGTTGAAGATTTATTGGCCAATATTAAAGGCTTTATAAATGAAGGGTATAAGCGCATTAAAGTGAAAATCAAGCCTGGGTATGACGTGGAAGTGATACGTGCCATTCGAGAAACCCATCCTGATGTACCCTTAATGGCGGATGCGAATTCAGCTTATACGTTAGATGATGTAGAAGTGTTGAAAGAACTCGACCAGTTTAACTTGATGATGATTGAGCAACCGCTTGCTTCCGATGATATTATCGATCACGCAACATTGCAAAGACAAATTAAGACACCCATTTGTCTAGATGAAAGTATTCACTCATTGGAAGATACACGAAAAGCTATCGAACTTGGTAGTTGTAAAATTATCAACGTGAAAATTGGGAGAGTTGGCGGTCTGTCAGAAGCGAAGAAAATTCATGATTATTGTGCAGCGAATGGCATCGATGTATGGTGTGGCGGCATGTTAGAATCGGGTATTGGACGAGCGCACAACGTAGCATTGACAACTTTACCTAATTTCACGCTCCCTGGCGATACAGCAGGTTCTTCACGTTACTGGGAACAAGATATTATTACACCAGAAGTAGTTGCTGAAAAAGGTTATATTACAGTTCCGTCAGAAGATGGAATCGGGTACATTCCCAACATGGAAGCATTGGACAGATTTACAGTAGATAAATGGGTTTTTATAGCTGAATAATTATTCAGCTATTGTTATTTAGTTGTCATATGTGCTAGACTCTTAGTTAATCGAATATGTTTCCTTCGGGGCAGGGTGTAATTCCCTACCGACGGTGATGAGCTAACAAGCTCTTAGTCCGTGACCCGGATGCTTTATAGAAGCAGAAGGTGGATTTGGTGAAACTCCAAAGCCGACAGTTAAAGTCTGGATGAGAGAAGGAACAACGCGTGTATACTATAAGTGATGATTTTTCATTACGGTATATAACGTTTATTTAGTCATGGATACAAGCCCCGCATAATCTTTTGCGGGGCTTTTTGTATGTAGAATTGTCACTAGAGGAATACTGTAAGCTGGAGTGTTGCTCAATGAATCAGAATTATATGGAAATGGCTTTGCAGCTCGCAGAAAATGTGGCAGGTCAAACTTCTCCCAATCCACCAGTAGGTGCAATCGTAGTTAAGACAAACCGGATCATTGGAATGGGTGCGCATTTACAAGCAGGAGAACGCCATGCAGAACGAATCGCACTTGATATGGCAGGAGCGGAAGCAACAGATGCTGATTTGTATGTAACGCTTGAACCTTGTTCACATACTGGTAAAACTTCCCCTTGTGCTGATGCCGTTATTCAAGCCGGTATCAAACGAGTCTTTGTTGCGACAACGGATCCTAATCCTCTTGTAGCAGGTAAAGGCATTGCGAAACTTCGTGGTGCAGGAGTGGAAGTAACCGAATCTGTCTCTTCTGAACGCGCTAAAAAACTATATGAATCATTTTTTCATTTTATTAAAACCAAAACACCTCATGTGACAATGAAAACAGCTATGACGATAGACGGTAAGATTGCCACTTCTAAAGGAGATAGCAAATGGGTGACGAGTGAGCAAGCGCGACTCGATGTCCATCAGCTTCGCCATACGCAAGATGCGATTTTAGTAGGTGTGCAAACGCTTCTTCATGATAATCCTCTTCTCACCACCAGACTGCCCCTAGGTGGACAACATCCTATTCGAGTTATTTTAGATACATCTTTACGAACACCAGAATCTAGCCAGATCATTCAAAACTCAGAAGCGCCTACTTGGATTTTTTGCGGAAAATATGCAGAGTTATCACGTGAAAAGTTACTCAACAAGCCCCATGTCCAGATCATCCGAATGCAAAAACCCCAGCTGATTGTAGAAGATATTCTATTAGAGCTAGGAAGACGTGGTGTTATGACATTGCTTGTAGAGGGTGGAGCGGCCATTAATGCTTCGTTTGTGAAAGCGCGCGCCGTGCAGAAGGTCATTTGCTATGTTGCACCCAAACTACTTGGCGGAATTGGATCGCTGACGCCAATAGGTGGACTGGATCCTCAACTGATGGATGAGGCGCTTCCATTAAGATTTGAAAGTGTGGAGATGATTGGACCAGACATTAAAATCATAGCTGTACCGAAAGTGGGTGATTGAATCATGTTTACGGGAATAATTGAAGAGATTGGTTCAGTTAAGCAAATACAACCTGGCGCTCAATCTATGACAGTTACGATAGCTGCATCCCTTGTTTTGACAGATGTGAGAGTAGGGGATAGCATCGCGGTCAACGGTGTCTGTTTGACGGTAAAGAGTTTTACCAAGGACCAATTTGTTGCGGACGTCATGCCTGAAACTGTCACTTCTACTTCACTACGACAATTAGAAGTGGGAAGTTCTGTGAATCTGGAGCGAGCACTTGCAGCGAATGGTAGGTTAGGCGGACATTTTGTCACAGGACATGTAGACGGAATAGCTACGATCCGTGAGAAGCGAACGGTTGATAATGCATTATATATACGCTTGTCCTTACCGCAAGGATATCATCCTTATTTGTTACATAAAGGCTCTATCGCATTGGATGGGACGTCATTGACGATCTTTGAGGTAAAAGATACAGATATTACGATTTCATTGATTCCACATTCACAGGAAATGACGGTCATTGCGAAAAAACAAATAGGGGATGTAGTCAATTTCGAATGTGATATGCTCGCCAAATATGTTGAGAACATGTTGCAAAAAAGACAAAATACGGATCAAACGATGTCGAAAGACTTTTTACAACAACACGGGTTTATGTGAAGGAGTGAATGAGGATGTTTCATACAATCGAAGAAGCATTAGAAGATTTACGACAAGGTAAAGTGGTCATCGTAGTGGATGATGAGGATCGAGAGAATGAAGGGGATTTCGTGGCATTAGCCGACCAGATTACACCTGAAATTATCAACTTCATGGCGACAAAAGGTCGAGGCTTGATTTGTGTACCGATAACAGAACAAAAAGCAGCGCAACTAGGGTTACAGATGATGACCGATAATAATACCGATTCACATGGCACGGCGTTTACAATTAGTATCGATCACCGCTCTACACATACTGGGATCAGTGCATTT
This sequence comes from Sporosarcina sp. P1, assembly GCF_002743155.1. NCBI lineage: Bacteria > Bacillati > Bacillota > Bacilli > Caryophanales > Caryophanaceae > Sporosarcina > Sporosarcina sp. P1. Next base: position 68,268 of record NZ_PDYS01000005.1, read on the forward strand.
GAACGTGCGGATACAATTATTAAAATGATGGAACCGAATGCAACAGCAAGCGAATTCAAACGTCCAGGGCATATATTTCCACTTGTAGCGAAGTCGGGTGGTGTACTAGAGCGTACAGGACATACTGAAGCTGCGATAGATTTGGCACGGCTGGCTGGCAGCGCTTCAGCAGGAGTTATTTGCGAAATCATGAGTGAAGACGGAACGATGGCGCGTGTGCTGGAATTACGTCAGATGGCTGAAGAACTAGATTTAAAACTAATCACCATTCAAGACCTTATTCATTATCGTCTGCAACGAGAGCAATTAGTCATTCGTGAAGCAGAGATCGAGCTGCCGACAGGTTATGGCGAGTTCCGCATGGTTGGCTATACCGAAACTATGACAGGAAAAGAACATGTTGCACTGGTAAAAGGGGACGTTACAACGGAAGCGCCGGTCTTAGTAAGGGTTCATTCGGAATGCTTAACAGGCGACGTTTTTGGATCGTGCCGTTGTGACTGTGGTCCGCAACTGCAAGCTGCTCTCTCTCAAATTGAAGAAGAAGGGCGCGGTGTATTGTTGTATATGCGTCAAGAGGGCAGAGGAATAGGTTTAATCAATAAACTGAAAGCCTATGAACTGCAAGAACAAGGCTATGACACGGTAGAAGCAAATGAAAAACTTGGGTTTGCGGCTGATTTGCGTGATTACGGTATTGGCGCACAAATACTTCGGGAACTCGGCATTACGCAAATGCGTTTGTTGACGAATAATCCAAAGAAAATTGCTGGTTTAAAAGGATATGAATTGGAAGTAGTTGAACGCGTTGCAATTCAGCTACCATTTAATGAAGCGAACGAAAAGTATCTACACACAAAGGCAGAAAAGCTTGGTCATTTACTAACTTTATGAGGAGAGATGAAAAATGGGTAATTTATTCGAAGGACATTTAGTAGGTACGGGGTTAAAAGTAGGTATCGTCGTTGGGCGGTTCAACGAGTTCATCACAGGGAAGTTACTATCAGGAGCACAAGACGCGTTCAAACGTCATGGTGTGGATGAAGCAGATGTAGATATAGCATGGGTGCCGGGAGCGTTTGAAATTCCGTTAATCGCAAAGAAAATGGCGGACTCAAAAAAATATGATGCAGTCATTACGCTAGGAACGGTAATCCGTGGCGCGACACCTCATTTCGATTTTGTTTGTAACGAGACTGCAAAAGGTGTTTCTCAAGCAAGCATGCAATCGGGCATTCCAGTGATCTTTGGTGTGCTGACAACGGATACGATTGAGCAATCGATCGAGCGTGCAGGGACTAAAGCCGGGAACAAAGGCTGGGACGCAGCGGTGTCCGCTATTGAGATGGCGAACTTGACGAAGCAGTTTGACTGATTCGTAATAGACGTAAAAGAGGATGTCCTCGAAGTTACTTTACTTCATAGGATATCCTCTTTTATAATGTATTATTCAAATCTTAACATCGGAGTATGCTGTGCTTAAATTGTGTTTAAGTTCAAATATGCAAATGTATGTATCATCCAACCCCTCTCTGAACACTTTTGCGGTCTGCTCTATTTCGAACTCTCTATGAAAAAACTGTCTTAGAAACCATACTGATTTCTAAGACAGTCCTAAATTCATTATGGTACCGTGACTACGCCTAATTTTTCTCGTGCCTGTACAGTAGCAATGACCATATTTTTCAATGCTGCAATTGTTTCTTCACGCTTTCTCGTCTTCAATCCACAATCCGGATTAATCCAGAACTGAGAAGGTTCGAGTACTTCAAGACCTTTGTTGATAATCTCTGTCATCTCTTCTACTGCTGGAACGCGTGGACTATGAATATCATAGACACCTAGACCGATTCCTTTGTCATAATGATACTCATTGAAAGCTTCGACTAAGTCGCCGTGACTGCGTGACGTTTCAATGGATATTACGTCTGCATCCAGTGCACTGATCGATTCAATAAAGTCGTTAAAATCACAATAGCACATATGCGTATGCACTTGCGTCGTATCTTCCACTGAAGCAGTAGATACGCGGAATGCATTAACAGCCCAGTCCAGATAGTGTTTCCATTCAGTCTTTTTCAATGGAAGACCTTCACGAAGTGCTGGCTCATCCACTTGAATCATATGGATACCCGCTGCTTCAAGCGCTTCAATTTCCTTACGCAAAGCGAGTGCGATTTGGTTTGTCACTTCTTCTCTGGACAAGTCATCACGGACGAATGACCAGTTTAAAATGGTTACAGGGCCCGTGAGCATTCCTTTTACTTCGTGATCTGTAAGTGATTTCGCATAAACCGATTCTTCCACAGTCATTGGTTTAGTGAACGCCACGTCTCCAAAGATAATAGGGGGCTTAACGCAACGTGAACCGTAGGATTGTACCCAAGCTTTTTCAGTAAAGACAAATCCATCAAGCTTTTCTCCGAAATATTCCACCATGTCTGTACGTTCGAATTCGCCATGTACCAATACATCAAGGCCTAAATCCTCTTGAATATCGATCCATTCTTTAATTTCAGCACGAATGAAATCTTTATATTGCTGATTCGTAATTTCGCCTTTTCTCCATTTATTACGTGTAGCCCGTACTTCCGGTGTTTGTGGGAAGCTACCTATAGTCGTAGTAGGAAGTAGTGGCAATTGGAATTTTTCCTGTTGCTTCGCTTTGCGTTCTGCAAATGGAAGATTTCGTTTACTATCAGAAAGTAGACTTCCCGAAGTCGCTTCGCGAACTTCTTTATTATTGCGAATAGGAAGGGCATTAAATGCAGTCAATGCTACTTCACATTCTTCAAATTCCTTAGCTTTTTTTTCTTTGCCTTGTAGTATAGCTATTTGAATTGCTTTAATTTCTTCAATCTTCTCGTCGGCAAATGCTAATGCGTTCAAGATCGTTTTATCTAGTTTCTGTTCCGAGCGAGTCGTAACAGGTGAGTGTAGCAAGCTACAAGAAGGCTGAATCCACAATTTATCAGCTGAAACTTGCTGTTGGATTGTTTCAGTCAATGCAAGTTTTTTCTGTAAATTAGATCGCCATACGTTGCGTCCATCTACAATTCCTGCTGCAAGCACTTTAGCTTCTGGGAAACCATATTGCTTTAGATTTTCTAAATTTCTTTCGCGTCCGTGCACGAAATCGAGTCCGATACCTGCGACAGGTAACGCGATCGTTTCCGTATAATGTTCTACTGAATCGAAGTATGTCTGTAGTAGAATATTCAGTCCGCTCACATTTTTAGTTAGCTGGGAATAAATTTCTGTAACGGTCTTCATTTCATCTGAGCTTATGGATGTACTTAGAATCGGCTCATCAATTTGAACCCATTGTACACCTTCATCCTGTAACTCTTGTAGTACTCTTTGATAAAGCGGAATCAGTTGTAAAATTATAGATGGTACGTCTATATCTTCGTAGCCTTTAGATAACTTCAGTAATGTATAGGGACCGAGTAGTACAGGTTTACCTTTAATACCTAGTTCGCTCTTGGCTTCACGATAAGCAGTTAGAGGCTTGTTTTCCGTTAATTGAAAACGCTGACCTTCGTACTCGGGCACGATATAGTGATAGTTTGTATTGAACCACTTTGTCATTTCAGAGGCAACTGCCTCATCATTACCGCGTGCCATCGAAAAGTATGTGGAAGTGGAAACTTGTCCGCCTTTCCAGTTATAGCGTGACGGAATGATTCCGAACATGGCTGACGTATCCAGTACGCGGTCATACAATGTGAAGTCGCCTACAGCAATCAAGTCAACTCCGGCGTTTTGTTGTTTCTTCAAGTTTGCCAAGCGAATCTCTTTCGTTGTTTGAAGAAGCTCATCTTCTGAGATCTTCTTTGACCAAAATGCCTCAAGTGCACGTTTCCACTCACGATTTTCACCTATTACGGGATAGCCCGTTATACTGCTTTTTACCATGGATAATTTCCCCCTTAAATTTTTACAATAAAAAAAACATCTCTAGGGGAAATGTTAGAATTGCGAGTACATATAAAATAACATGCTACTTATAAGCATGCGATTATTTACTCCGTCTGTCTAACACTCCCCTATTCACCGTAGGATTAGCGTCATGAAAAATAGGCAGGTATCTGGCTGGACGCATTCGCGTCTTCACAGTGGCGGGACCGCTCCAAGAAAAGGATTCCCATTTAAGAAATGAAAGTATTTTCATTCCACCTACTTTTCAAACTATTCAATTTAGATGATTGACTCTAAAGCTATCACATGCAAAATAGTGTGTCAACTTGCTATCAGAATTTAGTGATGAGTACCTAAAGAACAAACAGTGAAGTGGAAATATAATAAAATACGATATTTCCACGACTGTTATATAACTGTTGTTAATAGTTGTATCGAACACAAATAGCCATGATGTGAAAATTTTCACAATTCAGTTGAAAGTAAACTAGACTTTAGGTATGATATGTACTAACACGTCTTCAAGTGAAGAAGTCATACGTCTTTTATGTATCGATTTTTGATCGATAGGCTATGGGGTGTTGCCGAATAATAGATGATGATGGTGTTCAATGCTACATGTTATACAACAGAGTAGCGAAAAAATATTAAGGGGTGGCTTTTATCCATGACAAACTATGAAAAAGTAGGTAAATTGCAAGTCGCAACAGAACTATATAACTTCGTAAAAGAAGAAGTTCTTCCAGGTTTAGAGATCCAAAATGAACAATTTTGGACAAACTTTGATTCGCTAATTCATGAACTTGCTCCTGAAAACAAAGCGCTATTAGAAAAACGTGATGAATTACAAAAGACCATAAGCGAATGGCATCAAAATAATAAAGGCGAAATTGATTTCGCTAAATATAAAGAGTTTTTACAAGAAATTGGCTATTTAGAGCCGGTTCCTGAAGATTTTAAAGTGACAACAGCTAATGTTGATCAGGAAGTCGCAAACCAAGCAGGTTCACAATTGGTAGTGCCGATCGATAATGCTCGTTATGCATTAAATGCAGCAAATGCACGATGGGGAAGTCTGTACGATGCGCTTTATGGATCTGATATAATCAGTAATGAGGCGGGTGCTGAAGCTGGTGTTCAATACAATCCAGTTCGTGGACAGAAAGTAATTGATTTCGCGAAAAAATTGTTAGATCAATCAGCGCCTTTAGCTGAAGGTTCCCATGCAGATGTAACTGCTTATAAAATTGCAAAAGGAAAACTTCAAGCGACGCTTGAAAGCGGTAACACGACTCACTTGCAAGATGAATCCAAGTTCGTTGGATATAATGGTTCTGAAGATGCACCGACGGCGGTATTGTTGGTGAATAATGGATTGCATATCGAAATAGCTATTGATCACAATAACCCAATCGGTAAAAGTGATAAAGCGGGTGTGAAAGATCTTGTAATTGAAGCAGCACTCTCTACGTTGATGGACTGTGAAGACTCTATTGCAGCGGTAGATGCTGAAGATAAAGTGGGCGTATACCGTAACTGGCTTGGTTTAATGAAGGGCGACTTGGAATCTACATTCAAGCGAGGTAGTAAAACAGTTACAAGGAAATTGAATGCTGATCGTACGTATATAGGTCGAGACGGCAAAGAGTTGACATTGCGTGGTCGTTCATTGATGTTCGTACGTAACGTAGGTCATTTAATGACTAACAATGCGATTCTTGATGAAAACGGCAATGAAGTACCTGAAGGAATCTTGGATGGCGTTCTTACATCTTTAATTGCTACACATAACTTTAAAGAAAACGTAGAGTTTAAAAACTCGCTTCACAACTCTATTTATATTGTAAAACCGAAAATGCATAGTCCAGCTGAGGCGGCATTTGCGAACAAATTATTTGATCGTATTGAAGATTTACTAGGTGTTGAGCGCAATACAATTAAGATCGGAGTTATGGATGAAGAGCGCAGAATGTCACTGAATTTGAAATCCGCAATCAATGAAGTGAAAGAGCGTATTGCATTTATCAACACTGGATTCCTTGACCGCACAGGTGACGAAATTCATACGTCTATGCAAGCAGGTCCGGTTATTCGAAAAGCGGATATGAAGGCATCTAAATGGCTTTCTTCTTATGAAGCCGCAAATGTAGCAGTAGGAATTGGTGCGGGTCTCCCTGGACATGCACAAATTGGTAAAGGAATGTGGGCTATGCCTGACTTAATGGCTGCTATGCTCGAACAGAAAATTGCTCATCCAAAAGCTGGTGCGAGCACAGCGTGGGTTCCATCACCAACAGCTGCAATTTTACATGCATTGCACTACCATGAAGTAAATGTTAAAGAAGTGCAAGCTGGAATTGACAGTTCAATCGATTATCGCGATGGTATCCTTGATATTCCATTGGCACATAACACAAATTGGTCTGCAGAAGAAGTACAATCGGAACTTGATAACAACGCACAAGGTATCTTAGGTTATGTAGTTCGCTGGATCGACCAAGGAGTAGGGTGTTCAACTGTTCCCGATATCAATGATGTCGGATTAATGGAAGATCGTGCAACATTACGTATTTCCAGCCAGCACATTGCAAACTGGTTACGTCATGGCGTTTGTACAAAAGAGCAAATACAAGAAACTTTGGAGCGTATGGCGATAATAGTGGATCAGCAGAACGCCGATGACGAGTTGTATCAGCCGATGGCACCGAACTATGAAGATTCTATCGCATTCCAGGCAGCCTCCGATCTAATCTTTAAAGGGGCGGAACAGCCAAGTGGATATACAGAGCCAATCTTGCACGCTCGTCGTATTGAAGCGAAAGCAAAAGCAAAACAAAAAGCAACAGTCCAAAATTAATAACTAGTTCAAGCTGTCTCTCTTTCACCGACGAAAGAGAGACAGCTTTTTACTTAATCACTTTGAGATGGGTATTTTCTAATGAATCTGTAAACATGCTATACTAACAGGAATGTTGGAAAGGGGATAAATACATTATGTTGCAAATCAATCAAACGGTTTTCGTATTAGTAGATGTACAAGGAAAGCTGGCACAAATCGTCAATGAAAGTAAGGAACTACATGATAACCTAGAAAAACTGATTAAAGGATTACAAGTATTGGATATCCCAATTCTATGGCTCGAACAATACCCTGATGGTCTAGGAGCAACTACTGAATCGTTATCGAACTTGCTCAGAGAACAACAACCCATAGCAAAAATGACGTTCAGCGCAATGGGCAACGAAGAATTTGTGAAACAACTGAATGAGCTAGGTAGGAAGCAAGTGTTAATTGCAGGAATTGAAACGCATATTTGCGTCTATATGACAGCGGCTGATCTTGTGATGCAAGGCTATGAAGTAGAAGTGGTAGTAGATGCAGTCACTTCCAGAACAGAAGCTAATAAAATGATCGGATTACAAAAGATGAAACATCTTGGAGTCTCCGGCACTTGTGTAGAAACTGCTTTGTATGAGTTGTTAGGTGAGGCGGGAACGGATGAATTTAAACGAGTTTTAAAAGTAATCAAGTAGATCAAACATCAAATAGAAAAAAGCGAAATGCCTGATTTCTGGCATTTCGCTTTTTATTACTCCCATTGTTCTCGTTGTAAATCTTCGGCAATGAGTTGTAAATCATCAGCGGTAATCGATAATAATTCATAGGAGGTAGTTTCCGCTAGTTGTACTGCCATTTTCTTAAGAAACTTCGGTGAACCTTCATTTTCTTCATCATATAGAAGTAACAAAGCATCCGAATTTCGAAGTAGAAACTTATTCTTCTCTACAAATTGCCATGGTGCTTCATAAGGTTTGTTCGTCAAACTCACTGAGTAATCTGCAAGTGATATGATTTGTTCATATGTCTCTTGTTTTAATTCATTCCAGTTCGACTGTTGATCGAGAAATGGTGTAATGACCGCGTATTGTAAATTTGGGTAATCTTCTTGCAGATCCCACACACATTCAATAATCCACGTTTCAACTCCAAGCTGTCCACTGACAATAACCCATTCGAGTCCTTGGTCTAGGAGAGCTAGCAATCGATCTGTCAACGCTTTTTTGATGATAGGTATGCCTTTATGGTCTTCATTGAAGATTCCTAATTCATGGGCTTTATAACCGCTCACGAGTAAACGTTTAATCATTGTTGTCCACTAATTGCTGCTTGTGCAAGCTTTGTAATCGTCATATCATCCATAGGTGGATTGTGAAGACCGGCCCGCACATCGCGATAATGACGCTGAAGGGGATTAGACAATTCCAAACTTTTCGCGCCTACAATGCGCATCGCTAAGTTAACAATTTCTATCGCGCTATTCGTTACAATCGATTTCGCTACTCCAAGTTCATTTTGTAGATAAACTCGTCGAGCGGGATCATCGTAAATTCTCGCGATATCATAAAGTAAATGGCGTGCCTTAATCAGCTCTAAGTCCATCTTTCCGATTTGTGTTTGGATACTGAACAGGGAAGCTATGGGTTCATTAAGGCTGTTTGGTTGATAAGTGGCTGCAAAGTGCACCGCGTAATCACGTGCCGCTTGGGCAATTCCCATGTAACATGCGGGAATATGAAGAAGCCAGCCGTTTTGTTTGTTGCCACGTGGTGCTTCATTCACTTCTACTAACTGATCAGCCGTTGCTTCCACTTGATCTAGCACAAGTGTCTGGCTTTCCGTACCGCGCATTGAAATCGTATGCCAAGTATCTCTGATAGAAAGGCCAGCTGTGTCACTTGGCAACAAGAAAAAACCTGTTTTCTGTTTTTCTTCAATCCAAACAGATACGAGGATATGGGTAAGGGCAGGCGCCATAGTCGTAAATGTTTTTTCACCTGAAATCACCCAGCCATTCTTGGTGCGTGAAGCAGTTGTTTGTGGTTGACCACCACGTGTAGGGCTACCAGTTTGTGCTTCAGTAACGGAACGATTGACTAGAGCACCTTGTTGAATGGCTTCACTAAATTGAGCTAATTGTTCTTCGGTCCACTTACGACTCTCATATAGTTCACCAACAACTCCTTGATGCCAGCCAATTGCTAGAGCGGTAGCACTATCAAAACGAGCGATGGTCTCCTGGAAGAGCACCATATCCGTCACTGTGATACCCGCACCTCCGAACTCTTTAGGTAAGGTTAGCGTCGTATAGCCCATTTTCACGAGTTTTTCTATATTCTCTTTTGGAAATTTTGATAGCTCATCAGATTGTTCTGAAAAGCTACTGAAAAACGGACCTGCCTCAGTCAATTGATCGACCCATCGGCGTTGAAAGTCCGTTGTGATAAAAAGTTCTGTTGACACGAGTAACACATCCTAACCACTTCATTCTTGTACTACTATTCACTGCTAGCTTATTGTAAATTTATATACAAACGCAAAATTACCTTGAGTACTCCTCTCAAGGGTCATGAAATTCTAGTATACTAGAAAAACAAAATAAATACCATTCTGACGAAAGAAAAAAATTCATGTCGTACTATGTAATAATTTACTGAATAATTGGGAAGTATAAAGCTGCTCGCTGTTGCAAGACGAAGTTTAGTTTTAGTCGAAATTTCTACGAGTAAACTATTTAGCGAATCTACAATTCGTTAAATCAAGACTTTGGAACCAGTTAATATTTACTATTTACAGCACAAGGCTAGCCGAATTATACATATTAGTAACAACGTGTATCCTAATAACTAAAAAGATGAACTGGTGAAAAATTCACATATACAATAATTGCTTTATTTTAGCGCAAACACCAAATATCCCTATACGAATATGAATAATGTGGAGTATAATTGGCAGTGTATACCAAATGTATATATAGATTGATGATTGAATAAGGGAGAATGTGGAATATGAAGTTTACAGTAGGAAAAAAGTTATGGGTTGGATTTATGAGTCTTGTCATTATTATCATTATTATCGGCTTAATAGGGTTCCTAGCACTAAAGAATGTTAATGAAAAGTATTCATTTTTAATTAACGACAGGATGCACAAAGTCATTTTGTTAGAGCAACAGCAAAGCGATCAAAATAACTTAGCTAAAAGTGTTAGAGGATATATGTTGTATGGCTCAGAATCTTACATAAAGGAACTAGAAGAAACTCAATCTCGTATAGAAGACCGCTTAAATGAATTACAGGAAATCCTAAAAAATAATACTATGCAGTCTGCATTGTTAACTATTCGTGAAGCGAGTGATGAATACGATCAAGTACTACTATCTATTATAGAAGAGAAACGTGCAGGGAATGATGATCAAGCGCTTGCTATTGGAACGAATGGTGCTAGTTATCAAACAACGATTTCCGACACGATCAATAAAATGACAGATTATCAAAGACAACAACAAGAAAAGCTGGAAAAGGATGTGGCGAAATATACAAAAAGTGCTACTTCGTTGATGATCATCTTAATTGCACTTGGGATTATTGGCAGTGTAGTAATCACGACGATCATCACTCGTTTGATTAGCCGTCCTGTTGGAAGAATGACAAATGCGCTAGCTGAAGTATCAGCCGGAAACTTTGCTATAGAAGAAGTGAACATAAAAAATCATGACGAAATTGGCGATATGTCTAAAACGCTAAATAAAATGGTTGCTGATTTACGCGGTATTATCGATCGAGCGAAAAATTCCGCTTTACATTTAGCAGCACAATCAGAAGAATTGTCTGCAAGTGCGGAAGAGAGTTTAGCTGCATCTGAAATGGTAGCAGAAATCACGGAAAAGAACTTACAGACGAGTGAAATGCAAACCAATATCGTCAATCAATCCACTGTCTCAATGGAGGAAATGATAACGGCCATTGATGTCATTACACAAGACAATGAAGAAATGTTGAATTCATCAGAAGATGTAGCGCGATTGGTGAAGGAAGGCTCGACTTTAATGGGAGAAACGACCAATCAGATGACGAACATTAGTGAAACAATTAGCAATTCCATGGTGACGATCAATAAAATGTCCAAACACACTGAAAGTATCCGTGGCGTCACATCGATGATTGCGGCAATTGCCGAGCAAACTAATTTACTTGCACTTAATGCTGCGATTGAAGCGGCGCGTGCTGGAGAACATGGTAAAGGCTTTGCTGTCGTAGCTGAAGAAGTACGAAATTTGGCGGAACAATCCAAGCAATCTACACAAGAGATTGGTCGAATGATTGATACAATTATTCATGACGTAGAAACAGTGGTGACGAGCACGGACGAAGGTAGAAAATGTGTGGCTGAAGGCTTATTGTCAACAGAGAAAACAAATGCCGTCTTCTTGGACATCGAGCACGCAACATCAGACGTTAGTGAAAAAGTATCTACAGTATCAGCGGCAATTGAAGAGATTCGCGCGATGACAGATGAAGTAACTGATGGAGCTAAACGAGTAGAAGAATTGGCGATCCAAGCAGCAGCAGAAGCTCAATCTACTAGTGCTGCAACAGAAGAACAGTTAGCGGCTAATGAGGAAATCACATCCAGTTCACAAACATTAGCTGAACTTGCAGAACAACTTCAAAATGATATGTCACGATTTAAAGTGTAGTAAATCAGTAAAGAGTTGATTGCGTTGTTTGCAATCAACTCTTTTTTAATGGGAAATAAGCGAGGGCCTCATAGGAAGGAGTTTCCCTAGGATTAATCTTAAATAAGGTGAAACCTTCTATTATAATAGGAACAGGTTCAATAGACTTTTTTTCTAATTGCATTTTATCTGTAGTCTTGCGTTTTTTAGCTATCGTGATGTGCGGAACAAAGCGAGTGTCTTTTTCCAATTCAAGAATCTTTTCTGTACGTCTAGCGATTTGCTTTTGTAGTTCATATAAAGCTTCGGAACCTTGAACTGCTAGAAAAACAACACGCGGTCCGCTTGAAGATCCGAAAAATGATAAGCCTTTTACGTACACCGTGAATTCTGTATGCGATTTAGCGATTTTCTGAAGAGAAGATTTCAGCCAGGGAAGTTTGGCGTCATCAAGCTCTCCTATATAGCGCATGGTCAAATGCAAATCCTTATCGTGTGGAATTACTTTGTATTTCTCATTCAATTGATATTCTGTGCGAAATTGCTGGGCTATGTCATCGACAGGATGAGCAATAGAGATGCCGATAAAATAATGTTGTACCAATTCCAGCTCACCTCCTATTCAATAGGTTCCCTTACTCTCTAAAATATATGCATATTAGCGTAAAAAATCTGTGTATGGGCTGCGGTTTAGGGAACGTACTAACAAATCACGTAAGTAATGTGTATAATAAGAGTGGGATATAACAGAATTATTACAATTGCAAAGGGGATGTCACGATGATTAAAACATTGATTTTTGATCTGGATGATACATTGATATGGGATGCCAAGAGTATTTCCATGGCTTTTCAAAAAACATGTGAGTACGCGACAAAGAAAACAGGGGTCAATCCAGTAGAACTTGAGCATGCGGTGCGCCAAGAAGCAAGAGATTTGTATGCTACATATGAAATATTTCCACATACTCAAAATATCGGAATTAATCCTTTTGAAGGGTTATGGGGTGTTTTTGACGATGAGGGAGAAGAATTTCAGAAAATGAAAGAGATTATTCCGAGTTATCAAAAGGAAGCATGGGTTAAAGGGTTGAAGAAACTGGGGATTGATGATGAACCATTTGGTAGGGAATTAGCTGATGTATTTCCAAAAGAGCGCAAGAATAACCCATATATATATGAAGAGACGTTTGAAGTATTGGATAAATTGAAAGGTAATTACCAGTTAATTCTTCTGACAAACGGTTCACCAAGTTTACAACAGATTAAGCTAACGATCTCACCTGAAATACCTGGTTACTTTGATCATATTATCGTTTCTGGTGCATTTGGTAAAGGGAAACCTGATGCATCTATATTCAAGCATGTTCTGGAATTAAGTGGTATCCAAGAAGAAGAAGCGTTGATGATTGGTGATAACTTGATGACAGACATTTTAGGTTCAAGTCGTGTCGGTATGCGTAATGTATGGATTAATCGAGAAAATAAACTACCGAATGATGAAGTGAAACCTACGTATGAAATCGATAACTTACATGGTCTTTTTCCTATACTTGCCGCATTAGACAACCGATGAGATTCTCTCATCGGTTGTGATTCTTTTCTACTTATTTTTCATTGTTTGTAAAGCAAGGAGGGATTTAATGCTGGAATACATATTGGTGTTTTTAGGGGCGGCTATACCGTGGATTGAAATTATGATTGTCGTTCCGTTAGGTATTATTCGAGGACTATCACCTATATGGGTAATAGTTCTTTCATTTGCGGGTAATATGGCAACAGTACTTCTATTAATTGTTGGTTTCCAACATATTAAAGAATGGATGGCACGTAGAAAACAGAAGAAGGGTAAAGGTAAAAGTGAGTCAAAACGTCAACAACGTGCAGAACAAATTATGAACAAATATGGATTACCGGTTTTAGCACTTGCGGGTCCTATATTGATCGGAACACATATCGCGGCTTTTATTGGTCTCGTATTAGGGGCGAAGAAAATGAATACGGCAATTTGGTCGGCGGTCAGTATTGCGCTATGGTGTTTAGTGTTCGGAATTCTTACAGCTATGGGATTTGATTTCTTTGTCAATCACACATAAAAAATCCAGCTACTATGAGCTGGATTTTTTATATTCTTATAAATCAATTGCTTTTGCATCATTAATATTTTGGACTTCTTTAATATGCTTGATAGAAGTCGATTCGACGTGGTTGTCAACAGCTAACATCATGATAGCATAGCCGCCTTCAGTGGAACGTCCAACCTGCATCGCTGCAATATTGATATTCTCTTCTGCTAGAAGTGTACCTACACGACCGATTGCCCCTGGCTGATCCATGTGTCGGATAAATAGTAAGTGTCCGCTTGGAATTACATCTACTACATAATCGTCCACTTTTACAATGCGCGGTCCAAGGCCATTTAGAAGTGTACCCGCTACTTTGCGAATACCTTTTTCAGTCACGATTTCTACTGTGATCAAGTTCAAGAAGCCTTTACCAGTAGTTGTTTTTTGCTCGTTCACTTTGATGCCGTAACGATCAGCCAATAACTTCGCGTTCACATCATTGACAGTTTCCCCAAGATTCCGCTTCAAAAGGCCTTTGACGGTGTTACGCGTTAACGCACGCACATCGTAGTTTGCCAATTCGCCAGCATATTGAATGTTGATTTCATGGATAACCGAGTTTTGAATTTGGGATAAGAACATACCTAGTTTTTCTGTAAGATCGAAGAATGGCTCGATTTTCGCCAATACATCACGAGAAACAGATGGCAAGTTCACTGGGTTACGAACAGATCCAATTGTCAAGAAGTTCACTACGTCACGGCTTACGTCAACTGCTACTGATTCTTGTGCTTCGAATGTACTTGCGCCCAAGTGAGGAGTTGCTATTACTTCAGGTAATGTCAACAATTTATGGTCTAGGAATGGCTCTTCTTCGAATACGTCCAATGCCGCACCCGCCACTTTACCAGCAACGATTGCATCGTATAAAGCATCTTCGTCAATGATTCCACCGCGTGCACAGTTGATAATTTGTACGCCGTCTTTCATTTTCTCGAATGCTTCTTTGTTGATCATTCTACGAGTTTCTTTTAGTAAAGGTGTATGAACTGTAATGAAGTCAGCTACGTCTAGCACTTCATCTACTGTCCCAATTTCTATGCCTAATTTTTTGGCAACATCTTCTGTTAAAAACGGATCATATGCGACTACATTCATACGTTGTCCTCTTGCACGTCTTGCCACTTCAGCACCGATGCGACCAAGCCCGATGATCCCCAAAGTTTTGTCTTTCAATTCCACACCAAGGAATGATTTTCTATCCCATTTATTGTTTTTTAACGAGTTGAAGGCTTGAGGGATTTTGCGCGCCATAGACATCATCATGGCGACTGTGTGCTCAGCTGCAGAGTTTGTGTTGCCATCCGGAGCATTCACTACGATAATTCCTTTTTCTGTAGCCGCGTCCAAATCAATATTATCGACACCTACACCTGCACGACCGATGATTTTTAATTGATCAGCTGCTTCCAACAATTCTTTTGTAACAGTTGTCTGACTACGAACTAGTAATGCATCGAAATCTTTGATACGTTCTTTCAGCTGATCTGGTGTTAGGTCAGTCTCCATTACAATTTCAAAACCTTCTGCTTGTCGTAGTGGGAAAATTCCGTCCTCGCTAAGTGGGTCACTAATAAGTATTTTAAAAGCCATGATATTCATTCTCTCCTTTGATTGTTTGTAGTAGAATTTTTGTTGGAAAACTATGTGTGATTGATCGTATATGTAAGTTGTACGCTACCCCCCTTATAGGTAAAATAAAAAAGCCTTCCATCCCTTACGTATAAGTAAGGGGCGAAAAGCTCGATAAACTAACGCGGTACCACCCTTGTTTTGCTGCAGATGCAGCCTTCATTCAGCATGCGTAACGTGCATGTGACGGATTAGCCTACTAAAATGTTCAGCCAATCAATTCGGAAGTGCCTCCAACCTCGGAATTTGCTGACTTACACCACTGCATCAGCTCTCTAGAAAATTCTTTTTAGGAAGGTATCTCTTCGTCAAAATTGTTTAACAACTATTAATTTAGAACTAATCATAACACGTCAAAAACTATTGTCAATTGCTTTTCCGGAAAAAATGAAAAACTGTTAAATGCGAACGTAGTTATTGAATTATTTGTGAACGTTCGTGTCTGAGGGGTTATTTGTAAAAAAACATCTTTAATTTAACTAAGTGGAAGGAAATAGCGTAAGTCGTTTGAAGGGAAGAAGTGCAGGTAAGAGTGCTATAATGGGCTTATACTATTCATTTAGAGGAGTGTTGGGAATTGAAAAAACTAGAATCACTAGAGCAATTCGAGCAACTTAAACAAGAAGAAAGAGTGATTTTCTTATTCACTGCAGACTGGTGTCCAGATTGCAGAGTGATTGAACCATTCTTGCCGACATTAGAAACAGAATTTGCGGAGTATGAATTTGTCTCGATTGATCGTGATGATTTTATAGATCTTTGCAGTCAGTTGGATATATTCGGTATTCCTAGCTTCGTGGCATTCAGTGAAGGAACAGAAACAGGTCGTTTCGTCAGTAAAAATCGTAAAACGAAAGAAGAAATCGAAGAGTTTATTAATAGCTTAACGTAATGTAATCGGACTACATGAAGAGATATTGAGGCAATTAAACAAAAGGACTGAAGGCAACTATAAAAGTTGTTTTCGGTCCTTTTTATATTAGAAAAGATGCCACAAAAAGATCTTATTTCTTGTATTACGTGAACTCTTTCAGTTGCTCTATAAGAATTTTAGCGCCTTGTGGACTGATGTATAGACCGTTTGACAATAGTTTGTTTTCATCCATCACATCACCCGTGATAAAACACGCTCTGTTGGCCTGGAATTTTCTCAAAATGATTCTATCATCTTCTACGAAAATTTCGATCGGATCGCCCTTATCGATCGACAAAGAATTTCGAAGTTCTTTTGGAATGACAATTCTGCCGAGATGATCAACTTTACGAACAATACCTAAAGACTTCATGAGCTCCTCCTCGAAGAAATGTAGTTGGTAGTTTCTATTATACACAAAAATATACTATCTACAATTTACAAAACTTAAATGCGCAGAACAATTTGACAATTCCGCTATACAATTAATTTATTAATGCTATAATAGGCAGTAATTAAATATTTCTTATCAAGAGAAGCTGAGGGATTTGGCCTGATGAAGCTTCAGCAACCTCTGTATATACAGGAAGGTGCTACCTCCAACAAGATTGTTGTCTTGAGAGATAAGAACGGTGAATGGTCAACCCTCATTTTCTTATCTAAGAGAAATGAGGGCTTTTTTGTATAGAAATAGAATAACTGAACGTCAAGGGGGAAATAGAATGCCGATTAATATACCAAAACATCTACCAGCAGGTGAATTACTGAAAGAAGAAAAAATCTTTATTATGGATGAAGAACGTGCGACAACACAGGATATCCGCCCGATCAATATTTTAATTTTGAACTTGATGCCTGAAAAAGAAAAGACAGAGCTTCAATTGCTGCGATTGCTTGGTAATACACCTTTACAAGTGAATGTCACATTTCTCAATACAGCTACCTATGTTTCGAAAAACGTCAGTCAGAATCATTTAGAAACGTTCTATACTACTTTTGAACATGTCAAAAATCGTCGTTTTGACGGTATGATTATCACAGGTGCTCCAATCGAACTTCTACAATTTGAAGATGTAGTCTATTGGAAGGAGCTAGAAGAAATTATGGAATGGACAAAAACGAACGTCACATCTGTTCTTCATATTTGTTGGGGGGCACAAGCGGCTCTATATCATCACTACGGAATTGACAAATTCGAGTTGCCGAAAAAGTGTTTTGGAGTATTTTCACATGATATTACCGATCCAACAGTGAACTTGGCAAGAGGGTTTAATGATGTATATGTTGCCCCACACTCACGCCATACGGGAGTTTCATTAGAAGAAATAAAGAATCATCCTGATTTGACCCTGCTTTCTGCTTCTGAAGATGCCGGCGCATTCATTGTGATCTCAAATGATGCAAAACATATTATGGTAACTGGACACTTAGAGTACGATGCACACACATTAGGGGATGAATACGCTCGCGATATAGAAAAAGGTGCTGACATTGATGTTCCTGTAAATTATTATCCGAACGACGATCCGTCCAAAGAACCTATGAATACTTGGCGATCCCATACGCATTTATTGTTCTCGAATTGGCTCAATTACTATGTCTACCAGAAAACTCCTTATAACTGGAATTAAAAGAATTAGTGTATAAATTTCTATAGTTTGCACATACTCCGATTACCGGAGGTGTATGCAGTGAACATAGATGAATTTTGGCAATTGGCTTTTTGGGAAATGACTTTACGAACGGTGATCTCATTTGTTGTGCTGTTGATTTTGGCGCGTTTTATGGGGAAGAAACAAGTGTCACAATTGACTTTCTTTCATTATGTGACAGGTATAACAATCGGTTCGATTGCGGCCAATTTGGCGGGAGAGTCTGAAACGCCATTCTTGAATGGTTTATATGGAATGGTTTTATGGGCAGTATTAACAATTCTTGCTAACTTTTTATCATTCAAATCCATTAAACTTCGTGTATTACTCGATGATAAACCGATGATTGTCATTCAGAACGGAAAAATCCTAGAAGGTTCCATGCGTAAATTACGTTTGAGTTTCAATGATATAAATATGATGCTACGAGAGCAGTCGGTATTTTCTATGAAAGACGTCAATTACGCGATATTCGAAACGAATGGTAATTTAAGTGTCATGTTGAATGCAAGTGAGAAATATGCGACAAAGAAAGATATCAAAGCCCCAGCACCACAGCCAAAATATATTCCGACCGAAATTATTACTAACGGGAAAGTAGAAGAGAAAAATATGAGAGAACTTCAATTGACTGATACTTGGTTAACTGAGCAACTAAAAAAACAAGGGATTTCCAAACCAGAGCATGTTCTCTACGCAGAAATTCAGTCAGATGGCAGTTTGTATATCAATACATTAAAATCGACTTGACGTGAAGAGCCCTGACATAATCAGAGCTCTTCGCGTTTTTTATAATATTTCCCAATTTCTTTGTTTGGCCACTGCAGTAAGTTTTTTATCTGGACGAACTGCTACAGGGTACCCAACTTGCTCTAAGACTGGAAGGTCGGAAATGCTGTCACCATAAGCAAAGCTATTATCCCAATCGACAATTTCTCCAAGTAGTGCTTGATAAATTTGTTCGTTTTTACGTGTACCTTGAATATGTAGGAAAGGCTGATCCATCGCTAATTGTTCTCCATTTGAAGGGATGTCTGTGCCGATAATTCGATCAAATGTCAAGTGACTTGTGACTGCTTTTAAAAAAGGAGTATAAGCTCCAGAAACTAGTAAGATATGGTATCCCTCTTTTTGATGTTCTACTAGTCGGTTAATGACTTGTTCATTGAAGTCAGGCAACATCACGTTATGCATACCTTTAAAATACTCATGTAGTTCTGCCATCGTCAATGAATCCAATGCTTGTAGATAAAGGAACATAGAGCGTTCTTTCATAATAGACTCAGGTAGTATTTTTAGTTTATAGCGAACATAAAGCGGTAATATCGATCGAAAAAAGTTTCGGTAATACTTCTTGTGCGTAGGATGATTCTTTAATTGCTCCATGAGTAATTTAAAGGTTTCTTTAGTGTACAACGTACCATCAAAATCAAAGATCGCAACTTTCATATAGACACTCCTTCATTTGTATTCTTCTACATAGTATACAAATATAGGGAGTGTAAAAGCAAAAAAGCAGATGAAGAAGAACTCCATCTGCTTGAAACATTAACTTATTGAAGGTTGTTCGGCATACCGGGTTGACCTTGTGAAGGTGCAAATGAATTAAGCAACATATTCATATCCTGATCATTTAATTGAGGTACTTGATAATAGTGATGTTTGTTTTGGTAAATTGACAACTCGTACGCCATTTCTATACAGTTAGGCACGGAATCTGCCAGTACACGGCGAACGACTGGATTACATACTTCTAATGAAGCAGCTGTTTTGCCTGTAGCGCCTTCTTTCTTAGCGCCAAGTAAAAAGCCGGAGATGATTTCATCACTGATTTCACCTGTGGATTGAATGGGCTTAGAGGGTGCTTTTTCTTTCATACCGTAAATGAAGTCGCTACTTGCTTTCATTTGATAGCGCTGCGTAGGGTGTGAAGGATCTTTGCCTGTTTTGAAACTTTCGACGAGAATATTGTACTCATCCAACGCGAATCGGTACTGTCGATCAAGAATATCTAAAAGTTCTGGATCTTGGACGTGTGGGCGTAAAATCATCGCTTGGTTCAATGCTCCGACTGTCGCGCTAAGTACTTCTTTGACATCAAATAACTCATGTCCACCGTGATTCATCGATGGGGGAACTTGTCCGCCTTGCATGTTTTGAGATGTTTCGAATTGATTTGTCAAATATTTTTCCTCCTTCAATAGTCATGTACATCGAAAATAGTATGTGAAGTAATCGAAAGCTTATTCATATGAAATTGTATTGGCGACTCAAGCATAGTTCTTAACGCGCCATCATATCATAAGGATAGAACTCAGGAAGGGTAGTGAAGATACATGCAGATTCATGTAGTTTCGCAAGGTGAGAGTTTATATGAAATCGGTAAAATATACGGTGTGCCATACGAACAAATAGCAGAAGTTAATGAACTAGAAAGTGATATCCGATTAGCTGTAGGACAAGCACTTGTCATACCAATAATAGGTTCTTATTATTGGGTGCGACCTGGAGATAGTCTCTATACAATCGCACAAAGATATGGTCTTACAGTTGCGCGCTTGGCAGAAATTAATGCAATCAGTCCCACCAGACCATTAATGATTGGTCAGCGTCTGTATATACCACAAGAAGTGAAAACGAGGATTGATTCATTATTATATGTTGAACCGCGTAATCCAGTCAGTCAAGATATGCTAGCGGAAGTTCGTGAACGTGTCGATGACCTTACGTATCTCGCCATGTTCAGTTATGAAGTACAACGTGACGGCTCACTCAAAGCACCTGCTCTAGCAGATATTCCGACTATCGCAAAAAACGCAGGTGTTGTAAATATGCTAGTTCTGACGAATTTAGAAGACTATACATTCAGTGCAGATTTAGCGCATGTTATTTTTACTGATCAAGCAGCGCAAAACAAAATGATTCAAAGTGCGATTGATGTAGCAAAAAAAATCGGATATGGTGATATTCACTTCGACTTTGAGTTATTATTCCCTGAAGATCGGGAATTATATAATCAACTATTACGCAATGCACGCGATCAAATTCATAAAGCTGGCCTTACGATTTCTACAGCACTTGCACCAAAAGCGGGGGAAGTAACGACAGGTATTTATGGGGCCCATGATTATAAAGTGCATGGGGAAATTGTAGACTTCGTTGTATTGATGACATATGAATGGGGATATACGTATAGTGCACCACAAGCTGTAAGTCCAATAGGTCCAGTCACCAGAGTAGTAGAATATGCCGTTAGTCTAATGCCAAATGAAAAAATTTTTTTAGGTCAGAATCTATACGGCTATGATTGGACAGCCCCATTTGGTCAACCGGATAGTAAAGCCGCCAGAGCATTAAGTCCACGAACTGCTACTAATCTAGCAATCGAGCAGAATGTTGCAATTGAATACGATGCACTAGCCCAGGCGCCACATTATACGTATTACGATGAACAAGGAACTGAACATGAAGTGTGGTTTGAAGACGCACGAAGCATTAACGAGAAGTTTAACTTGCTGAAGAAATTCAAGTTACGGGGAATCATGTACTGGAAACTCGGGCTTTCATTCCCACAAAACTGGCTGTTATTAGAAGATCGATTTACTATCTGGAAGCGATAAGTATAAGAGCCTTTCCTTAAGTAAAAGGAAAGGCTCTGTCATATGAGTTCTCACTCGTTATTTAACAATTTCATAGCGCTTTGGAACATATCCATATCCGGATTTACGAGTAAAGCAGGTAGGAGAGCAAAAGTCATGATCAGGAGTAAGTTCGCTCCTAAGATTGATCGAATTGTACTTGTTTTCTTTGTCATAGCGCTTCGCCTCTTTCTTTTCGTATTGTTCTCACTAGTATGTGTATGCGCTTACATATATAACCTCACATAGCTCGTTTGAATAGTTTAATAATACTATCAATTCAGTCGAATGTAAATAATAAAGTTGAAGATAGTACATAAAATCGACACAAAAGTTAAGTCAAAACCCAGATATTATAAAAAAATCTTGTAACTTGCTATCTTTTCAGTGATAATATTGAAATACAAAGAAATATTTAGAACAATTAAAATTCAATTTATCTAGTAGAATTTACTCTTTAATCATATAAGTATTATAAAGTCATAGCCTCTGAGTAAATGAGCGACTAGTCAGTCGACAATTTTTAATTATTAACTAAGGAAAGGAATGATCGCAAATGACAAAGATTGGTGAGGTAGAATATAATAATCGCAAAAAAGCAAATGATTACGTTCATAATGTATATGAACTGGTGAAGAAAAGGAATCCAGATGAGAAGGAATTTCTACAAGCGACAAGAGAGATTTTTGATTCTCTTCGTCCAGTCTTTGCTAAGCATCCCGAATTTATGGAGAACGGAATTCTAGAGCGAATTACAGAACCAGAACGAATTATTTCTTTCCGCGTAGCGTGGGAAGATGATAAAGGTAAAGTACAAGTAAATAGAGGGTTCCGTGTTCAGTTCAATAGTGATCTTGGGCCTTATAAGGGGGGACTTCGTTTCCACCCTTCTGTAAATAATAGCATTATGAAATTCCTTGCATTCGAACAAATATTTAAAAATGCGTTAACAGGGCAGCCAATCGGGGCAGGTAAAGGTGGATCTGATTTCGATCCAAAGGGGAAGTCTGATCGTGAAGTCATGCGCTTTACACAAAGTTTCATGACAGAGCTTAGCAGACATATTGGACCTGATATTGACGTGCCGGCAGGTGATATTGGTGTAGGTAAACGTGAAATCGGCTATCTATTTGGTCAATATAATCGCATTAAAGGTGGCTACGAAGCAGGTATTTTAACAGGGAAAAACCCCGACCACGGTGGAAGTCTCGGTCGGAAAGAAGCAACTGGTTACGGTACGGTATACTTCGTAGATGAAATGCTGAAAGAAAACAATCTTTCATTGGAAGGTCAGACTGTTGTAGTTTCCGGCTCAGGTAATGTTTCGACATATGCAATGGAAAAAGCTATGCAACTTGGCGCGAAAGTTGTAGCATGTAGTGATTCTGATGGCTATATCTATGACAAGAACGGAATTGATCTTGACTTAGTGAAGGAATTAAAAGAGTACGGCAATAAACGTATTTGGGAATATACGAAAGAACGTCCTGATGCAGAGTATCATGCTGATTGCACAGAAATTTGGTCTATTCCATGTGATATTGCACTACCGTGTGCTACACAGAATGAAATCGATGAAATTGCAGCACATATGCTGATTGCAAATGGTGTAAAAGCAGTGGGTGAAGGCGCTAATATGCCTTGTACAATTGAAGCGATTGTGATTTTTCAGGAGCATAATGTATTATTCGCACCAGCAAAAGCTGCTAATGCTGGCGGTGTAGCTGTTTCCGCTATGGAAATGTCTCAGAACAGTCAGCGTCTATCATGGTCAGAAGAACAAGTAGATATGCATTTGAAAGAAGTTATGCAGAACATCTATAAAGACTGTAGTACTGCAGCAGTAGACTATGGTAAACCAGGCAATCTAGTAATGGGCGCTAACGTAGCAGGCTTCCTAAGGGTAGCCGATGCAATGGTTGCACACGGAATTCGATAAGTAATATAAAACAGACACATTTTTTTACATAATGTGTCTGTTTTTTTTATTAATTCTTATTGCGTTACGAATGAAATGTGTTATTATAAAAATACGTTAAGTTGAATAAACATACATTTGCTTGCATGAAAGGGGATTCACCCATGGAAAAGAAGAAAGTCGTTTTAGCCTACTCAGGCGGTTTAGACACATCAGTCGCAATTCAATGGTTAACGGATCAAGGATATAGCGTAATAGCAGTCTGCTTAGATGTTGGCGAAGGGAAAGATCTCGATTTCATTAAAGAAAAGGCTCTTACTGTTGGAGCAGTTAGCAGCTATGTTATTGATGCACGTGAAGAATTCGCACAGGACTTTGTACTTCTTTCATTGCAAGCTCAAACATATTATGAGAATAAATATCCGCTTGTCTCTGCGTTATCACGTCCGCTTATTTCCAAGAAGTTGGTGGAAATAGCACATCAGGAAAAAGCCGCTGCGGTGGCTCATGGATGCACAGGAAAAGGAAATGACCAGGTACGTTTTGAAGTGGCAATTAAGTCACTAGATCCAACGCTTGAAGTCGTAGCGCCAGTGCGTTCATGGAGCTGGTCACGTGAAGAGGAAATTCATTATGCGCAAGAACATAATATTCCAATACCCATTGACTTGGATAATCCATACTCGGTGGACCAAAATTTGTGGGGGCGTGCAAATGAATGCGGAATTTTAGAGGACCCATGGGCAACACCTCCAGAAGACGCATTTGGTTTGACGGTTTCCATTGAAAATGCCCCAGACACCGCTGATATAATCGAGATTGGCTTCGAACAAGGCGTTCCGATTACGATTGATGGGGAAAAGTATATATTAAGTGATCTGATTACAAAGTTGAATGGAATGGCTGGAAAACATGGCATTGGTCGTATTGATCATGTAGAAAATCGTTTAGTCGGTATCAAATCTCGTGAAGTATATGAAGCACCAGGAGCTATTACGTTGTTGAAAGCGCATAAGGAACTTGAAGATTTAACGCTTGTAAAAGAATTAGCACACTTCAAACCGATTATTTCACAAAAACTTGGAGAATTGATTTATAACGGACTTTGGTTCTCTCCTTTGCGAAATGCACTTGAGGCATTCATTAAAGAGACACAGCAATATGTCAATGGTACAGTTCGTGTAAAATTATTCAAAGGCCATGCAATAGTAGAAGGTCGTAAATCTTCCAATTCGCTATATGATGAGAAACTAGCTACTTATACATCTGATGATGAGTTTGATCAAGCGGCAGCGGTTGGTTTCATTAAGTTATGGGGACTACCTACTGAAGTGCATAGTATGGTCAATAAAAAGCAAATCGTGAAGTAGCTTTAAAGATGGATATCAAGAGCAACGCGGCCAAAAGCTTCGCTGCTCTTTTTTGGAACTACTTTTCATTCGTAGCCGTCTTATGGACAAAGTAGGAGGTGTCTGAATGAAGAAGTTATGGGGTATAGCCATAATAATAGTTTTAACCATTGCGGGACTGGGGATGTTTTGGATGTTACCGGACGATCGAATAAAACAAGCACAACAGATGAAAGCGAATGGAAACTATGGCTATGCAATCATCCTAGGTGCCAAAGTGAACGGAGAAGAACCTTCGCTATCATTACAGTACCGTTTGGAAAGTGCTGTGGAGTATGCAACACAATATCCGCATGTCCAGTTTGTACTTTCAGGCGGACAAGGAAAAGATGAAGACATTAGCGAAGCTGAAGCGATGTATCGCTATCTTCAAGAACATGGTATTGAAAAAGACCGGTTAATTATTGAAGATCAATCCACTTCTACATATGAAAATTTGCAATTTAGTCAGAATATCATTCCAGAAGTGGTGGGTGTGACTATCATCAGCAGCGATTACCACTTGGCGAGAGCAAGATTTCTTGCAAGACAGATTGGATGGGAGTCTGACGTCGTTGTGGCGAAGACGCCTGAATCTGTAAAGGCAAAAGTAGCAATTCGGGAGCGTTTGGCTTTGTTGAAAACATGGGTATTCAGGAGATAAGCGTATTTCAAAAAAGTGACGAAATTCCAAAGAAGTTTTCGTCACTTTTCTTTCCAATTTATAAAGATGAAATTTTATGGAATTCTGGATGACCATCTGTGAAAGTAGCTAAATAATTAAAGCCGATTGACTGGTATAACTCCAAAGATTCCTTGAACTCATGTGCGATTTCTGTCGTTCTATGCGCATCTGAACCAAGTGTAATAATTTCGCCTCCACATTGTTTATACAAACGTAAAATATCTTCACTTGGCATATTATGCGGCAATCCGTAGCGAGTTCCCGAAGTATTCAGTTCAATCCCTTTACCTTCTGGTATAATAGTATTGAAGATCTTTTCTAAATAATCATGAAATAGATTAGTTGGTGGTTGATCAGTATAGCGTTTAATCAAATCGGCGTGGCCAAGCACGCTGTAACGTTTATAATGCTGCACACAATACAATAATTCCTTGTAATATGTCTCAAAAGCTGCCTCTGTTGAACGATCTTCAAATAGCTCACGATAGTGAAGGGATTTGTTTTCGACTGTGTGAAGCGAACAAATGACGAAATCAAATTTATGCTCGTCCATCAATTCTTCATAGAGATGTAATAAGTCAGGTTGCAAGCCGATTTCGACACCTTTTTTAATAGTCAGTTGGCCATCGAATTGTTCATTCAATTGGAGAATCTTTTGTGCATATTCAATTTTGTCGAAATCGAAATGAATCGTTTCATCTGGATATTCATAATCGACGTGATCGGTGAAGCAAATTTCGGTTAGGCCTTTAGCGATAGAAGCTTTAGCCATTTCTTCCATTGGGATTTCACAATCCGCTGAAAATGCGCTGTGCATATGATAATCAAACATAGTATACATTCTCCTTTTCTATAGTACATATTGTAGCAGATGATCCATGCTACTAACAGTTGACAATGCTCTATATAACCATTATAGTAATAATTTACTTTAGCGTAGTAAAGCGATGAAGTTTTTTTATATGAAAGGCGGTAGAAGATATCTTGTATTCTGAAATTCTTGAAAATGAACATGAACAGCATGAAAATATCATTGGCATATTAGGTAAACGATTCACTACATATGGCTATAAGCGCATTAAAACATCCGCATTTGAACAATATGATTTATATTCCAATGTACGTACTTCAATCAATCAAAACGAAATGATCAAAGTGATTGACTATACGGGTGAAGTACTCGTATTGCGACCGGATGTTACAATCCCATTGACACAGCAACTCGTCCTGTTACGTGATAACTTACCTGAAGAAATGCGTTATTATTATGTTCAGGAAGTCTTTAGACAGACGTTCCAGGAAAGCGAGAATATCGGCAAAACACAGGCTGGAGTCGAGTTCTATTGTGAGAGTTCACCAGTATCAGATGCTGAAACGATTATGCTTGCATGTCACGCATTACGGGATGTTGGTTTCTTGGATGTGAAAATTGAAATTGGCTATGCGGGATTCTTCAATGAATTAATTGCAGACTCCGATATTACTGCAGAGCAAACGGCTGAACTCAAGATGTTGATTCAAGCAAAAAATGTCGTGGAAATAGGTCCATTCTTACAACAATTATCAATTGATCCTTCTATTAAAGAAGTACTCGAACAGTTACCTCTATTATATGGTGCACCTGAAGTGGTATTTGAAAGACTACAAAACTTACAGGTTAGTGAATTGGCACAGGATGCAATCAACTATTTACAACGAACATGCGATATCGTCGAACTGTATGGCTTAAAGAAGCATATCGTCATTGATCTCGGTTTGATTAACCACATGGGATATTACTCGGGAATTATTTTTCAAGGCTATGTAGAGAATTTCGGCAAGCCGGTACTGATGGGTGGCCGTTATGATGCACTAAGTGAAGAATTTGGTGTGAAATTGCCAGCGATTGGTTTTGCATGTGAAATCGAATCATTAGTTAAAGCTTCATCTAATAAGGGCCAAAAAGAAAGATATAGCATCGATGTGACTGTATTGTATGAGGAAAGCCGTATTAAATACGCAATTGATATTACGAATGAGTTGAGAGAGCGTGACTATCGTGTCATATCTAAACCTTTGATCGATGCGGAACAACAGAATGACAGTCTTTATACAGTTCAATTAACAGAACAGCAAAATAAACTACTAGACCATGAAGAAACAAAAGAGTTCACTGACTTCAAACAACTGCTTGATTTAATCGCAAGCAAGAAAGGGGTACCTGAATGGATTATTTAACAGTAGCAATGGCGAAAGGGCGAACCGCAGAGCGCGCGATGAAATTCCTTGAAAGATCTGATGTATATTTTTCGGAATTCACTGATGAAAGCCGAAAGCTCGTCATTTATGATGACAAACAAAAGATCAAACTAATATTTGTTAAAGCCGTAGACGTTCCAGTTTACGTTGAAAAAGGGGCAGCGGACGTAGGGATTGTTGGAAAAGATGTCATGATGGAAGATCCTCGTGATGTTTATGAATTACTGGACTTAGGAATCGGACGTTGTAAATTGGCGGTAGCAGGATACCCCTTTACACCAGTTGAAAATATTCCATTTCTAACGGTAGCTTCAAAATATCCATTAGTTGCGAAAGAGTTTTTCGACAAAAAAGGTATCCGTACTGAAATGATCAAATTGAATGGATCGATTGAACTCGCGCCATTAATCGGCATGTCAGATGTCATTGTCGATATCGTCGAAACGGGTACAACATTAAAAGAGAATGGACTCGTTGTCTTGCAGGAAGTGGCGGATGTCAGTGCCCGTTTGATAGTAAACAAAGCAAGTTATGCTACGAAAACTGAAGATATCCAGCAGTTCATCAAAGATATGAAGGAAGGCTTGGAGGTGCGTTCATGAAGATCATTCGTGGAGCTGAATTTACAGAAGAACTACTAAGACGCGAAGATTCTAATCAAACGGATTTAGAATTTGATCGCAACGTTCTGTCCATTATCGATCAAGTTCGTTCTGAAGGCGACAAAGCGGTTCTGGATTTCACTGAACGTTTTGACGGAGTAAAGCTGGACAGCTTGATTGTCACAGAAGAGGAAATCAATGAAGCACAACGAGCAGTTACGAATGATTTCTTCCGTGCATTGCGCTCAGCAAAAGAGCGTATCACGACTTATCATGAAGCGCAAAAAGAACAATCATGGTTCTTGAATCCAAATGACGGCATCATGCTTGGTCAGAAAGTAACACCCATTGATAGTGTTGGAATTTACGTCCCGGGTGGAAAAGCTGCCTATCCGTCGACGGTCTTAATGAATACATTGCCAGCGAAAATTGCAGGTGTCGGACGAATTTCTATGGTGACACCACCACAACGTGACGGCAAGATTAATCCTCACGTTCTAGTGGCAGCGAAAGAAGCGGGAGTCGACCGAATCTATAAAATAGGTGGAGCACAAGCGATAGCTGCTCTAGCATACGGAACAAAGACAATTGAAAAAGTCGTCAAAATCACTGGTCCTGGGAATGCCTACGTTGCAAGAGCGAAAAAGTGGGTGTTCGGTGATGTGGCCATCGATATGATTGCTGGACCAAGTGAAATTTGTGTCGTAGCAGATGCCAATACTAATCCAGTTTATGCAGCAGCAGATTTGCTGTCCCAAGCAGAGCACGATGAGCGTGCCGCGGCAGTTTGTATCACGACGAGCGAGGTATTTGCGACCAAGCTTTCTAAAGAAGTTGAACGTCAGCTAGCGGAACTCGATCGCAAAGAAATTGCAACACAATCTATAGAAAACTTTGGACGGATCATTGTAGTCGATTCTCTGCAAGAAGCATTTGATATCGTGAACCGTTTAGCACCCGAACATTTGGAGCTAATGATTGATAATTCTATGGAGCATTTGGCTGCTATACGAAACGCAGGAGCGATTTTCTTAGGTCAGCACTCGCCTGAAGCATTGGGTGATTATATGGCTGGACCGAATCACACATTACCGACGAGTGGAACGGCAGCATTTTCTTCTCCGTTAGGTGTATATGATTTCATGAAAAAGTCGAGTATTATCTACTATTCCGAGAACGCTTTGGCAGAAGTGGCAGATGACATCATTACATTAGCAGATGCTGAACAATTAACAGGACATGCCAAGTCGATTAAAGTACGAAAGGCAGGATACTAATGCGTAAACAACAATTAACACGTAAGACAGGCGAAACATCTATTGAAATGGACTTTTCGTTAGACGGTACAGGAAAGACGAATATCAACACGGGTATTGGATTTTTCGATCATATGCTGACGGCATTCGCAAAACACGGACGCTTTGATCTATCTGTAACATGCGATGGCGACATTGAAGTAGATCAACACCATTCTGTGGAAGATATCGGTATCGTACTTGGACAATTATTTCACCAATGCATTGGCACAAAAGAAGGTATTGAACGTTTCGCTTTAGTTTCCACACCAATGGACGAAGCGCTATCCACAGCATCCATTGACATCAGTGGTCGCTCATTCCTGGTCTTTAATGTGGACGGAATGAAAGACAAAGTAGGAGAGTTCGACACAGAACTAGTCGAAGAATTCTTCCTAGCGTTCACAAACAACGCCAAAATCACATTACATATCAACTTGAACTACGGAAAAAATACACATCACATTATAGAATCCGTATTCAAAAGCTTCGGCCGCGCTCTACGTGTTGCCAGCACCATCAACCCAGACGTAAAAGGCATACCTTCTACTAAAGGTTCTTTGTAATAAAGTTTTACGGTTTTGAATCTTGAAAATTATACTATGTATAAGAATATACTAGTTGATCGGAACGGAGGGCGGCGACTCCCGCGGGATAAGCATGAGTCTTGAGACCCCGCAGGAAAGCGTCTGCCCGTAGTGCAGATCAACGGCGCCAATGCACTACCCAAACTTCATTTATTAGGAGGACTAGTTGATGATTTTATTCCCAGCAATCGACATTAGAGACGGCAAATGTGTTCGCCTTATCCAAGGTGACTACGCACAAGAAATAATCTATAACGACTCACCAACAAACATGGCACAAGAATGGCAAAACCAAGGAGCCGAGTACATCCATGTCGTAGACTTAGATGGCGCAAAAACAGGGAACTCTGCTAACAAAAAAGCTATCGAAGCTATTGCTAAGGCAGTTAGCATACCCGTTCAAGTAGGTGGCGGAATCCGCAACATGGATATCGTTGACTCGCATATCGAAAATGGTGTCGCACGTGTCATTATCGGTACTGCAGCTATTCAAGATCCTGAATTCTTGAAAAAGGCCGTTGAAAAATACGGTGACAAAATTGCGGTCTCAATCGACGCGCGTAATGGCTTAGTTGCAACTGACGGTTGGACAGAAACAAGTGACGTCAAGGCAGTTGATTTATTGCAGGACTTAGCGGAAATTGGTGTTAGAACAGTTGTCTATACGGACATCATGAAAGACGGCATGCTCCAGGGACCAAACTTTGAAGAACTGAAAATAATGGATGACGCATCTTCAATAGATATCATTGCTTCAGGTGGTGTATCGACAGAAGAGGATATTCAGAAACTCGCTGCTGAAGATATGTACGGTGCTATTATTGGGAAAGCATTATACGAAGGCAATCTATCCTTAAAAAAACTATTGGGGGACGACAGTCATGTCAACAACTAAAAAGATCATTCCATGTTTGGACGTAGATAATCGTAAAGTTGTAAAAGGAAAGAAATTTCTAGACGTTCAGGAAGTAGCAGATCCCCTTACATTAGCAAAAAAGTATGTTGCTGATGGCGCAGATGAACTCGTATTCTATGATATTTCTGCATCGACGAAAAACCGTGGTATGTTCCTCGATTTAATTGAGGAAA
Source organism: Sporosarcina sp. P1 (assembly GCF_002743155.1). Lineage (NCBI taxonomy): Bacteria > Bacillati > Bacillota > Bacilli > Caryophanales > Caryophanaceae > Sporosarcina > Sporosarcina sp. P1. Next base: position 99,466 of record NZ_PDYS01000005.1, read on the forward strand.
TTGCAAAAGAAGTGCCGATTCCATTCATCGTAGGCGGAGGAATTCGTACGCTCGAAGATGTGGACAAAGTATTTGAACTGGGTGGTAATAAAATATCTATTAATAGTGCAGCTTTGACGAATCCGGAACTAATCAAAGAAGTTGCGGATAAATACGGATCAGAGCGTGTAATGTTATCGATGGATGTTCGTCAAGAAGGCGAAAACAAGTGGTCGGTTTATGCAAAAGGTGGTATGGAAGAAACAGGGATTGATGCGATCGAATGGGCGAAGAAAATGGCAGCACTTGGCGCTGGTGAGCTGGTCGTCAATAGTGTGGACGAAGATGGAGTGAAAGATGGGTATAATCTTGCACTCAACCGCGCCATGGCTGAAGCTGTCAATATTCCAATCATCGCAAGTGGTGGTGCAGGAAAACCTGAACACTTTAAAGACGTACTAACAGAAGGAAAAGCAGATGCAGCTCTAGCCGCATCCGTATTCCACTTCAATGAAATCAATATTCGAGACTTAAAAAAATATTTAGCAGAAGAAAATATTGCAGTTAGGAATGACTAAAATGACACTAGATATCCATGCATTAAAATTTGATGACAAAGGTCTAATTCCAGCGGTTGTACAAGACGATCGCACAGGGGAAGTCCTCATGCTTGCCTATATGAACAAAGAATCAATTGAAAAGACGTTGGAAACAAATGAAACGTGGTTTTATAGCCGTTCAAGACAAGAACTTTGGAATAAAGGCGCAACCTCCGGAAATACACAGCAAGTGCAACGTATTTCAGTAGACTGCGATCAAGACACATTGTTAGTCCAAGTTATGCCACAGGGTCCTGCATGTCATACTGGCGAAAAAACATGCTTCTTTACAACGGTAACCGAAAAAGAAGAATCATTACGTGAAGTTGTCTATGAAGTAATCGATGAAATCGCAGATCGCAAAGCCAATCCGATAGATGGCTCGTACACGACGTATTTATTCAAAGAAGGTATCGACAAAGTGTTGAAAAAAGTCGGGGAGGAATCTACGGAAGTCGTAATCGGCGCAAAAAATGCAGATAAAGAAGAAGTGTCCAATGAAATTGCAGATCTGGTCTACCATACGCTTGTATTGATGAATATTCTTGATGTTGATCTAACGGATGTTCAGCAAGTGTTACGTGAAAGACGACCAAAAAAGGAAGTGCCGCGCAATGAGTAGATTTCTGAGCACAGTTGCACGCCGTACAGAACCATATGTACCAGGTGAGCAGTTGAATCAGCCAGATATCATTAAGTTAAATACGAATGAAAATCCATATCCACCAAGTCCTAAAGTGTTAGAAGCCATTTCAGAGGAATTGAATGGCAACACATTGCAACGCTATCCTTCACCAACTGTAGATCCGTTGCGTCACGCAATAGCGGAGACATATGGACTGACAAAAGACCATGTCTTTGTCGGTAATGGCTCTGACGAAGTGCTAGCATTTTCATTCATGGCATTTTTCGAGCCGGGAAAGACCATTAAATTTCCTGAAATCAGCTATAGCTTTTATCCGGTCTATTCCAAGCTATTTAATATTGCATTCGAAAAAGTCCCATTAAATGCTGATTTCACATTACCCAAAAAGCAGTTCTATAACTCACCAGGCGGTGTCATTCTACCAAATCCGAATGCGCCAACAAGTATTTATTCTGAGTTGGATGTCATTGAAGATATTTTGCGAAATAACCAAGATCAAGTAGTTATTATCGATGAAGCGTATATCGATTTTGCAGGTCCATCTGCGATGAAACTGATCGATCGCTATCCAAATTTACTTGTGATTCAAACCACGTCTAAATCTCGTGCGCTCGCTGGATTACGTGTCGGATTCGCCCTTGGTCAACCAGAATTGATTGCAGGATTGACGCGCATTAAAGACTCCTTCAACTCATACACGATTGATCGTTTAGCTATGGCGGGAGCTACTGCCGCATTTGTCGATCATGCATACTTTTCGGAAAGTACGAATAAAATCATTCGCACACGTGAATCTACAGTCCATACATTAATAGAATTAGGATTTGAAGTTCTGCCTTCCGATGCAAACTTCGTCTTTGTAAAGCCTTTACACAAGGATGCAAAAGTCTTATATCAACAATTAAAAGACCGCGGAATTTTAGTCCGTCACTTTGATCAAGCGGATATTCGTGATTATTTACGTATATCGATCGGTACTGAAGAACAGATGAACATACTATTTGAAGTGCTGAAGCAACTTACTAAATGAATAAATTACTCAAAAGCCATTCGATACTGAATGGCTTTTTTGTTTCATAAATGTATAGAAAGAAGTATAGATCGTTGCTATAGTAGCTTTTTAGACAATATAAGGCGCATGAAAGATGTATATGTATACAAATTCATGTATTTTTAAGTTTTTCTATTGTATTTTTATACACGTTGACTTATAATAATAAAAAGAAGCTTGATTGGAGAGATAAATTTATGAAAACTAAAAATATAATTATTATTGGTGCAGCAGGAAGAGACTTCCACAATTTCAATACATACTACCGTGGTAAAGAGGAATACAATGTCGTGGCATTTACAGCAACGCAAATCCCAGATATCGATGGACGTAAATATCCGACTGAATTAGCGGGTGAATTGTATCCCGAAGGAATCCCTATCTATTCTCAAGATCAGTTACCTGAGTTGATCAAAGAACTAGAAGTAGATGAATGTGTATTCTCTTATAGTGACCTTAGTTACGAAAAAGTCATGGGAATTGGTGCGATTGTAAACTCAGCAGGTGCTAACTTTACTTTACTTGGATCAAAAGCTACGATGATCAAAAGTAATAAACCAGTTATTTCTGTTTGTGCAGTTAGAACGGGAACAGGGAAGAGTCAGACATCACGTAAAATTATCGAAACATTGCTCGAGCATGATTTGAAAGTAGTAGCTATTCGTCATCCAATGCCTTATGGCGACTTAGCTGAACAACGTGTACAGCGTTACGCAACTGTAGAAGATTTCAAAAAACATAAATGTACAATTGAAGAAATGGAAGAATACGAGCCACACGTTGATCGTGGAAATATCATCTATGCAGGTGTAGATTACCAGGATATTCTAGACGCTGCTGAAAATGATCCAGACGGCTGTGACGTAATCCTCTGGGATGGTGGAAACAACGACTTTTCATTCTATGAGCCGGACTTGGCGATCACAGTTCTTGATCCACACCGCCCAGGACATGAGTTGAAATATTATCCAGGTGAAGTGTGCTTGCGTACAACAGATGTATCCATTATTAACAAAATTGATAGTGCGTCAGAAGAAGCAATTCAAACGGTCGAAAATAATATTAAATTTGCGGCACCGAACAGTACAATTATTAAAGCAGAATCAAAAATCTCTGTAGATAATCCTGAAATCATCAAAGGCAAACGCGTGCTAATTGTTGAAGATGGTCCGACATTGACTCACGGTGAAATGAAACTGGGTGCTGGTGTGATTGCAGCACAACGTCTTGGCGCAGCTGAAATTGTTGACCCGCGTCCATTTGCAGTAGGTAGCTTGATCACTACATTCGATAAGTATCAGCACATCGAAAATATCTTACCTGCAATGGGCTACGGCGAAGAGCAGTTAAAAGATTTGGAAGCAACGATCAATGCAGCTGATGTAGATGCAGTCATTATTGGTACACCTATGGATCTTTCACGTGTGATTAATATCAATAAGCCATGCACGCGTGTCTATTATGATTTGGATGAAATCGGCACGCCAAATCTTGAAACAGTGCTAGCAGATTTCATCAAAAAGCATAAACTGACTACAACAAATGTGTAAGAATAGATAACTTATCGAGCACTTGCCCCGGATGGAAATTCGGTTGCAGGTGCTTTTTTCTGATATACTATGTATAGGAAAGTAAGGGGGTAGTAACTTGTTTAATTCAAAAATTATCGATCTTATCATAGGTGTAGTGATGGCATATTTTGCATATGACCGAATCGCTACAGGGCATACCGGTATGGGGATCTTTTTTGCCGTACTCGCAGCATTGAATCTATTGGCGTTTTTCATGAAGCTCAGAACGGACAAAGATGTCCAGCAAAAACAATTATAAATCTAATCAGTTGTTCCTTTTACTACAATCTTGTAGTATAATAAAAAGATTGTAATTTTTGAAATGAGGCTAGAAATCACATGAAAAAATCGATATATGGTTTGACAATCGAACAATTGACAGACTTTCTTATAGAAAACGGACAAAAAAAGTATCGTGCAGCACAAGTTTGGGATTGGCTCTATAAAAAACGTGTCTTATCATTTGATGAAATGAATAATATTAATCAAGAAACAATTGATTTATTGAATGAAAACTTCTCGATTCAGACACTTGAGCAAAACGTTAAGCAAGTTTCACAAGATGGCACAGTGAAATTCCTGTTTAAAATGCATGACGGCAACTTGATTGAAACGGTTTTGATGAAATTCCCTTATGGCCATTCTGTTTGTGTCACAACACAAGTCGGATGTAATATCGGTTGCAGTTTCTGTGCAAGCGGACTTTTGCGCAAAAATCGCGATCTCGATGCAGGAGAAATCGTGGGTCAAATCATGAAAGTGCAAGAGCATCTTGATGGTAAGGGCGAAGATGAGCGAGTAAGTCATATTGTAGTCATGGGAATAGGCGAACCATTCGACAACTATACGAATCTGATGAATTTCCTTCATGTCGTAAACGATCAAAAAGGTTTATCAATTGGCGCGCGTCATATTACGGTTTCAACAAGTGGTTTGACGGAGAAAATCAAAGACTTCGCAGATGAAAAACTACAAGTGAACTTGGCGGTTTCATTACATGCGCCGAATAATGAGTTACGTTCATCTATCATGAAGATCAACAAAGCTTTTCCTATTGAAAAATTGATGGATTCAATCAACTATTATTTGGAAAAAACGAATCGTCGCATCACATTTGAATATATTTTATTGCGTGACGTGAATGACCACGTAAAAGAAGCGGAAGAGTTGGGTCGATTGCTTGCGGATAAGCGTCACCTTTCATATGTCAACTTGATTCCCTACAATCCAGTAGATGAACATGGCCAGTATCAGCGGAGTGAACCGGAAGCGATTAAGTCGTTCTACGAAGCGCTTAGACGCAAAGGTATAAACGGTGGAGTACGTCTTGAGAATGGTACCGATATCGATGCTGCATGCGGTCAACTACGAAGCAAACAAATCAAAAAAACAAAAAAACAACCGGTCGGAGAATAATTCTCCAACCGGTTTTTAGTTTTTGCGAGCTAACTTTACAATAAACTGTACAATAATGGAGATGGCTAGTCCAAAAGATGAAATAATGAACAAAGATAAAATCCCGATTGCCTCCGAGAATTCATTATCCATCATCAGGAAGCTGCGGAACATTTCGGCAAATGCTAGAACAAGAACGACCATGAACATTTTGAATGCAATGGATAGCTCATAGAATAATAATAGGGAGCTGACAATGCCGACCATTAGGCCGAACACTGCAAACGTCAAATAGTTATTGACAACTAAGTCATGTCCAAGGACTGTCCGTACGCCTAAAATGAGTAGAACAAATGAACTCAATGCAGTAAAAAAACCGGCTTTCCAATAACGAGAATCCAACACGTACACCTGCTTTCCTATCCTAGTATAACGGAATGGACGAAATCCGTCACGCAACCCGGCTATTTTTTCATGCGTTTTAAATCGGCCAATAATTCTTCTTTATAAGATTCATTTGAGAAATTATATTCTTTAAGAATATAGCCTTCCGAATCCAGTAAATAAAAATTCGTGCCATGGACAACTTGAGTAGATGATTCATGCTTCAGTACAAAAGTCTGGAATTCTTCACGCGCAAATGCTTCGAACTCTAATTGCGTGTAGCCCGTCAGCAAATGCCAGTTGGATTCATCATCAGTGAAGTTTGAGATATAGTCTTTCAATACTTCAGGTGTATCGCTTTCAGGATCTACAGAAAACGAAATGAAGTTCATTTCGATATCCCGAGCTTTCAATTCAGCTTGTAGTTTTGCCATCTCACTCGTCAATGTCGGACATACGGTGGTACAATTCGTGAAGATGAAGTCTGCAATCCAGGGTGAACCAGAAAGCTCCTTGGAACTAAATGGTTGATTATGCTGATCCGTAAAGGTGAATTCCCGGACTTGTTTCCCACGTTCAAGTGGTTCACTGCAACCACTGACGAATACTGTGAGAAACAACATAAAAGGAATCAAACGTTTCAACTTCTTTCACTCCTTTCGCATTTGCTCTGGCAATTCAATCACCACAATGGTTTCGGTTGTTTCATTGGAAATCGTGAATGTCCCTTCATGTAACCGCACAATTTCTTTGACAATCGACAGGCCAAGCCCAGTGCCACCTGTTGTGCGAGTTCTTGCTTTATCGGTACGGAAAAAACGTTGTCCAATCTGATTTACGTCTTCGTCTCCGATGGTCACGCCGTCATTCGCGATGCGGTATTGTACACCGTGTTTACTAGCCATAAGGTGAATAGATATAGATTGTTCAGCGTATTTTACAGCATTATCGATCGTATTATAAAAAACTTGTTGTAATCGTTTAGGATCGCCTTCCAAAATCAATTCCTCATCAATTGATGTGCGCAACTGAATATCTTTATCCTGTAACCGGATCACAAATAATTCCAATGTATCCAACAGTAATTGCGCGATCGCAATCGGTTCAGTTTCCAATGTATATACATCCTGCTCTAAATGATTCAGCTCGACTAAATCATGTATGAGCTTCTTCAGGCGTTCAGTTTCTTTCTCGATGGTTGATAAGTATTGTTTTACGTCATCAGGATAGACATCAATTTTATCGCGCGAAAGTTGCGCGTAGCCACTAATATACGTTAAAGGTGTCCTGAGCTCATGTACAATATTTGACGTGAAATCTTTCTTACGCTGATCTTGTTCCTCAAGTGAACGGCTCATTGAATCGAATGCAGTAGCTAGTTTTCCTATTTCATCCGTTCGTCCTGTATTGAGTCGATTCGAATAATCACCTTTAGATACTTCTTCCGAGTAGGTCTGCAATGTTTGTAACGGTTCGAATAACGAACGCCATACACGTTGCAAAATCAAAAATAGAACAATGAAGAAAATACTGCCTACAAGTAACATAATCGGAAGACTGTCATGAAACACATCTTGGATTGCAGCGAGCGGAACATATATATAAATGAAGCCGATCAGTCCGTTTTCTCCTTTAATAGGGAAAATCCCACCGAAGATTTCACGTTTCAGTTCATCCACGTAGCCTTCTTTCATAACAGGCTTACCCGTTTCTAGTATTTTCTCGTCGCTTTCATTGACGAGTGATTGATAATCGATTTGATAAGGGAAATAGGACGTTAAATCATCAAGACGATCTACGACGATGATTTCATACTCCGACACGATGTTATACCATTGAATCTTTTCGATGATCGAATCACTTAGCTCACCATAATGATAATGAGAAGCTGTTCGATTCCCTTGATACATGATCGACTCTTTAATCTGTTCTTTATATAAGTCGGTATACAAGTAATGAATGAAGAAGAATGAAAACAATATGGTACAGGTGATGCTGCCTAAAAACACAATCATCATTTTTTTGCTTAGATTCAAATTATTCATTCAGAGTCCTCTAACTTGTAGCCGATCCCCCATACCGTTTCAATCATTTTACCTGCGTCTCCTAGTTTTAGGCGAAGTGTTTTGATATGTGTATCGATTGTACGCTCGCTACTCTGGTGATCGTCACCCCAGACCAATTCAAGTAATTGTTCACGGGAATATGCACGTCCTTTATGCTTGACTAGCAACAAAAGCAAGCCAAATTCCTTCAAAGTTAGACTTAAAGTTTCTCCGTTGAGCTGTGCGGTATACGAGTCTTCATTAATGGTAAGTGGACCTGCTTGTAATACTAAAGGATCGGGATTATGGCGGTATGTTCTGCGTAAGACGGCTTCGATTCGCGCCACAAGTTCTCTTGGTAAGAAAGGCTTGACGATATAGTCGTCACCACCAAGCTTCAAACCTTGTACTTTATCCCATTCCTCGCCCCGTGCAGATAGGAAAATCAGAGGAATCGAGGAAGTACGTTTCATCTCTTCTGCAAATGTAAACCCATCCATATAGGGCATCATCACATCGACTATGCATAAATCTATAGAATGTTGCTTAACGATCGACAAAGCTTGTAAACCGTCACTGGCTTCTATTACGGTATATCCTGCATCTTCCAGAATCACACGAATTAAATCACGCATTTGCGGTTCATCATCAATGACTAATAATTGGTAACCCAATTCAATACGCCTCATTTCATAAAATCTCTACAATCTAATTTTCCAGAAAAGATGTGAAATCCACATGAAGTTTCAATAAGTTGTCGAAACTTCATTGAAATTTCGTAATCATATTTTATAATCATAACAGCTAAACGAATAGATAGGAGAATGAAAAGATGAAACGTTTTGGAATGTTTGCAATGAGCACGGCTTTGATTGGTATACTCGCTGGATGTGGTCAAGATGATAAGGTACCGACGGAAGCTGTTTTACCTGACCCAATTGAAGTAGAACTTACAGTACCTGAAAAGGGAAATGTCAATGAACCGGTGACCATTACTACACACGTAACACAAGGTGAAGAAAACGTAGATGACGCATCAGAAGTGGAGTATGAAATCTGGGAAGAAGGTAAGAAAGAAGACAGCATTCACGTAGAAACAACTAATGATAAAGAAGGTATTTATTCAGCGGAAAATACATTTGAGTCAGATGGTATATATCACGTACAGGTTCACGTGACTGCGCGCGGAATGCATGTCATGCCTGAAAAGCAAATCCAAATCGGAGATGCTAGTGATCAATCAGATGGACACGAAAGTGCGCAAGAAGATCCATCCCATGAACATGGCGCTGAAGTAGAAGGACTTTCTCTTCACTTCATGCAACCTGAGTCAGCAAAAGCAGCGACAGATACAGAGTTGATGACACATGCGCAGCTTGATGGCGAAGCAATAAAGGCACAAGTCCGCTATGAAATCATCTCTGCAGAGAAAGAAACCACATGGGTAGATACGGATGAATCCAAGCCGGGTGAATATACAGCGAACTATCAATTCCCTAAAGCAGGCAACTACCAAGTAATTATCCATATCGAAAATGAAGAAATACACGAGCATGAAGAACATACTGTAGAAGTAAAATAACTGCCCTCCCTCGTCACTTCGGTGGGGAGGGTATTTTAATGGGAAGTAAAAGCTGTAATTCATTGTTGAAAAAGGTTACACTAGGGTAAGTGAAAGATTAATCAACCAAGAGGAGTGTTAGCATGACAAATTATCCAAAAAAAACTTGTTCGATTGAAAGACTTGTAACCATTCCAGAAGACGTACAAAAAGTACTCAACGGTGAAAAGTGGGCTACTAGACGTAATGGTGTCTATGCATACCCCGGCGAAATTATGACGTTAGAAGGCAAAGAGTACAAGATTGAGAAGTTGTATGAACAAACACTCGGAGAACTAACAGAAGAAGACGCCAAATCTGAAGGTCATGAAACAGTTGAAGAATATAAACAGGCGATGTTGTCGATCCACGACAAAATGCCTTGGCTTCCTAAAATGAAAGTTTGGGTGCACGAATATAGCCCAATTCAGAAATAATCTTTTAAATGAACTTTTATTACGGAGCGATTGTCTTTGCACACGTAGTATCCGCTATAATTTCAGTAGGACCATTATTTCTCCTGCTGCCATTAATACGCCGGCTGCGCACTGCTAAAGCAGAAGCAGAAGACATCTATCTGGCGTTTATCCGAGTCATTATCCGACTCGTTATGCATGCAGGTCATGTGCTTGTTGTGTCCGGGATCTTATTAATTCTATTTGGTCCATGGCCATGGCACACATCGTGGGTTATTCTCACAATAGGCGTCATGTTGTTGTCTGGATTCTTCTTGGCAACTGGTTTCTCCTCTGTATTGAAAAGATTCCATGAACCAAGCAATGACAGAGAAGCAGTAGTCAATAAATTACAACGCACTGCCTGGATCTATATTGGATTGCTGATGGTGATGCTTTGGCTTATGGTACAAAAACCGGCAGTCTGGTAAAATTACATAGCGAGCAAAAAGATGTGTACACTGTTGCACATCTTTTTAATTGCAAGATTTGATTTGACAGTAAAAATCACAGCGAATATGATGAAGATAGCAGTTTTTTGAAGGGAACGATTTGAAGATGAAAATGAAAGTACTCGGTCTGATGACGATCTTTGGGTTGCTATTGACAGCGTGCAGTCCAACCAGCGGCAATGAAACAATAAAGATTGGCACGACAGCAGGAATTTATGCAAAAGTCATCGACCAGGCACTAAAACCGGCACTTGAAGAGCAAGGTTACAAAGTTGAAGTCGAATCGTACGTAGATTTAATTGAACCGAATAAAGCGTTGGCTGATGGCGAAATAGATGCCAACATCAACCAACAACAAATTAATCTTCAGCGGTTTAACGAAGAATATGATTTGCCGATAGTAGCATTGACGGAAGTTCCGAGTGTGGGTCTTGGCTTATACTCCAACTCGTTGACGTCGATGGATGATATTCCAAATGGTTCATGGGTTACTATTCCAAATGATGAACTAGGCACGGCAAGAGCCCTTCGTTTCCTTGAACAGCAGGGGTTAATTTCATTAGATCCAAAAGCACCAACTTATGCGGTTACAGAAAAACAAATTGACAGTAATCCGAAAAACCTGAACATCCAGCCCATCTTGATTGCTCAACTGATTCCATCAATGGCAAGCGGTGATTTGGCAATTATTCCGGACAATTATATTATGGTCAATGAAATGGAATTGGAAGATGCTCTTGCGCACGAACAGCTAGGTGAAGAGTTGCAATATATCGTTTCGGTCAGAGACGAAGACCGTGAGAAGGATTTTGCACTAGCAATTAAAGAAGCAGTAGCATCAGAAAAGTTCCAAGAAGCTATTGATGAACATTTCCAAGGCTTCGGAAAATAAAAACCACGTATGGACTCAACTATGAGCCATACGTGGTTTTTTTCATCTATCTTATCGTTGCTGTCGCTTCAAAAAGTCTACATCTGGGTAATAGGCATCTTTCACAAGTAAATTCGGTCCAAGACAACGCACAGCAGGACAGTGACAGTTGACACTTTTCGCTAATGGATGCTGTTGCCATTTATCGTATAAATCGACCAAATGATCGGTTTGAATATTTCCAAGTGGCGGAACATCTCCGAAATCGGTCACGATTACATCTCCAGTAAACATATTGACATTCAACCGGGAACGCCCATCTGGATCATTTCGTACAGTGACATTTTCACTTGCCGCAAGTTTCGTAAATAATTCTTGGTCTCTTGCATCGCTACTGCAATTATAAAATGGCAATGTTCCAAATAGCATCCAAGTTTGCGGATCACGGTAGGTTAGCAAATCGAACATCGCGTTACGTGTTTCGTCCAATGTGAGCACATCCAATGAAGAAGCGAAATCGCTAGGGTACATAGGATGTATTTCATGGCGTCCACATTTCATTTCATGGACGATTTGTTCGTGAATCGTCTGTAAATGAGGCAATGTTCGGCGATTCAGCATAGTCTCCGCTGATACCATAACACCCATTTCAGACAATGCTCGGCTGTTTTCAATCATACGCACGAATTGTGCTGCACGACGTTCACGTGGTGGTTTGCGTTCCATCCGGGCGAATCCACCATCGATGAAATCATCGACTGTACCCCAATTATGTGAAATATGCAGGACATCCAGATACGGTGCAATTAATTCATATCTTTCAAAAGGCATAGTAAGGTTTGAATTCATCTGCGTCTGAATGCCGCGCGCATGCGCATACTGCAGTAGCGGTACGACATACTGCTCGACGGATTTCTTTGAGAACATCGGCTCGCCACCTGTTAAACTAATCGTTCGCAAATGCGGAATTTCATCCAATCTCTGCAGCAACAGTTCGATTGGTAGTGCTTGTGGATCTTTCGGTTGTAGCATATATCCAACCGCGCAATGTTCACAACGCATATTGCATAAATATGTCGTCGTGAATTCTATGCTTGATAGGACCTGTTTACCGTGTAGATCTACATCTTGATACGCTTCCCATGCATCTGATAGACGGGAATGTGATATTACCATGGTCGTAACTCCTTATTTCAATTAATTTTTGTCGCTAGCATATTCTGCTAAATCCTTCGCGTATTTACTCATCGAAGAAGTAGAAACATCGAATGCTTCTGCGATCTCTTTTAGTGTCATATCAAGCGGCGTGAAATAATTATGGTCTTGACCATAACGGATTGCGCCTGCCGCAATCGCTAGTTTCTTACGTGCCTTTGGCTGTTCATCTACTAAGAAATCTTCAAGCACTTCAAGCAAAGCCTTCGATTCTCGGTCATGTTGCTGTAAAAATTCATTAGCTGACTCTATAACGCCTGCTTCAAATTCGGTAAACTCATCTCCGGTATAGCCACTCTCACCAAGCGCAATCCAGAATTTCATGATGGATTCTTTTAGTGAAGGGTTTTCTGTATCCGCAAGTGTTTTAGCAAACTGTTTGATTGCTTCCGTATGATCAGTCGGGAAGAAGATTAAACTGGATACTGCTAGATAATTACCTTCAGACGTACCATCAGAAAGTATGAAGCAGTAGAAGTGCACACCTACTGGAACAGGTTTATCACTTTCTTTCCACAATTCAATCGTCTCATCACCTAGGATACTTGTAGCTGTTAAATATGTATCCCCGACAGCTGTTACTTCACCGATAAATACACGTGGCTCTGACCATCTATCAAGTAACTCAAGAATAGATGGGCGAACGTGTTTTTTCTTCTGTTTTGCAACATAGTCATCCCAAATATCTCTCCGCTGATGGAAGAAAAATTCATCAAGCGCAATCGTTTCAATCATTTCTTGTGGTAAATAACTATTCAATGAAGACTTCCATGTATTAGCAAATTCCACGAACGCCGGTATATCTGGTCGCTGAGGATGAATATCATAAAATGTTTGCAATAAGTGCTCCATTTCATCTGTCAACAAATCTTCAACAGTCACCGCATCTTTTCGTTCACAGCACTTTTTATATTTCTTACCACTGCCACATGGGCATGGGTCATTACGTCCAACCATTAAAACACTTCCCTTTTTAAAATTACTACATATCTAAGTGTACCAAACGAGGAGCGAGTTCGCATGATATTTAATTAGCGAAACGAAGTTGGAAAATTAAAAACCACTCTTTGAATCATCTAGATCCAAAGAGTGGTCCATTACATATAATTAGCGATCCAATCTCTTGATAAATTGCATGACTTCATCAGCGGAAGACAGTGAAAAAAGTTCTACCTAATTCTTCAAAACTTTTCATAGAAAAAGCCTGCTTGATTTTCAATGAAATAGCTTTTTACTTATTCTATCCAATTCCACTGTGACATGGTAAACTATTCAGACTGCATACATTCGCATGATGTAGAAGTAATTACTATCACAAAGTATGAAGGGATTTCTAAGTGTGTGGTAATGTTGGGGGCAAAACTATATCGAAAAGGGGAATACATGCATGGGACTATTTGATGCGCTTTTAGGAAATGCTTCCGTCGTAAACAATGAAGACGTGAAGAAAGAACTGCACTTGATTTTGGCAGATGGCGAAGAAGTGGAAGCGGCTTTTAAGCTCGTACGCGATTTAATCGTATTTACGAAAACGCGATTAATTCTAGTTGATAAGCAAGGCATGACAGGAAAGAAAGTAGATTACCATTCGGTGCCTTTTAAAAGCATCTCTCATTATAGTGTAGAAACTGCAGGTACATTTGATATGGATGCAGAATTAAAAATCTGGATATCAAGTTCACAGACTCCGCAGATTGAAAAACAGTTTAGAAAAGATAAAGCTATTTATGATATTCAAAAAATATTAGCCACGGTTTGTGTTTAATTTACATCTTAAATAAGGAAGTGGTACTTTTCGTGAAAGTACCACTTTACCACTATTTCCTTTTGGGTGATGTACTATTCTCATACGCAACAAGTGTCACACCTAATTTTTCCTCCAAGTGATTCAGTGCATGTAAATCCTCGGTGCTTAATTCTGCAATCGACGCATCTTTGTTTGTCATATACATAACTTCCTCTCCCAGTTTGCACATATGGTGGCTAGATTGTTTCAAAATATACATACGAGATATAAGGAGGCCAGGCCATGTACGATCCAACTGTATTCGAAAACTTAAAAGTTGCATTTGAGAACCATGTGTATGATTTGGATAACTTGGAACAAGCAGTCCATATCTTAAATCGTAAAGATCAATTGGATTTAGCGGTTATGGCAAGGGAATTTACAATTCGTTTTGCAAAAGTTGGCTATCCGTCAGTCATCGTGGATCTTACGCTGAATTCATCACTTAAGGAGTTGGCGAATGAAATACTGGAAGTTGAAAATGCAGAGCCGGGCTGTACGCTCACATTACTCGTTCGCACTTTCATTCAAGATGTAGATAGCGAATGTGAAGAAATCGCGAGTATCCTTCGTGCTGTATGGGAAAACGATATTAGTTACACGCAAACACTCAGCTTCCGTCATGAGCAAACAGAGCAAGGGTTCATGAATCGGATCCACATTCATTTCAAACCGAAATTAACTGAAGATCATATGGGAGAAATCGGTGCATTCCTAAACAGTGTACTGGACATGATGGAGCAAATTGGAGAAGTTTCGTAATGAAAGAAAAAACGCATCCTGTTACGGAACGTTTTTCAAATACTGCTATACTATTGTTTGTTTAAAAGCCCAAATATAATCTAAACCATCTTCACTTGGATGACTAGGATCACCAAAATCGGTCACGCAACCACATTGAATACATACTGCACAGTATCCTATCGATAGCACACCAATCCCCGGATCTTCGGCATTTGAGATTGACCGATAGGGGATAAACTCATCATACGTACACAAACGACAAATAAGTGGATGCTCTAAAATTGTTATACGGCTTCTCACGCTTTCGAGCTCTTCAACCATTACGAATCCACCTCAATATAGACAATATTGGACACGTCATGATGTGATTGCTCTTGAATTAACTGTGTGGTACTGCATACCTCACAAGCAAAAGATTGTAATGTCAGCCGAGTAGATGCTTCTTTAGGTGGTTGCTCCAAATCGATGTATACTTCTCGGTGAGTAAATGTAGTACCACCGCAGAGTGTACAAAGAAGCGGTATGCCTATAACTTCAATCTCGTAAATGCCACGTCTTCTACCTGTATTCAACTCCTACCTCATTTTTTAAATCGATTTCCTGTATTCGCATAGATCAATGCAAAACCGAGTACAGCCACGAAAAGTGATAGTCCCACTATGAAATATATATCTTCCTGTAGCAGTTCACTTACTGCGAACAGTCCGACACAAAAACTTAAAGCGAACATAATTTTCGCCATAAATTTGCATAACGCACGTTCATTAATCTGCATCTTTTTCTCCATGGACATCGTATTGTATCCCGAAAGCATAGATGCGCCTTTACCTTGCCAAAGTGCGATACCGTACACAATAAATGCAAGTAGAATGATGACATCTAGTAGCAAGCCGACCATAATCATTCCTCGTTTCATAAAAAAATAGAGTGAACTCTGTAACGAGTTCACTCTATTCTACCTGATTATACGGTTGCCTGACGAGTCTTTATAGTCATCGATAACGAGATAGCCGCACAAATGAATGCGATGATGACCAGTACACCACCAACCGCCGGCATGTTCGTCACAGCACCCGTCTGGCTGAACACGATACCACCGACACCGGAACCAAGTGCGATTCCGACTTGCAGAGCCGAGTTATTAAAACTCTGGTGCACGTCTGATGTAACCGGATCACTTTGAATAATATATTCCTGTTGCGCAGGTGCCAATGCCCAACTCAATCCGCCCCAAACCATCATGAAGATGATGAATAATGGAATTGAAAATGTAGAGTAAGGCAGGGCGAATAAACTGATAGCGAACGCACCCAAAATAATTAAAATGCTTTTCTTGGAACCAAGACGTGTTGCCAGTCCGCCACCGAATGCTCCGCCTGCAACTGCAGCTAATCCAAACAGGAAGTAGAACACACTAATCCAATAGGGACTCAGATGCATCGTGGTCTCCAGGAATGGTGTGAAATATGCATACACTGTGTAATGACCAGCCAGCATGAACATCGTTGCCATATGAGCAAAGAAGATCTTTTTATTTGCCAATGCTTTAATTTGAACAGAAAGCGGCTGCACTTCGCCAGTGGGAATCTTCTCAAGGAACTTGGCGATCAATACAATCGAACCAACCGTCAAAAATGAAATACCTAGGAATACAGTTCGCCATCCAAAAGCATTTGTTATGACAATCCCAATCGGTACACCTAGTACAAGTGAAGAACTAATTCCCATATAAATATAACCAAGTGACTTTGCCCGTACTCTAGGCTCGACCATACGCGCTGTAATCGTTAGTGATAGAACAATAACGAGTGCCGCACTGGCAGCTGTCAAAATACGGGCTGCCATCATTAAACCGAAAGTCGGACTAAAATAGGTCAGAACGTTTCCAACTAAAAATACAAAAAGTGTGATTAAATATAATTTCTTGCGCTCTACTTTTGCGGTCAGTGACAATAACACGGGTCCTGCTACCGCGTACACGAGAGCGAATACTGTAATGAGTTGTCCGGCTGTTGCGATTGAAACATTCAGATCATCGGCAATGACAGGCAAAATCCCGCCGACCACCAATTCTACCAGTCCCACCGTAATAGCAGACACTGCCAATAATAAAACACGTAAATCCAAAACAATTCCTCCTACCAGTGTCTCTACACTGTTTTTTTGAATAGAAAAATCCTGATTACAAAAATTACTTTGTAATCAGGATTTAACGGTTCCTGGTAGAGACCCTCGAACCATATTATCGAGGTTATACATGTTGATTCCGTAATGAAATTTTCTATTGTTCAATTTATCATGGAATGTGAAATATGGCAAGCTGGACAGTGAGTAACCTGAAAAACAGATTTTATTAATCGATATAGAAATTACTTTCGTTCTGCCTAGTAGCATGGTTTTAATGGTCTCAAGTTGTAAAAGTCCTCATAATCAAGTATACTTTTCCCGATAAACTTGTGCGAATCATTACAGTGATAAAGGATGGATATACATGACATTTGAAGAAATATTGCCACGTTTGAAGGATGGAGAGAAAGTCATCCGTAGTAACTGGGGCGGAGCGGAATTATACGTGAAGTTAGTAGGAGAGAGCGAGCAGGACGGCAAAAAGTTAAACCCTTATTTCGTGATTGACGTAACCGGTGAAGGGTACACCATGTTCACACCAACTGTTTGTGACTTACTGGCGGAAGATTGGGTAATCGTAGAATAATACATTGAATCGAAGCTCATGAGCCATCATGGGCTTTTTTATATAGGAGGATATTATGAAATTTGAAGAATATACAGGGAAGACAGTTCTAGTGACTGGAGCAGCTTCAGGTATTGGACGAGCACAAGCTATAGCATTTTTAGAAAATGGAGCAAATGTCTTTGCGTTTGATATACAAGAAGGAAATCTCCCGACATTACAAAAAGAGTATCCGTTACAGTTCGCCTATGCGATTGGTAGTGTCAGTGTAAAGGAAGATGTAACACGGGCTGTTCAGGAAGCATGTAACGTGTTTGGTACAATAGATATATTATTAAACACAGCAGGGGTTCTTGACGGTTTTGCAAAAACACTGGATACCGACGAAGCACTTTGGGAAAAAATCATGGACACGAATGTGAAAGGTACATATTTAATGACAAATGAAATATTGCCACAGATGATCGCTCATAAGTCAGGTATTATAATCAATATGGCATCCATTGCGGGCCTCGTGGCAGGTGGTGGCGGGGCAGCCTATACTGCATCCAAACATGCTATTGTCGGGTATACGAAACAACTGGACATGGATTACTGCCGTGAGGGGATTCGTGCGAATGCGATTGCACCAGGAGCGATTCAGACACCGATGAATCAAGCGGATTTTGCAGGAGACGGTGAAATGGCAAAGTGGGTAGCAGAGGAAACACCTGCAGGGCGCTGGGCACAGCCGAGTGAAGTGGCGAACCTAACGTTATATTTAGCCAGTACCGCTGCTGATTATATCCATGGAGTGGTGATTCCGATTGACGGCGGCTGGATTGCGAAATAAAGCTTTTGTATTATAGTGAACTCTGTTATAATACCGAAGCAAGCAAATTCTGTTTGCACTACGGCACTTTTGATTGAGCGATAGGCTCTTTCTTCCTTTGGTCGTAGTTATTACTGGAATAGCAACTAGGCTATTTCATAAAGGAGAAAATAAAATGAGTATGTCTTATGTAAAAGATTCACCTAAGAGTAAAAGTACGGTGAATGAACTGACAAAAACAGCTCTCGTTGCAGCTTTGTATGTGGCGGTGACGTTTGTATTTGCAGTTATCAGTTTTGGCGCAATCCAATTGCGTTTGTCAGAGATGTTCAATTACCTAGCTTTGTATAATAAACGATACGTGATTGGTGTCACGCTAGGTGTCATGTTCGCAAACTTTATGTCCCCCACTTGGATACTGGATGTGCCGATTGGTTCTATGGCTACGTTAGTCGCATTATTAGTATGTCGTGCGCTGACAAAGAAAATTAAAAATGATATCGTCAAAATGGTCATCACTGCTATTGTTTTTGCATTGTCTATGTGCGCCATTGCTGCTCAATTGACAATTTTACTAGGTTTCCCATTCTGGGCTACTTGGCTGACAGCGGGAATCGGTGAGTTATTATCCATGACAATTGGCGGGATTATTATATATTCGTTGAATAAGAAAATAGATTTGTCCAAATAAAAGAGAGAGCATATTCGCAGATTTTGTGAATATGCTCTCTTTATCATTTAAAAATCAAATTTCCGTGAGATTACCACGTCTACGCATCACCTCATAAGTAATTACAGTTCACAAAACAATTCGGAGTTCGTTGTAAATCACTATACAAGTTATGTTAATTGTTATTTCGTGAGACCCCAATCATCTTGCTTGACTAGATTTATTAGCGAAATGGATGTGTCATTACGTTTAAATGCATGCAATGAGGACAATATGAGAGTAATAAGATAATTTCTTGGGAGGAAAGCCAATATGAAAAATGCTGTATTTCTGGATCGAGATGGTGTGATCAATGAAGTGTTAACGCATCGTGTGAAATTTGTGAATGAACCTAACCAATTATATTTTTTGCCTGGAGTAGCAGAGGCGATTAAGCAATTGAATCAAGTATTTGATTACATATTTGTTGTGACGAATCAAGGCGGTGTTGGTCTTGGTTACATGAAAGAATCTACATTGAAATCCATTCATCATCATATGATTGCAGAGCTTGCAAAGGAAGGTGCCATAATTGACAAAGTCGCTTATTGTCCGCATAAGCCGAAGTCTGGTTGTGATTGCCGTAAGCCACATAGTAAGCTGATAGAAAATCTTGCCATGAACTATAATGTAAACTTGTCCACATCTTATATGATAGGCGATACGGATACTGACATTATTGCCGGAAAAAGAGCAGGAACTAAGACCGTCTTCCTAGGTACAACAGATCCAATAGCCGATGCAGTATTTCCAGATTTACTTCATGCCGTTCCCTGGATCATAGACGATATGGCGAAGTGAAAAGTAAAGAAACTATACTTCTCAACTAGTTGGTCAAGCTTTACATATGTAGGCGGACAATCGGTAGAGTGACGAGCCCTATTGCAATCCGCAAAATCACATCGAT
Source organism: Sporosarcina sp. P1 (assembly GCF_002743155.1). NCBI lineage: Bacteria > Bacillati > Bacillota > Bacilli > Caryophanales > Caryophanaceae > Sporosarcina > Sporosarcina sp. P1. The sequence goes on from NZ_PDYS01000005.1 coordinate 119,378, forward strand.
AGCCAATTGATTGCTATTGCACTAGCTCCGAATGCCGGTAATAAATGCTCCAAAGATATTGATATTTGAAGCATTTTATTATCTGGCATCATCGTCTTCTTTACAAATCAGCATATATAAATTCCGTGTCAACGTTCAAGCTTTTAACATTATAATTCTATAGAATAATACTAGTGATAAAGTATTATAATATGCTATAATTGTTAGAAATAATACGGAAGTGGTGCTAATTACTCTTATTTTGTACGATATACATAATTGATTAGAACTATTATAGAGACAATAGAATACATGTGTACTAGTGAAAGGGGGCTGCTTATGAGGAAGTTAGTAATATTTGTGATGAGTATAGTATTTTTACTCATTATACCTGTAGGATTATGGTTTTTGAAGGACAATCAACCGATGAAAGTGGCTATTATAGATAAATCAGCAGTAGAAAATTTACATACAAAACATCTTGGGGTTAGCTGGGTATTAAACTATTCAAAAGTAAAAGCTTCGCATAACAAACCATTTGATCCTGCGCGGGACTATTATGGCGGATACACAGCAGTAGAAGGAAAGGGTATTTCCGAGTTGAATCCACTACCACAAGATTATGGGAAGAAAGATATTATTTACTTGGCAAATACAGCCAGTTTTGATGAAAATAAATTAGATACGAAAAATTCTGCGCTCGCTACATACGAAGAAAATCATGGTGGACTAAAAGAAATAGAGTGGCAACGAATAGTGAAAAGACTTAATTCGAAGAAGCCTTCCATGTTGATAGCGGAGTATAATTCATTTTCTGCACCTACTTCAGAAAAAGTACGTACACGTGTCGAAGATCGAATGGGCTTGAAGTTCTCTGGTTGGAGAGGTCGTTATATGGAAGAACTGGATCCACAAAAGAATGCAGAGATGGAAAAAATTCTTCCTAAACAATCAGCACAGTGGACATATAGTGGACCTGGTTTTGTGTTAATGAATGATACTTCAGGGGAAGTTCTTGTATTGAGAAAAAATGAAGAGCTTTCAACTGATGATATTCAGCTAACATTTACGGACAACGGTACGAAAAGATTAAATGTCAAGGGTTCACATCGCTTTCATTCCTGGTTCGATATCGTTACGGCGGAGCAAGGCGAATCATTAGCGGTATATGATTGGAATCTTACTGAAAAAGGAAAAAAGACGTTAGATAAGAAAGGAATCCCTACTCAATTCGATGCGGTAATTCGTCATACATCCGGCGTTTCCGAAAGTATGTATTTTTCTGGTGATTTCAGTAGTATGGAAAATGTTCCTTCTATATATCAAGTAAAAGGAATAGCGAACGTCTATAAAGCTATTCAAAGATCTTCTGAGAAAGCATTTTTCTGGTCTGCTTATGTACCGATGATGCAGGGAGCGCTTGCACAGTTCGGACAAGTAGAGGCAATTGATGAGAAGAAGCCAAAGCAAGAAGGAGTACAAATGAATTCACGAATGAATGGTAATCATTTGGAAGTTCTAACCGATGGCAAATGGACTCCGATGATTGTCAAAGGTGTGAATATTGGAATGGGGAAACCAGGAGCATTTCCTGGCGAAGCTGCCATTACAGAAGAAGAGTATTATAAGTGGTTCGAAGCGATTGGCGAGATGAACGCTAATACTATTCGCGTTTATACGCTTCATCCACCTGATTTTTATCACGCATTAAAAGCGTATAATGATGTACATGATACACCTATATATGTCATGCATGGTGTCTGGATCAATGAAGAAAAACTGGAAGAGTCATTAGATGCCTTTGAGAAAGAGAACTTGAAAGACTTCCAAAAAGAAATGGTCCAACTTGTCGATGTCATTCATGGAAATGCTACTGTACCACCGCGTCCAGGTCATGCATCCGGCGTATACGATGCGGATATTTCCCAATGGGTCACAGCATGGATGATCGGCATTGAATGGTATCCATTCATGGTGGAGAATACGAATAAGTTACATGCTGATTTAGGAGAATACAATGGGAAGTATTTTGAAACAAAAGGCGCCGCTGCATTTGAATATTGGCTGGCGGAACAAATGGATATTCTCGTCTCGCATGAAGTGAGTAACTACCAGCAGATTCGACCGATGAGCTTCGTCAATTGGGTCACGACTGATTTGCTGACACACCCATCTGATTCTTCAAATCAAGAAGATATCGTATCTGTTGATCCAAATCTCCTCTACACTAAGGGGGAAATGGACAAGGCTGGTCAATTTGCTTCGTATCATGTGTATCCATACTATCCGGATTTTTTAAACTATGAGAAAAAATATCGTGAGTTTATAGATTTCAGAGGCCAGAAGAATAACTACGCTGGCTATTTAAAAGATTTGCACGAAGCACATCGAATACCGATTCTAATTTCAGAATTTGGGATTCCTGCTTCTAGAGGAAAAGCGCATGAAAATCCATTTGGCTGGAATCAAGGATTTATATCAGAGGACCAGCAAGGAGAAATATTGACGCATTTATATGAAGATATATTGCAAGAGAATTTAATGGGCGCACTAGTATTTTCATGGCAAGATGAGTGGTTTAAACGAACATGGAACACGGCAGAATATGATAATCCAGATCGTCGTCCTTACTGGTCTAACACACAAACGAATGAACAAAAGTTCGGTCTGCTCAGCTTTGATCCGTTGAAAATAAAAGTGGCGGGACATGAAGAAGAATGGACAGGAGAACCGTTGTATAAGAACAAACAAGGTACGCTTGAAAAAATGTATGTAGATCATGACGAAACCTTCTTGTATATTCGGATAGATTACGATGAATCCAAAATAGGTGAAACTGACGTAGTGAATATTCTCTTTGATACGGTGCCAGGACGTGGGAATACACGTGCTAGTAGAATTGAAGATATTCAATTCACTAATGGACTGGAATTCATTGCTAAAATTAACGGTGCCCAATCAAGAATGTTGATTGACCCGCATTATGATCTATTCCACCATGATTACGGTAAGGATGTAGGATATATTCCGAAAAAGGAAATGAAAGATCAAACGAACCAATTCATTCCGATGCAGTACGCGTTAAATCGTAAATACTTTGTGGCGAACGAAAAACGCACGATTCCATTCAGTTCATATGAAACGGGAAAACTTCGAGAAGGAAATGGAGATCCTGACTCAACTGAGTATGATTCGTTGGCAGATTACCATATGCGTGATGGCATGTTGGAGCTGCGTATTCCGTGGATGTTGTTACAAGCGATGGATCCAAGTAGAAAAGAGTTTATCGAGAATTTGTTGGCTGATGGTACCAGAACAAGCATTCACATCGATGAACTATTTATCGGAGCCGTTTTAACATCAGAAGATGGCCAAGTACTGGAGTCATTTCCTCAGCTACATGACATGAAGTTGGATCCAATGAAAAGTTATACATGGGATAATTGGCAAGTTCCTATGTATGAAGAACGATTGAAGAAGTCTTATTATTATTTGCAAGAGGCATTTAAAGCAAAGTGAAATAAAAGTTAGATAAAGAACAGAAGTCTCCATGGAGATTTCTGTTCTTTTTCGTATAGGGAAATTAGATTAGCAGAAACATATAGGTATTTTCAAATGAAATATTCAAAAACACCTACTCTACCACTTGTCAAAATTACATAATATGAGCTGAAAATAACTGAACGTTTCTATAGTTTTATGATATAGTATGGAATGCATTTAAAATTAAAAGAGTCTATTTAACGGAGGAAGTTATGTCGGATCTAAAGTTACCTAATAAAAGATTTAGACCCGAGATAGAAGGGGTACGAACGGTAGCAACATTATTGATCGCAATTTATCATATATGGTTTGGTAGAGTGTCTGGTGGAATCGATGTGTTCTTCGTTATTTCAGGTTATTTGATGACGTTATCCATCATCTCGCGTATAGAACGAACAGGATCAGTAAATTTTATCGAGTATTTTCTGAACTTAGCGAGAAGGTTATTACCCCAAGCGACAGTAGTCTTGATTTTCACTGGAATTTTTGCTGTCATTCTTCTGCCCAAGTTTGAATGGGGAGAAATAATAACGCATATGATGGCTTCCACATTTTATTTTGAAAACTGGCGGCTAGCATTAGATTCTGTTGACTATTTGGCGCAAGATAATATACCTACTCCATTTCAACATTTTTGGTCACTTAGTGTGCAAGGTCAATTTTATCTTATCTGGCCTGTTCTATTTACGTCTATTTATTATATCGCACGAAAGCTTTTGAAAACGCCAGTATACAAGACATTACTTAGTTCGCTTATCATCGTGTTTATATGTTCATTGGCTTTTTCCGTCTATCAAACAAATGTTAACCAGCCTTTTGCATACTTCAATACATTCACACGGATATGGGAATTTAGTATTGGTGGCATTTTTGCTCTACTATCGCCATACTTATTTTTCAATAAAAGATTAAGCGTAGTCTTAGGATGGGTTGGTCTAGCAATTATCGGACTTACTGGATTTTTATTTCCAGTATCAACTATATTCCCTGGCTATTTGGCATTGATTCCTATTAGTGGAGTACTACTAATATTAATTGCCTCGGAAAGTATCACAATATATGGTGTAAATCGATTTTTATCGACAAAGCCTCTGATTTATCTAGGGAGTCTTACATATGGTGTATATTTATGGCATTGGCCGTTGCTGATTTTCTATCGTACGTATATGGAAACAGAAACAGTGCCTATAGGAGATGGGATATTACTGTTAATGGCGACCTTTGTGTTGTCCATGATTTCTACCAAATTATTAGAAAAAACTGTTCAAAAAATAGGTGGAAATCAGAAGAAAGGGAAACTACTCGTCGTATTGTCAACTATGGTAGTACTTGCATGTAGTTCAATATTTTCAATTTCTGCTTATATTGAAAAGGCGACTGCTAATTCGGATCTTGTCCATGAACAAGATTACCCTGGTGCTCAATCAAAAGATTATAATATGAAAAGCGTATCCTATGTAGAACCGATCCCGTCACCTTCAGAAATCAAAACAGATCTTCCGGTATTTTATAATGATTTGGAATGCCAGTCGGCTAATCTAACGGAAGTCAGAAAATGTTCTTATGGTGTATTGGAAGGTTTTGATTTCACGTTGGCGCTCGTTGGTGGTTCACACTCAGGTCATTGGTTCCCGGCTTTAATAGAATTAGCGGAAGAAATGAATTTTAAAATTGATTTATATAGTCATGATGGTTGTCGTTTTACAGACGAAGACCCCAAGGGAAACTTAACGAAAGCTTGCATTCCCTGGAATAGTAATTTAATTGATACGTTAATAGAAGATCCACCTGATTTGGTTTTCACAACAGCGACAGTGAATAAACATCCAAAAGTACCTCGAGGATTTGTGAATCAGTGGAAAAGACTTGAAGGAATTACTACAATTTTTGCGATACGGGATAATCCTCGTATGCAAGAAATCATTCCTGTTTGCCTTGAACAAGCAGACGATCCGTTGGAGTGTTCCGTGCCAAGAGATCAAGCCATTGCGAAGGAAAATCCGTGGGAAGTGACAGAAGGTATTCCATCGAATGTATTTTTCGCAGACTTAACAGACTCTTTTTGTGATGAAACGACTTGTTATCCTATCATTGGAAATATCATTGTCTATCGTGATGATAATCATATTACTGCAGAATATGCAAAAACGTTAGCACCTGCATTAAAAGTGCCTTTGCAGCAAGCATTCGATAACTTAGGAAAAAAACATGCGCAATGATGAGTAATCGGTTTGTCATGGATTTTGTATAGTTCATATAGATATGGGAAAGCTATCATGTAGAAAGAAAACTTCAAGAAGGAGTGTATATGATGGCGAAGAACTATCCAAAACCGAATGATTCTGCAGACAACAAAGAACGATTGAATAAGACGATCAGTAATATGGAAGCAGCAGAAGATGCAATGAAGTTTGCAGAAGGTAAAGAGTTCGAACAAATCAAAAAGAAAAATGAACGCAGAGCAGAAAGGATCGAAGATTTAAAAGAAGAAATTAGTGAAGAAGATAAGTCGCGTATCAATGGTTATTTATAAATAAGTCAATACGACAAAAGGTTGGCCCTCACTTCTAACAGTGGGGGTTTTAGTTGTTTGTCATGGTATATATAAGCAAAAAAGAGGAATCAGTTCAGTGCGCTGTATAGAATAGAAACATCTACAATATTTTAGGGATTTTCTATATAAGGGGAGAATAAAAAATGAAAAGAATAAAAAAGGTTGATGAGTGGCGGGAACTGCTTGAAAAGTCGGATGAGCAACCATTCCTTTTATTTAAATCAAGCATGACATCTGTTAGTAGTTTAGCAGCTAAAAAAGAATTGGATGGACTTCGCACGGAATTGCCTATTTATATCGTCATTACACAAGTGAGTAGAAAGCTTTCGGCGGCCATTGAATCAGATTTAAGTGTTGCGCACGAAGTTCCCCAATTATTGATTTTAAAAGATAAACGAGCTATCTGGCAAGCTACTCATTATCAAATCAAAGAACAAATTTTATTGGATGCAATAAAAGAATACGTCTAAGAAACGGATAAATTTCAAATTAGTATTTCTTAAGACATCCGAAAAGGTGCATGGACGTTTTTAAATACATTGACGATAAATATTAGAATGGAAATCGCTAATGCGCTGCCGCCACCCCACACACAGATTTGAATCAAGATCATGGGCAGGCCGAGTGCTGGCTGTATGATTAACATGCCTATTAATAATACAGGTAATCCGATGTTATAAAGCCAAAAGTGCGATTTGCCTAGTATACTGTTACCTGCTTGAGGATAGATGGTATAAATTACTCCAATCATAGCCGTCGTGAGCCACCCGACCACATTAATATGTGCATGCGTTGCGCCCCATTGAAGTTGAATCGTAGCGTGCATATATAGTCCAAAGCCCACGCCAATTAAGAAATAGATAACTGCTGCTTTAATCCATCTTGCTCCCATCCATAATCAGCTCCTTTACATATAGTACGTTTGCTCTCTATCTATTATGTATTTACTAATACGTGAAATTAAATTGTTCAGTTAAATGAAGCTGTAACGACTGCTTATAGAAAATTAGTAAGTAGCAAAAGGAGATCTTATAATGGGAAGTTTATTTCCGAAAATATATGACATAGCCATGAAACCAGTAGAAGCAACTCGATTTAAAAAAGTTCGAACGGAATTAATCCGTAATGCACAAGGGAAAGTACTAGAGATCGGTTCGGGTACCGGTATCAATTTTCCCTATTATCGACAGGCAAGCCACGTAACAGCGATTGAACCGAATCCGGAGATGAGTAGTAGAGCGATGAGAAGAGGGCGCAATGCGCATGTGCCCATTACTTTATATGAGGCAAATGCAGAAACATTACCATTTGCGGATAACTCATTTGACACGATAATTTCAACTTTAGTATTTTGTACAATACCAGATCCACTACGTGCATTAAAAGAAATCCAACGTGTGAGCAAGCGGGATGCCACGATTTTATTTTTCGAACATGTCAAAATGAAGCAGCCTACTCTTGCGAAAGCACAAGATGTATTAAACCCATTATGGGAAAAAGTCTGCGATGGTTGCCAATTAAATCGAGATACTCTTTCATTGGTTTATGATTCTGGTATATGTGTAGAAGAAATTGAATCACTCTATGGTGGTTTGTTTTTATCTATTAAATGTAAAAAAAGAAGTAGTTACTTTCGAGATGATTCGCACATACACGGCTAAATCAAATGGCTACACAACGAATGTCCTACGGTTGCTATTGCCTGTATTGAAGCTAAAAGGAAGGAAGTGAGAGAATGAAAAAACTAATTATACTCGCCCTAGCAACGGTATTCCTACTCGCTGCATGTGGAAAGAATAAGGTCGATGAATCTGCTGCTGAAGAGTATATTAAGAAATCAAAAGAAACGATCACGTTATTCAATGAAGAGAAGTTTGATGAAATGCGTTCAATGTTTGATGCAACGATGAAAGATGCGTTGACCGTCGAGCAATTACAAGATGTGTCAAACATTGTAAAAGAATCTGGTGAATTCGTTAGCTTTGAAAAAGAGTCTGTCGCTAAAAAAGAGCAATACTTTGTTGCAACGATTGCTACTAAGTACAAAGAAGATAATAGAGTATACACGATTACATTGGATGAACAGCAACGAATCGCAGGGTTTTTCGTGAAATAATGAAAGCAATTGAAAGAACAGGCGACGGGATGCATACCGTCGCTTTTGGTAGCCCTTATCCTGACGGTGGCCCTATTGCGAAGTGGAAATATCTTTCACAGTGGCAGCCTATTGTTGTTGATCGAACGAAATCATTTTCATCCAACTTTTCCTGTGTGCTGTTATATAGGATGTACGCAGAAAAGTAACGGGAATTAAAATGTATGCTGTTTTCCAAGTGTGATACAGGTCAATAAAGGGTAATTGATTACAGAATGAGCAAGAACAGTTGGAGGAGATGGAGTATGGTCAAAGAATATGATTTGCTTGTGATTGGAACAGGCAGTGCAGGTTCTATTGCAGCAACAAAATGCAAGAAAGAAGGCTGGAGCGTTGCCATTATCGATGATCGTCCATTAGGGGGGACATGTTCTCAGCGAGGTTGTGACCCAAAGAAAGTATTGGTAGAGGCTGCTGAACTCATTGACTGGAATGAACGGATGCATGGAAAAGGAATTGAAGAAGATAGCAAAATCAATTGGCCAGAATTAATGGAATTCAAACGAACGTTTACTCGGTCAATACCTAAAGATACGGAAGAAAAATATGAGAAATTAGGAATTGACATGTATCACGGCAAGGCGGTCTTTCAAAGTGAAAACGAGTTGAAAGTCTGCTCGGAAGTATTAAAAGGGAAATATATTTTAATAGCTTCAGGTGCAGAACCTGTGAAATTGAATATCGAAGGTGAAGAATATTTGACGCTGAGCGATGAGTTCATGGAATTAGAGTCACTTCCCAAAAAGATTATTTTTATAGGTGGAGGATTTATTTCATTCGAATTTGCGCATCTTGCCGCGAGGGCAGGATCGGAAGTGCATATTCTGCATAGAAGTGAAAACGCTCTCAAACATTTTGATCAAGATTTGGTAAAAAAGCTGATTGAACGTACTGAAGAAATTGGTGTTCATGTGCATGTGAACACACCCGTAAACGGAATTGAAAAGTGTGGCGATTCATTTGTAGTTAAAGGGGAACAAATGAATCGTCAAGTAGAGTGGAAAGCAGATCTTGTTGTACATGGGGCAGGACGCACACCTGCATTGGATATTGATTTAGAAAAAGGAAATGTACAGCGTGATAAGCAAGGCGTATGTGTCAATGAATACATGCAGAGTGTCAGTAATCCACATGTATATGCAGCTGGAGATGTCGCTTCAAGTGACGCGCCTCCTTTGACACCCGTCGCAACAACGGAATCACATGTTGTCGCTTCGAATCTTCTAAAAGGGAATAATAAAACGGCAGATTATCCAGTCATCCCATCTATTGTATACACTGTCCCCAAATTATCATCGGTTGGAATGAGCGAACAAGAGGCAAAAAACTCCGGTTTAAAAATATATGTAAAATCACAAGATACCACCGAGTGGTTCACATATAAACAGACAAATGAAGGGGCAGCGGCATTTAAAGTAATTATCGACCAAGAGAAAGATGTTGTACTCGGTGCACATTTCTTAGGTGGAGGAGCCGATGAACTGATTAATCTCTTCGCGATGGCTATTCGATTCCAAATTCCGCTCATCGAATTAAAGCAAATGCCATTCGCATATCCCACAGTAGCTTCTGATATTTCGTATATGTTGTAAGTTAATCGTAAAAGCTCTCTATCTGATAATTGGATAGAGAGTTTTTATTCGGCAGTAAATAGACGAATATTTTGTAATGTACTATGAAATTGACTCTTCAAACCTCGCCACGTTATCCTGTAGAATGATACCGATAATAAATAAAAACCTAATGAATTATATAGTAGACGGGAGGAAAAGAGACGATGATCAAGCGGGCATTAACTATCGCTGGTTCTGCTGCACGTGGAGGAGCAGGAATCCAAGCAGATTTGAAAACATTCCAGGAGTTTGATGTATTCGGTACAACAGCAGTCACAGCGATTGTGGCAAGAAACCCACGTACTGGACAAAGTATATTTCCTCAATCTTGGGAAGCGATCGAAGCGCAATTGGTGACGATAGAAGAAGATATCGGTATAGATGCAATGAAGACGGGTATGTTGTTTACAAAAGAAATTATTCTCAATGTAACGAAATGGATTCAGCAATCGGACATTCAACATATAGTAGTAGATCCAGTGATGATCGGAAAGATGGGCTCTGCGTTATTGAAAGACGATGCAATGAAAGCGATGCAAAATCAATTGATTCCTCTTGCCACGATTATTACGCCAAATATGCCTGAAGCTTCTTACTTATTGGGTGGAATGGAGTTGACATCTGTAGTGGATTTAAAAGAGGCTGCACGTCGGTTATTTGAATTTGGACCGAAGTTCGTATTAGTGAAAGGTGGAAGGTTGGATGGACCGGCAGTGGATGTGTTGTATGACGGCGAACAGTTTTACCTACTCGAAGCTCCAAGAATTGATACGCTGAATACGAATGGTGCAGGTTGCAGTTACTCTGCTGCCATTGTGGCAGGTTTGGCAAAGGGACAAACGGTGCAAGCTGCCGTGATTGAAGCGAAGAAGTTCATTACGGCAGGCATTCGCCATTCCCTGACATTCAAACAAGGTGTGGGGCCAACCTATCACGCGGCGTATGGTAAGTACGACGAGATGAGTTGTACGGTAACTATTGAGCGAGCTTGCGTTCAGGAGTGAGCGTAAATAAGAGGATGTTATAGAAGTAGTAACACTTCTATAACATCCTCTTTTGCATCGATTAATTTTGATATTGAACATTGTATAGTGATTGCGGATTAAAGTTCCCGTTGAAACGCTTCGGAACAAAAATTCCATATCCAACGCTATTACAAATAAGTAGTAATCGCATCAATAGGAAGACGCGTAGAACCGTAAGCAGGTGAAGCAGCTTTTCCAAGCGCGATCAGTACTAGTGGCTCGTAGCGTGACTCAAGTTCAAATGACTCAGCAAATTGTTGCTTATCAAACCCACCCATTGGTACAGTATCGAACCCTCTTGCCTTAGCAATCAACATGAGCTGCATAGAAACTAAACCCGCATCAAACGTCGCGATATTACGTCTCACTTCAAGTGGAGCATTCGGATAAGCTGCTTTAGCATTTTGAATCTGAATCTGCACATTCTCTTCATCTATATTTCCTGCAGCTAAATTGGAAAGATAGATCTCATCAATGTTGTGGTACATTTCTGTATCACCGATGACGGCGATAATAGCGGATGCAGTTTCGATTTGTTCTTGATTGAATGAAAAGCGATTGATTTTCTTTTTTAACTCTTGATCTTGTATAACAAGAAAACGCCATGGCTGTAAGTTGCTTGAGGAAGGAGCGGAAATCGCCTCCTCCAGCATAGACGTAATATCGTTTTTATCGATTGTATAGTTCGGATCGAACTTTCTAACAGATTTCCGTGCATGCATCACTTCTAGTAATTCTTCGTAATTTTGTGACATAATGACAAACTCCCTTAAAATATATTGACAACTACTTACTAATAGTAAGTTCTTTATAAGATTACTATTAGTAAGCTTGTTTGTCAAACCTAGATGTGATAAAGTGAAAGGAGTATAGGATTGGGGTTTTGCTAATGAAGAAAAATGAAGAGTTTGTTCAGTCGTTAAATCCTAAAGGTCAAAAAAGCTGCGATAGTTTCCATAACACAATCGAATTTATCGGGAAGCGTTGGATGGGAATTATCATTTATCATTTATTAGACGGACCAAAGAGGTTCTTTGAATTATCGACAGAGATCGAAGGGATATCAGATCGTCTTCTAACGGAGAGATTGCGTGATTTGGAAGCGCATGGCTTGGTCATTAAAAAACAGTCCGATCCAAAGGTTAGGAAAGTCGAGTACGAACTTACACCAAAAGGTAAAGAATTAGAAGATATTATTCAGGCCATTTTTGAGTGGGTAAAGAAAAATGGTTGCTGTTATGAGGAGTGAATGAATTGATTAGAGAACAAGCGAAACACTTTAGCGGGATTCCGTTATCGATATTAGACTTAGCCATGATCAATGAAGGCAGTCATGCAGGACAGTCATTTAAGAACAGTGTAGATCTTGCGCAACATGCAGAAGATTGGGGATTCAATCGTTACTGGTTAGCTGAGCATCATAATATGCCAGGAGTTGCAAGTTCCGCTACATCTATCATCATTGGACATGTAGCCCAGATGACAAAAGATATTCGAGTAGGTTCTGGCGGTGTCATGTTGCCGAACCACGCACCACTGGTCATTGCCGAACAGTTCGGTACACTGGATGCTATGTATCCGGGGCGTATTGATTTGGGGCTAGGCCGTGCACCTGGAAGTGACCAGGCGACGGCGTATGCACTTCGCCGTACATTACAAAGCGGTGGAGAAGACTTCCCACAACAAGTGGAGGAATTACGTACGTACTTTGCAGGTAATCCGACTGATCGCGTTCGAGCATTTCCAGGGGCAGGGCAGAACGTCCCGATTTGGTTGCTAGGTTCAAGCGGCTTTAGTGCTCAATTATCTGCTGAACTCGGTTTGCCATTTTCTTTCGCCAGTCACTTTGCACCGCAGTTTATGATGCAGGCACTGCAAATTTATCATCAAAACTTCCGACCGTCAAAAGATCTTCAAAAGCCTTATGCGATGATGGGCGTTAATTTAATCGCGGCGGATACGGATGAAAAGGCACAATACTTGGCTACATCCATGCAGCAACAGTTCTTAAATATCCGTCAAGGTAAGATGGCGCAATTTACACCTCCAATTGAAGACATTCATGCGGCATGGTCACCATTTGAGCAAGAAGCCGTTGCGCAGCAAAGTGAGGCGCCATCTGTCATTATTGGTAGCCCTGAAACTGTGAAACGAAAGCTAGAAGAGTTCGTGGAAATGACAAAAGCGGATGAGCTGATCATCAGTTCAGGAATCTTCGATCATAAAGAACGACTTCGTTCATATGAAATCCTAAGTGAAATAATGAAGTAAAAGAAAAAACATCCGCCTTGCAGGAAAAAACTGCTTGGCGGATGTTTTTTGTTCTTACTGTGCTTCAATTTCTTGCGTTAGTTTCTCAATTTCATCTATTAACTCACCAATATATGAAATCGTATCGCGCAACGGTTTGTCTGTTGTGATGTCGATTCCCGCCATTTTTGCAAGTTCAGCTGGTTTTTTTGAACCACCTGCACGCAGAGTATTGAGCCAGTCTTCAACAGCTGGTTTTCCTTCTATTAATACGCGTTTTGCCATTTCAGTAGAAATGGTCAATCCTGCACTATATGTGTACGGATATAAGCCCATATAATAGTGAGGTTGACGCATCCAAGTCAGTTCTGCACCATCATTTATTTTCACGCTATCGCCCCAGAATTCTTCGAGTACGCCGCGCTTCAAATCGTTCAAGATAGTTGCATTGACATTTCCGCCTGCATCCACTCGTTCGTACACTTTACGCTGGAACGCTGCTTCAAGTAAATGTGTCACGAAGTTATGGTAATACGTTCGTGCCACAATGGAAGACAGTACCCAACGCTTGAATTTCGGATCAGCGGAATTCTTCAATAAGTGATTGGCCATCAGCATTTCATTCATCGTAGAAGGCGCTTCAATAAAGTACAGTGACGATTCCGAATTAAACAGGTTTTGCGCTCCATGAGCGTAGTGGAAATGACCGGCATGACCTAATTCATGCGCTAGTACAAAGACGTCTTCCATGCTGCCTGTCCAAGAGATCAAGATAAATGAACCGTTGCCATAAGGACTCGCACAAAATGCACCTGTGGATTTCCCTTCATTTTGTGCAAAATCAATCCAGCGTTCGGAATAGGCACGGTTCACCATGTCAAGATAATTATCTCCCATAACAGCAAGCGCATCATTCATATACTTCTTCGATTCCTCCACTGTAATGGAAGGTTCATATAACGGATCAATCGGCATTTTTAAGTCCGCAAACGTTATTTCGTCGAGATTATAAATTTTCTGAAGGAGTTTTGCATACTTTCGCATATGTGGTGCGAGTTCTTCCATAATCACATCGATTTGACGATTATACATAGAACGATCCACGTCTTGTTCCATCAATAAAAAGTCAATAACAGAGTCATACCCACGTAAGTCAGAAGTCGTTTTCTCCATCTGCACATGCATGTCATATGTTTTGGCGGTTGTGTGTTGATATTTACGCAATGTATCGCTGAATGTTTTAAACGCAGCACGTCTTATCAATGTTTTTGGTTCGGACTCCCATTTCCCTTCAAATGAAACATAGCTCAGTGGATAGGTTTTTCCATCTGTAGTGAAGTCAGGGAAGTCGATGTCGGCCATTTTCGTTGTATTATACATCGAATAAGGTGCTTGGAAAGAAGAAGAGAATGCAGCGAGTGTCTTCTCTACTTCAGGATGTAATTGATACGGTTTTTCCCGAATAATTTTATCGAATACAGTTGCATACTCCCCAGACTGTTTACTAGCTTGATGCAAAGTCTCTTCGGAAAGCGCTGTTAACTCACTCATCATGAAGGAAGTTTGGCTGCCGATTTTTGCGGCAATTGAACTCCATTTACTCTCTCTCATTTGCGCCTCATCATTTGTTAAATCCACACTTGCTGTCAGCTCAGCATAACTAGAAATCTTGACGAGCTTTTCTTGTAAACTGCGATAGGCATCCAATGATAGTATAGCCGAAGTTGAATCTATAATCGTGCCTTTATAATTTTTCTCAAAAGCGGTTGCTGCCGTTTCAGCATCTTTTACTGCTTTCTCGTAGTCCTGTTCATTTTCAAATAAGGTTTGTAAATTCCATGTTTCTTGTTCGTTAACTTGTGCACGTTTAGGTAAGCTTTTCGCCAATTTGAATCTCTCCTTCAAGTCGATTATTCGGTTGTCGAATTAATAGTATAATACAATGAATGTTCAGAGTACAAAATTACGGTTTATTGGAAAGTATGAATTCCATTAGCCAATCAACTTGTAAGGGGCCATTGACAACTTCATAATAAAGACGGTCATTGTGGATTAAAACCCCTTCCTCAACCAATACAGTCATACGATTTCCACTCTCATCATGTAGATCGATTGTGAAGAGCGGTTGATCATCAAATAATTCCAATGTATCGGGATCCACCCGCTCATAATCATAGGCTTGAAGAAATTGAAGTAAGCGGTCAACTTCTTCAACTTGGTCTACTTTCCAAGTAACGGCTTGCTCATTTTGCAGACCGGGTTGCCGAAAAGTGATGAATGAATAAGGAGATAAACCATTCAGTTGTTGTTCTTGCAATCGCTCAAAGGGATGGGAGGCAGCTTCGTCGATTGTCTGAATCATGACATAAAATCCTCCGGCCACTAGTAATGCCAAGATCACTCCACGTATTTTCATACTATTCTCCTCCTTCCATAAAATATCGTTTCTCACTAGTATATGAATGTAGTCAGGAAGATACGCACATAACTGGCCGTGCTACGAACGATATTTCGTTTTAGGTCGATATTTCAATATTCGGAATGTATAATAGAGAGACTTCATCTGAAAGGGAGGCAATAAATATGAAAGAATATGTTACACATGCGATTCAGGACAGTTATGCGGATGATTTTTCTTGGTGCTATGGTTGCGGACGACTCAATGAGGAAGGAAATCATTTCCGAACTGGTTGGGAAGGAGAGCAAACCGTTACGTATTCATTACCACCTAAAAAATATACGGCAATTCCAGGATTTGTGTATGGTGGATTTCTTGCTTCATTTATGGATTGCCATGGCACAGGATCTTGTGCACTTGCGCTACATCGAAAAAACGGTCATGAACCTGGAGACGGGTCTGTACCGCCACGCTTTGTGACAGCTTCCTTGCAGATTACATACAGTAAGCCAACTCCACAAGGGAAAGTATTGAAAGCAATTGGAAACGTCACCGAAATTCATCCGAAGAAGTGGAAAGTTGCTGTAGAAATTTATGCTGAAGATGAATTATGCGCCACTGGAGAAGTGGTGGGAGTCGTCATGCCTACTACATTTACAAAGTAAAATAGACAACTAGATAAGGTGTGAACAGATGGTATGAATAACTCATCACAAACTGCCGTAGCGAATCCGGTATTTCCCATCATGATTGCGATTGCGGTCTGTCACTTATTTAACGATACGCTACAGGCAGTGATTCCAGCAATGTTGCCGATTTTGGAAAAAGAATATCAATTTAGTTATAAACAATTAGGCTATATTGTTTTTGCTCTAAATATCGTAGCATCTTTACTACAACCAGTTGTTGGGTATCTTAGTGATCGTAAACCCAAGCCGTTTGCGTTGCCGATTGGTATGACATGTTCTTTAATTGGAATGGTGGGACTCGCATTAGCACCAAGCTATTGGCTGATTATTGTATCTGTTATGTTGCTCGGTTTAGGGTCGGCGGTCTTTCATCCTGAAGGTTCTCGCGTGTCGTTTTTGGCAGCGGGGGACAAGCGCGGACTTTCTCAGTCGATCTATCAAGTAGGAGGTAATTCGGGACAAGCACTTGCACCTTTGATCAGTGCTTTCGTTCTCGTTCCTCTTGGCCAAATAGGGGCAGCCGTTTTTGTATTAGTAGCCGCTGCTGGCATTGCTTTACTAACTCGTATCTCGCTGTGGTATAAGAAACAGCTGAATGAAGAGCGTTTAGGTATGCGGAAGAAAGTATTATTAACAACGATGGAAAGTTTGTCAAAAAGACAAATCACCATTGCGCTAGTATTATTAATGATTATTATATTTGCGCGTTCATTCTATGTGACGAATATTACGAGCTTCTATATTTTCTATTTGATTGAATACTATGGCATGACGATTCAGCATGGCCAGTTGTATATTTTCTTATTCTTAGCTCTAGGCGCCGTCGGAACGTTTTTCGGTGGACCCATGGCAGACAGAATAGGAAGAAAAAAAGTGATCGTCTTATCGCTTGTCGTGCCATTACCACTTAGTGTATTGCTTCCGTTTGCTCCCGTTTGGGGAATCATTTTATTATTACTAACGATCGGATTTTTTATTATGCTGAGTTTTTCTGTCACGGTGATTTACGCGCAAGAACTCGTGCCTTCTAAAATTGGCACGATGGCGGGACTAACTGTAGGATTAGCGTTTGGAATGGGTGCCATCGGTGCAGTTGCGATCGGAACGCTTATTGACTCGATTGGTATTTATCAAACGATGATTATTACGTCATTCTTGCCATTCATTGGTCTGGTTGGATTAGCTTTACCTCGTGATCAAAAGATTACATCAGCTTCATAATAGTAGGATCATCATGAAAAGTAGGTGTGCGGAATGAAAGTAGTCAATAATATGGCGGAATTAATCGGAGAGACTCCGCTAGTAAAAGTACGGACGCTCGGTGAAACTACTGGCGCTGAGGTTTATGTAAAATTGGAGTATTTCAACCCAAGCCGCAGTGTAAAGGATCGCGCGGCTTATCAAATGCTAGTAGAAGCCGAAAAAACGGGTGTACTAAAATCCGGTGCCACAATTATTGAGCCTACGTCAGGCAACACGGGAATTGGCTTGGCCATGAATGCTGCAGCAAAAGGATACCCAGCCATTTTTGTTATGCCGGATAACTCGACGATTGAGCGCATTAACTTAATGAAAGCATATGGAGCGAAGGTTGTCTTAACACCTAGCTCAGAACGTATGCCAGGTGCGATCGCTAAAGCGAATGAAATCTCAGAGTCCATCGAGAATAGTTTTATTCCGATGCAGTTTGAAAATCAAGCAAATCCTGATAGTCATCGCCATACGACGGCTGTAGAAATTATAGAAGCCATGCAATCAATCGATCGTAAATTGACGGCCTTTGTCTGTACGTCAGGAACGGGTGGTACGGTAACAGGAACAGGTGAATCATTAAAAGAACATGATCCAGCTATTACAGTTCATGTAGTTGAACCTGCAGGGTCACCGGTATTATCAGGTGGCAAACCAGGGAAACATAAACTGGTAGGTACAAGTCCTGGATTTATTCCAACTGTATTAAATACCCATGTCTACGATGAAATTTTCCGTATCGAAGATGATGACGCATATACAACCGTCAGACAGTTCGCAAGAGAAGGTGTTTTGCTCGGGCCATCAGGTGGTGCATCTCTCTATGCAGCATTACAAGTGGCTAAACGTTTGACTCCTGAAGATACAGTCGTTTGTATTGCGCCAGATTCTGGTGAACGATATTTATCAAGTGATTTATTTCAATAATATATGCTAAAAAACCTCTTCCCACATCGGGTAGAGGTTTTTTGGCGTAGGATTTCGGAATATACGTGATGGAAAACTATTCCCTATAGTGTTTGTTTTCTTACTTTTAAATAGATTGAAAAAATAATCAGAAAGCCTATTGACAAAACCTACGTAAATGGTAGATTATATATATACAAAACATATAAAGTTAGTAGGGATTAAAACCATAATGAAACGCAAACTACTTACGAGGGGGAATCAACATGTATTTGGAAATTGAAGGCATTGAAAAGAGCTTTCCCCATAAGGAAAAGGGAACGGTCAAAGTACTAGATAATATCAATCTTGAAATAGAAAAAGGACAGTTTGTTTCCATTGTAGGTCCATCAGGTTGTGGAAAGTCCACTATGTTGTATTTGATTGCGGGACTGGAAAAAGCTGATCGTGGGAAGATCAGCATTAACGGAAAAGAAGTGAAAGGTTCAGGATCGGATCGAGTAGTCGTTTTTCAAGAAGCTGGATTATTTCCTTGGTTGACAGTACTCGATAACGTTACATACGGTTTACTTCTAAAGGAGATGTCGAAGAAAGAGGCCGAACAAAAAGCTATTGAAATGCTGAAGATGGTTCATTTAGGGAATTATATCGATTCCTATCCGCATGAATTATCAGGAGGAATGAAACAACGTGTATCCATCGCACGTGCGCTTGTGATGGAGCCCGATATCTTGTTAATGGATGAACCATTTGCCGCGTTGGATGAACAAACGCGCATGGTTCTTCATAAAGAGTTATTGGATATTTGGAGAAAAACGAAAGTAACCGTTCTTTTCATTACACATAATATTCGTGAAGCGGTATTACTATCGCAAAAGATTGTCGTGTTTGCGACACGTCCGGGGAAAATTAAAGCAACTTTCAAATCAAATGATACAAAAGATGGTGTCATGCCGAGTGACGTGACGTTGCAACTGGAAAAGCAAATTTTAGCTGAACTACAAGAAGAAATAGAGAAAGTGTTGAAGGAGGAGATGGGCGATGACTACAGCTTTAAGACGAATAGTGTTTCTCGGGATACTAGTGGCGATATGGGAAGTCACATCTAGGCTATCGGATTTACCCGATTTTATGTTTCCGAGTTTCACACAAGTCATGTCGACGTTGGTTTCTGGTCTCGTCTCCGGTCAAATCCTCATTGCAATCGGTGCAAGTCTTAGCAGATTGTTAATCGGATTCACGATTGCTTCTATACTTGGACT
The DNA here is from genome assembly GCF_002743155.1 of Sporosarcina sp. P1. Taxonomy (NCBI): domain Bacteria; kingdom Bacillati; phylum Bacillota; class Bacilli; order Caryophanales; family Caryophanaceae; genus Sporosarcina; species Sporosarcina sp. P1. Next base: position 139,003 of record NZ_PDYS01000005.1, read on the forward strand.
GGTGCTTGGTTATTTGATTTGGCGATACAAAATAGTGGAAGACACACTTGGTTTTCTTGTCACAGCTTTACAGTCTATTCCAAGTATTGTCTGGTTCCCACTTGCGATCATCTGGTTCGGTCTCAATGATTTTGCTATTTTATTTATCGTGACTTTAGGGGCGACTTGGACGATGATCGTTAACGCAACAAGCGGCTTTAAAAACGTACCCGTATTATATCAGCGTGTCGCCAAATCATTAGGATCAAGCGGTTTTCATTTTTTACGGACGGTGATCTTGCCGGCATCCGTACCACAATTGATCTCTGGTTTACGCATCGCTTGGGCATTCTCTTGGCGTGCGCTCATGGCTGGGGAATTACTAGGTGCCAGCGTAGGTCTCGGTCAACTACTAGAATCGGGCCGCGCACTTGGTCAAATGGATTTAGTTATTTCTGTCATGATTATTATCGGTGTGATCGGTACGATTATGGATAATGTTTTATTCTTGCGTTTGGAACGCAGTGTTGAAAGAAAATGGGGAATTCGGGCGTGATACGCTCTAAGAAAAGGGGATCATTATATGAATAAGAAACTATTGGGTGTATTGTTTTCTGTAATAGCCATTGTGGGAGTTTTGTCGGGATGTGGAAAAACAGACGTAGCCAGTGCGGATAAAAATGAAGTAACGATCGGATACTTCCCGAACTTAACACATATCGCAACAATTGTTGGACTGGAGAATAATTATTTCGCAGAAGAGTTCGGTGAAGACATCAAAGTTTCGACGAAGACGGTTAGTAACGGTGGGTTATTCATGGAGGCAATGGCTTCTAATTCCATAGATATCGGAACGGTTGGTCCTGGACCTGTCATCAACTATTATGTAAAAGATCCAAAGTATCATATTGTTTCTGGAGCAGTAAACGGCGGTGCGGTATTAGTAGCCAACGGTAAAAGTGGAGTTAATGAATTAGCTGATCTAGATGGTAAGAGAATTGCGATTCCCGTAATTGGCAGTACGCAAGATGTAATGTTACGTAAAGCGTTGAAAGACGTAGGTTTAAAGGCAAAAGCTAACGGTGGAACAGTGGAGTTTTTCGCCTCTGCACCAGCGGATACAGCGACATTATTTATTCAAGATTCAGTAGACGGCGCAGCAACACAAGAACCATGGGGATATATTTTACAAAATCAGGCGAATGGTAAACTGATTCTTGACTGGGAAGACTTTGCTTGGGGTAAAGAATCTACGAATACAGTTGTCGCAACAAGCGATGCGTTTTTGAAAAACGAAAAACTATCGACTGCTTATTTGACAGCTCACGCAAAAGCAGTTCAATTCATTCGGGATGAGCCAGAAAAAGCACAACAGCTAGTGGTGAAGCATATCAAAGATCTGACTGGAAAAGAAATTGCCCGTGATGAATTAGAAGCGGCGTTCACACGAATCGAAGTTACAACAGATGTAAATGAGGACGTATTGCAAGAGATGGCTGATATCAGTCAAGAGGCAGATTATATCAAGACGAATGAAATTGATGGATTGATTGATTTGGAAGCCATTAAAAAAATTACAGCAAACTAATAGTAAGCGAGTATCCATTGTGGATGCTCGTTTTTTTAATTCCGTTTCGTTTGATAAGTTGCAATAAAACAGGATATGCTAGTATACAGATAGAACATAATTTCGCTAGTTGAAAGGATGAAGACCGTGCTGGCAGATTTATTGAACGAATCAAAACGTACTATCGTCTATACAGGAGCTGGGATGTCGACAGAAAGTGGGCTACCTGATTTCCGTTCCGCTAAAACGGGCATGTGGGAAACAGAAGATCCTGCCAAAGTGGCAAGCATAACTGCTCTCAATCAGCAGGTAGACCAGTTTTTTCAGTTTTATAAACAACGGGTCATAGCGGCAAAAGAAACAGGACCGCATAAAGGGCATGATATTTTAGCTAAGTGGGAAAAGGACGGCCTGATCCATGGAATTATTACGCAAAACGTCGATGGTTTCCATACGATGGCGGGGTCGAAAAACGTTATGGAACTTCATGGGACACTTCGTAATGTCCATTGTGAAACTTGTGGAAAAGTATACGGTAACGAACGCTACGAACAAGATGCGTTTTATTGTGATTGTGGCGGTACGTTGCGTCCATCAGTTGTCTTATTCGGAGAAATGCTGCCCGAAGAAGCATTTATTCAAGCGATTTTTGAAAGTGAGAAAGCTGATCTTTTCATTGTACTAGGTTCATCATTAACCGTTACACCTGCGAATCAATTTCCGCTCATCGCAAAAGAGCAAGGCGCGAAGTTAGTTATTATTAATATGGAACCTACAGAAATGGATCGCTTTGCCGATCTCGTTATCAATGAACGCAAAATTGGAGAAATATTGAATGAAGCAAACCAACAAGTAGATAGGTAGTAATTTGAGATAGAAGAATGAGCGTAATAGACAAGTAATTTTCATACCACTTTTCTAATACGCTACTCTTCTTGTCTCCATTTTTATAGAAGAAGAGAGGGGAAACGACTTGAAAATTTTCCATACAGCAGACTGGCATCTCGGCAAGCTCGTGCAAGGAATCTATATGACAGAAGATCAGCGTTATATTTTACAGACTTTTATAGAAGAAATTAAAAGAGAACAACCGGATGCAATCATTATAGCAGGGGATCTGTATGATCGTGCAATTCCGCCAACTGAAGCGGTAGGTTTGTTGAATGACGTTCTACAGGAGATTGTAATGGATTTGAAAATACCTGTCATCGCTATTGCAGGAAACCACGATAGCCCTAGCCGCCTTCATTTTGGAAGTACGTTCATGAAAGACCAAGGGTTATACATAACAGGAGAATGGTCCCCACACTTGTCACCGGTAAAGCTCCAAGACGAATATGGTGATGTCTATTTTCATTTAATACCCTATGCGGATCCTTCGATTGTCCGTCACTTGCTCGAAGATGAGTCGATTTCCAGTCATCAACAAGCTATGAAGAAAATTATCGAGCGTATAGAGAAGTCTATGGATCAAGGCGCTCGACATGTGTTTGTCGGTCATGCATTCATCACTACGCATGGCGAGAAAGAAGAAAATACTAGTGATGCAGAACGGCCATTATCGATTGGCGGGGCTGAATATGTTTCTTCAGATTTGTTCGAGCCATTTCATTACACAGCCCTTGGTCACTTGCATCAGGCGCATTTTGTAGGCAATGAAACAATTCGTTACTCAGGTTCACCATTAAAGTATTCCATTTCGGAAGAGAATCATCAAAAGGGATACCTCATTGTGGAGCTCGGAGAAAAAGGCGAAGTGGAAATTGAAAAAAAGCTACTGACTCCGCTTCATGATGTGAGAACGGTTGAAGGAACGATGGAAGATCTATTAAAGATGCCTCACAATGAAGACTATGTGTTCGTCAAGCTGCTTGATACGGTGCCAGTCATTCAACCGATGGAGAAAATTCGTTCCGTTTTTCCGAACGCTATGCATGTAGAACGTAAACTTTTTGCTTCTTCGACAGACAGTCTTGGTGGAACAGTGACTGTTGAGAAAAAAGAAGATGACCAAGCAATGTTTGATTCGTTCTTTAAAGAACTTCAAGGCGAAGAAGTAGACGAAGAAACGAAAGAGTTATTCGCTGAAGTTTTGTGGGACGTGATGAAGGAGGAAGACCGTGCATGAAACCAATTATATTAACCATGACAGCATTTGGACCGTATAAAGACAAGGAAATTGTTGATTTTCGTGATTTGAAAGAACATCGTTTATTTGTCATTTCCGGAAAAACGGGTGCAGGGAAAACTACGATCTTTGATGGCATTTGTTTCGCATTATATGGACAGGCAAGCGGAGAGGATCGTACAGATACAAAAGCATTGCGCAGTCAGTTTGCGGATGACGACATGCAGACAACTGTAGAATTGACGTTTGATATCCATAACCGTCGATTCCGTGTCGTGCGTCAAATACCTTACAGAAAAAAAGGCAATAAATCGGATACATTGGGCCGCTGCGAATTATTTGAAGAAAAAGATGAGCGATTCGTTCCGGCGGTAGATCGTCAAATTGTTACGGAGGTAAATGATAAGATTGAACAGTTACTAGGCTTTACGCATGCACAGTTTAGTCAAATCATGATGTTGCCTCAAGGGGAATTTCGCAAATTCTTAACATCCGATACGGGAAATAAGGAAACCATCATGCGGAAAATCTTTAAAACAGAACCGTACCAAAAAATTGTCGAACGGTTAAAAGTGAAAAAAGAAGAAGCGAATGCTGAGTATCTTCGCGAAAAACAGTTGAGTGAAACGATTCTTCATCAAATACCAGCGAAGTTACCTGTACGTGACTCTTTATTATTTACAGAATTAAAATCAGAGTACCCAAACTACCATCAGCTCGTATTAGGTCTTCAACAAGAACATGCATATCATGAAATACAATCTAAAGAAACACATACAGAATATACTAGACTTTATAAAGTTCATAATGAAAAACAACAAGAATTGCATGAAGCCCGTTCAATTAATGAACAATTTTCCAAGCTACTGCAACGCCAAAAAGAACTGGAAGGATTGCAGGCGAAGCAAGCAGAGATGAAAACTCTCGAACAGCAATTGCAGCAAGCAGAACGAGCCGCGAGATTAGAAGATGTAGAACAACAAGTGAAGTCTAATGAAATAGAGTGGCAGAAAAAAGAGCGAAGTCACTCTGAAGCTGTCACATTTCTTGCTGATGCAGAGGAAAAGCTAGTGTCCGCAAAAGCTTCTTATGAACAGGAACTAGCTAAAGAAGCTGAGCGAAACGAAGTAAAAGAACAGGTACTTACGTTGAAAAATTTACTTCCAACCGTATCTGGACTCACCGCGCAACGTCAAGAGTTAGAGTCACTTAACAACACAGTAGATCGAGTAGAGAAATCCTTGCTAGTGAATCAGCAAGCAGCAAAGCGACAAAAAGAATCCATTACTGTGCAGAGAAATGAAATGATTGAATTGGAGACTTCATTAGAAGGATACGAACAGTTAGTGGATCAACTTTCAACTTGCAAAGCCGTCGCAAAGCAAGTGGCTACATACAAGCAACAACTAATACAACGGCAGGAATTTGAGACAGATTTTAACATAGCTAATCAACAAATAGAGCATTATACTGCTGTCTATCAAGACCTTGAGAATCGTTGGATTAATAATCAGGCGGTAGCCCTTGCTGCTTCACTTCATGATGGAGAGTCTTGTCCAGTTTGCGGTAGTATCGACCATCCAGCTAAAGCTGAAGTTGCAGAATCTGAACACGTATCGAAGCAACAATTAGACACGGCTAAGCTAGAGTTAACGAATAAAGTACAGACCTTCCATACTAAGCAGGCGCAATTGCAACAACTCCAGCAACGTATTGAATTAAGTAAAGCTGAATTAGATGAGCAACAAGTAGATTTGAATCGTGATTATCAAGAAGAACAAGCAAATCTGACGGAAGAAGTAGCTGTCCTTAGAAATAAGCGAGAGGTATTGAAGCAAAAGAAAGACCAACAAAACCAAGCGCAGAAGGCCATGGAAGAACTTACCGAAGAAATGAATACATTAGAACAGCAGCGCAATGAATCCAAAGCAGAGCTTGAAACGAAACGTGCTCTCTATAACTATGCGTTAACAAAGGTACCTGAAAATCTACAGGAACTATCCGCATTGCAACAACAAATTACATCTAAAGAAACAGCCAGTCAACAACTTGAAAATGCTTGGAAAACCATCCAACAGAAATTACAAGACGCCTCGACTGAGAAAATAAAATGGGAGTCCCGAGAGATTCTAGAGAAGAAGTCGCTAGCAGATATGAGAGAGAAAGTAGACCAAAGTTCAGCTATCTTTACAAAAAGGTTGACAGAAGAGGGCTTTACCTCGCAAGAAAATTATATGCAAGTGAAACTGCCGCCTTCAAAACGTCAGGCTATCCAGCATCAACTTCAAGTATTTGCCCAAACGCTTCATACGCTACAATCATCCGTAGAAGAACTCAAAAAGACTGTAGAGGGTAAACAGCAAGTGGATTTGGAAGTCATGGAGCACCAGATAGAAGCAATGAAAACACAATACGAAGAAGCGTTTGCGTTGTCCAATCAATCAAAAGCACGAGAACAAGCAGCACAGGATCTGTATACTGAATTGAAAACTAGCAAATCTAAGGAAGCAGAGTTAGAAAGAACTTATGGAAAGATTACGAATTTCTATGATCTAGTCCGTGGTCAAAACCATTTGAAGATTTCCTTTGAGCGCTATATTCAAATCGAGTATTTGGAGCGCATCATTCAAGCCGCGAATATTCGTCTACGTGATCTTTCAAATGGACAGTATGAACTCGTCCGTAGTGATCGTCAGGAAACTAGAGGGAAACAAAGTGGCTTAGGTATAGACGTCCATGACGCGTATACAGGGCAGACGCGAGACGTTAAGACGTTATCAGGCGGTGAAAAATTTAATGCCTCATTATGTTTGGCACTGGGTATGGCGGATGTCATTCAAAGCTTCCAAGGGGCTGTTCGTATGGAGACGATGTTTATTGATGAAGGATTCGGCGCGTTGGATGAAGAGGCTATTCAGAAAGCGATAGATACTCTAATCGCTCTTCAGCAATCGGGAAGAATGATCGGCATCATTTCCCATATCGATGAAATGAAAGAAGCGATCCCTGCGACATTGCAAGTAACCAAGTTAAGAGAGGGTTACAGCAAAACGAACATTGTACTGAGTTGATGTAGCACGGACAGTAGTGAAGCACAGCTAAGCTACTGTGAAATGGAAATCCCCAACTACTACCTATCATTTCTAAGTCGTTTAGTATTTAGCTTCTACGTCTAAACTGATCTCAATCGAGGTCAGTTTTTTCTATTTAAAAATTCTATTGCAGATCTTGATGAATAGTCTGTAAGTTGGCAATATAGACAACAGTTAAATGATTTGACTAGCTGTTGATTTTCTAAATTGGGAAGAGTAATATAAGGGAACGTGATATATTGCATACAAATTAATACGGTTGACTTTGGGAGGAATTTTATACATATGGAGAAGAAACTATCATTTTCATCAAGTCTCGTTATTGGAGTTATGCTATTCGCATTATTTTTTGGAGCAGGCAATTTAATTTTCCCTGCAGAGCTCGGACAGCTCGCTGGAGATCAAACGTGGAAAGCTATGGCCGGTTTTTTATTCACAGGTGTAGGTTTGCCTTTTCTAGGTATTTTAGCTATTGGTTTTTCTGGCAAGAAAGATTTGCAAGACTTGGCAAGTCGGATTCACCCGGTATACGCTGTTCTTTTTACAGCCATACTGTACTTGACGATTGGCCCGTTTTTCGCAGCGCCACGAACAGGAGCTGTGGCATTTGATATTGGTGTGGCTCCATTTTTAAATGGGTTTTCAATTGATCTCGCTCGTTTTTTATTTACATTGGCTTTCTTTGGCATTAGCATGTGGTTATCATTGAACCCTGCTAAAATCGTCGATCGAGTCGGTAAATTTTTGTCACCACTCATTATTATTATATTAATTGGCTTAATTGGAATGACGCTTCTCAGTCCGATGGGAAGTGCGCAAGTATCGCAAGCACCTTATAAAGAAACACCATTCTTTACGGGTTTTCTTGAAGGGTACAATACGATGGATGCATTGGCTTCACTCGTATTCGGCATTATTGTCATCAACGCATTGCGTGCGATGGGCATTACGAATAAAAAGCAAATATTGGCTTCTACGGCTAAGACAGGATTTGTGGCAGCCGGATTTTTAGCCATTATATATATAGGTATTGCTTATCTAGGTGCCACATCGGTTGATCTATTTGGCTATCTTGATGGTGGCGGTTCCGTGTTAAGCGAAACTTCCTCTCATTTATTCGGTACGACGGGACTAGTGTTGCTTGGTGTCGTGATTATGCTTGCCTGTCTTACAACGGCGATTGGGCTACTCACTGCATGTGGAGAGTACTTCCATTCGATCATCCCAAAAATCAGCTATAAACTTTTTGTAGTATTCTTTTCAATATTCTGTTTGGTCGTAGCCAATTTCGGGCTAGCGAATATTATCAATTACTCGCTTCCTGTACTGGTTCTACTGTATCCACTGGCCATGGTATTAATCTTGTTGACGTTTACCGGCCCTTTATTCCATCAATCTCGCTTGGTATATCGAACAGCAACTGTAACGGCATTCCTTGTCAGTTTCGTTGAGGCGCTCGTGAAATTCTACTCACTAGTTGAGAAGACCATGCCGAATTGGCTTGCGACTGTGCATGAGGCCTATACAGTGTACATCCCATACTATACAGAAGGTATCGGCTGGTTAGTTCCTGTCTTGATCACGACTTTCGTAACAGCTATTGTGGCGGTAATAAACAATAAAAGAGTGCAAGATCTCCACGTTATCTCCACTACTGAAAAATCATAAAAAAGGAGTGGATCCGGAATGGCCAGGCCTTGTCGGTTGTCATAAGGTTGGCCGTTAAGAACGACGGATTTCAGTAGGAGGTGCTTCAGCCTCTTCTATAGGAAAAGTCAGCTGTTCTGTGGTCTACTGGTCAAAGTAATCTTCAGATTGCACATAAAAATCGTCCTTTCGTAGAGAGTTTTGGTGACTTTATTCTACTAGAAAGGACGTTTTTTTTTGTAATTTTTTATCCATCATACCGAGTGGATTGGAGTGGAAGGCGGCGACTCGGGGAGGATCAGGCCGACAGGTGAGACACCCAGCGAGCAAAGCGAGGGGTGTGGCTCACCGCGGGCCCTCCCGAACGCGTCCGCCTGTAACGGAAATGAATGGGGGAAAGAGGATTCTTTATTTGTTTCAAAAGAAAGGGCTGCCACAGAAAATCAGTTTTTACTGACTTTCTGGACAGCCCCTTTTCCTATCTATTTATGAATCCGCTTTTTCAATCGAATGAAACTCCTCGATGGCGCGTAACCAATTTTCCCTCATAACTTTGGTAACTTGCTCACCATTACGCTTACTCATTAAATCTATGATCTGGTCATGTTCTTCAATCGACTGCTCCGTCAATATAATGGAATTATGAAAGAAGAGTCTACGCACGTGAGCTTGTAGCGAGACAAGCATCGAGGAAATGTATGGATTATTGGCTGTGTCCACAATGATTTGATGGAACTTTTCATCGGTTTTCAAAGCTTGGAAATAATCTTCTTTTTCAACTGCTAGCGCGAATTTCTTATTCGTTTCTCGCAATTTCTTAATAATACTTTCGGTTAAATTGGGTATGGAAAGTTCAGCCGATAATGCTTGCAGCGCAGCGAGTGGAGGGAGCAAGTCCGAAATAGACTCACGATCTACGTCCGTCACTTGTGTTGCTTTACCTGGAAACATTTGAACAAATCCTTGAACTTCTAATAATTGTAGTGACTCTCGTATAGGCGTACGGCTCACTCCAAGGGCTTCTGCCAATTCAACGTCATTTAGTTTTTCACCGGGCTGTAGAGTTCCATCGATAATCCATTTCTGAAGTTGACTAAATGCATTTTCCTTAGCAGTCTTTCGTATGGGTTGTGCGTGGTTAGTTGGTATAGGCAAATTATCACACCATCTTTCTCCAAAAGTAGTCTTCACACCATGTTTATTTCACTAATTGCTAATATACAATATACTACAACTTTTTCCTGTTGTTTAACAGTATTAAGCATGTTGTAAAATAACGATTAGGAATTACTATAAAATTGAATTAAGATGATATTTAAAAAGTGTTGTGATAAATGCAAAAAGTCCTTGTAGTTTCCACCTAGATTTGATAGATTAATGTCTATACGTGATTTGCTTTTTTAGTAGATTTAATTTTACGAATCTTTAAAAAAAGGTTATTGCAAATCTGGTAATTGTTTGGTATCGTTTACATGTGTACTACAACAAATATTTATTCGAATACGCTGTAATATATTATCAATTCATGTTGGTGATGAAAGCGGTTTCATTGAAACGGGGGGAAAAGGAACTAATTTACTACGTTATATAAAATAGAAAGGGGATTAACTAATGACTAATCAAGTGGCACGTGGGAAATCCACAATGGACTATGAAAAGCTTGTTCAATCAGAAGACTTTAAAGGTCTGGTAAAAAGAAAAAAGACCTTCGCTACACCTTTTGTTATTTTCTTCTTCGCAGCGTACTTTATTCTTCCACTATTAACTGGTTATACAAAAATTTTAGAAAAACCTGCAATTGGTGCAATGACATGGACTTGGGTTTATGCATTCTCCATGTTCATTATGGTATGGGTATTCACGTCCGTATACATGAATAAAGCAAAACACTTTGATGTTGAAGTGGACAAGATTATAGAGAAAAATGTTTTAAAATAAGGGGGTTGTGTTCATGAGTTGGATTTCATATGTTATATTCTTCGCAGTAATCGCGCTGACGCTCTACATTACATATTGGGCGGCAAAGCAAACGACTACGGCAAGTGATTTTTATACTGCTGGTGGTTCATTAACAGGCTGGCAAAATGGTATGGCAATTGCTGGTGACTACTTATCCGCAGCATCTTTCCTAGGTATCGCAGGTGCGATTTCACTTAACGGATTTGATGGCTTCTACTACAGTATTGGTTGGTTAACGGCTTATCTCGTGGTGTTATTCTTAATTGCTGAACCACTACGTAACTTAGGTAAGTTTACGATGGCAGATATGATCGGTGCTCGTTTCGGCGCTAAGAAAGTGCGTGGAGCAGCAGCGTTGAACACAATTACTATCGTAATGTTCTATATGCTTGCACAATTAGTTGGTGCGGGTGCTCTTATTAAATTATTATTCGGCATCGAGTATTGGATGGCAGTTCTAATCGTTGGAACGATGATGTTAATCTACGTTCTATTCGGCGGAATGACTGCGACAAGCTGGGTACAAATCGTCAAGGCTATTCTTTTGATGTTAGGTACAATCATTATTTCCTTCTTGGTTCTTATGAAGTTTAACTTCAATTTCATCGGTATGTTCGAGACAATGAAAACTGCTACTCCACATGGTGAAGCATTCCTTCATTCAGGGGTTGTTTATACAGACACAATTGGACTTATTTCAGTATTAATCGCATTAGTTTTAGGTACTGCTGGACTTCCACACATCTTAATGCGTTTCTTCACGGTTAAAGATGCGAAAACAGCACGTTCTTCCGTTATTTATTCTGTATGGATTATTGGTATCTTCTATGTATTGACGATCTTCCTTGGATTTGGTGCAGCTAAATTCGTTGGATCAGACGCAATCATCGCAGAAAATGCCGCTGGGAACATGGCAGCACCGATGCTTGCTGGAGTTCTTGGAGGAGACGCACTTGAATCCTTCGTTGCAGCTGTTGCTTTCGCGACAATCCTAGCAGTTGTTGCAGGTCTTGTACTTTCAGGTGCTTCTGCAATCGCTCACGATATTTACGGACAAATCTTCAAAAATGGTAATGTAACTGAGAAACAACAAGTTGCAGCAGCTCGTTGGGCTTCTATCGCAATTGGTGTTGCTTCTATCCTTCTTGCACTTGGTTCTGAAAAGTTGAACGTTGCGTTCTTAGTATCACTGGCATTCTGTGTTGCTGCATCCGCAAACGTACCCACTATTCTGTTAACAATTTATTGGAAGAAGTTCAATACGACAGGTGCTGTTGCTTCCATGTTGACAGGATTAATCGTTGCACTAGTTCTGGTTGCAATCAGCCCATCAGTAATGAACCCAGTTGAAGGAGCTACTCTTATCACTGGTAATCCGATCTTCCCATATGCTAACCCGGCTATCGTATCTGTACCTGCAGGATTCCTTGCTGCATTCATTGGTACACTTGTTAGCTCTAAGCGGCATGAGAAAGATGAAGTTTCTTATGCAGAAGTTCGTTTCAAAGCGGAAACTGGCTACAAAGAGCTTGATCTATAATAATTACTTGCTATTCAACTAATGGTTCCCTCTTCTACAAGCACGACAGAAGAGGGAGCCATTTTTTGTTGAAAGGATATTGAATGTAAATATATAGGTACTGATGATATATAGATTTGAATAATATGAAGTGAGATCTCGTAATGGTCAATACGAATAGGAGGTTTTGAAATGCTGAAGATGGTAAAAGATCAGGAATGGTACGATAAAATTCATCAAAATCCGTTATTTATAAACACATCAGAAAAGGAATTTGATCAGTTATTGATTGAATGTAAGCTGAAAATGTATGAAGAAGCGGAGAAATCTAACTATTTCAAAACACCCCAAGAAGGTTTACTCATCGTGTTGAAAGGATCCGCAGAAGTTCAAATAGAAGGACAAGACGGCAGTTCAGTAACATTAGAATTCATTCAAGAAAATGAAGTTATTGGCTTTTCCAATTTTGCTTACTACTTAGGGGAAATGGCCCGACCGCTTGATAAACATCATATTGATATGGTCGTTGCTGAAGGCTCCGTTTGTCTCCAAGTTCCATATGAAGTAATTAAACATCGAATGGACGATCAAAATGTACGAGATTATGTCTTGCGTAAAATGTCGATTCGTTTGGCGAATGTCTATACCTCATTAGGGGAACAAGTCCGTTTGGCTGATGAATATGGTGAGAGTGAACCGTATGTCCGTCGTGTACAGGATTTCATGAGCAGTCCAGTCGTGACAATTCACGCGGAAGCAGAAACGAGAGAAGTAGCGGAGTTGATGATTAAACACTCCATCAGTTCTATTATTGTTACAGATCAGTCGGGTAAATTGCTTGGAATCGTAACGGAAAAAGATCTAGTCGAACGAGTGATAGCGGAAGGAGGTTCTGCGATCGGACTGAAGGCGAAAGATATCATGACGAAAAATCCGCATACGGTTAAGGTTACCGATTATTATTACGAGGCCTTGACGAAATTTTATAAACATGGAATCAAGCATTTGCCAGTAGTCAAAGCAGGGCAGCCTGTAGGAATTGTGACTTTTGCCACGTTGATGACGAAACGCGATCGTAATTCCATGAATATCTTAAAAACCATAGAAGAAGCTTCTTTCGAAAATTTGCCTGTCGTTAAAGCGGCAATTTACGATGTGTTGTCCAATTTAATTCAGGATGAAATTTCAACCATTCATACATTGGAAATCATTACGAAGTTCTATGATCGTCTAGCGAAGCATTGCGTTATGCTGGCCGTACAGTCACTTGAAGATCAAGGGAAAGGGGCGCCACCTGTTGCGTTTGCCTGGTACCAGATGGGCAGTGGCGCACGTGGTGAACAGTTTATGCTAACTGATCAGGATCATTTCCTTGTCTATGAAGATGTGTCGAGAGAGGAATCCGAGCAAGTAGAGAACTATTTCGAACTTCTTGGCAACGAAATTGTCGTTCATCTTGAACAAGCGGGCTATACTAGATGTATCGGATTCATGATGGCGAGTGAATCGCAGTGGCGCGGCACTATGGCAATTTGGCACGAACGTATTCGCCAATGGGCGCTGCGGTCTACGCCTGAACAAATCTTGCTCGGATACAACTTCCTGTCATTCCGATTTCTCTACGGTGAAACTGCTGTCAATGATCGCTTTATCCTAATGGTACAGGATTTGTTGAGGAAATCAGCTACATTTATTTACTATATGGCACAACAGGAAAAAGAGAAACCAATACCACAATTGCAACAAAACTTTTTGAACATTTTCAGGGGACGCAGTAAAGCGGATGTGATCGATATTAAGAAACATGCTCTATTCCCACTTCATCATTGTTTGCAAATTTTAGGGGTCAGTAATGGGATCATCAATGCAACACCTCTCGAGATTATTTCAGCTTTGCAAAAAAAGAGAAAAATCACGAAAGACTTTGCGGAAGAAGTTCGCCATGCATATGAAATATCTTTGAGTATTAGAATTTCCATGTCGTGGGAGAAACATTTACGGGGTGAGAAAATTTCTACAGAAATCGACTTGCGCAAACTGAGAAGATGGGAATTAAACGAATTACGTACAACGTTAGATACGGTCAGAGCACTTCAATCACATTTATTATCAAAACTTTAAGAAAGTGTAGATCAAGGTCCCTGTACAAAATTCGTGCATATTGTACTATAGAAGTAGGGGGCGAAATCATGTTTTGGAAAAAGAAAAAATTAACATATGAATTGCAACAATCGATTCAGCTAAATACGCCGCTGCAAGAAATGAATTTCACAGTGTTTGATACAGAGACTACTGGTTTTGCAATTGGTGCAGACGATCGAATGATTGAGATAGGTGCCGTACAAGTTGAAGGATTTAAAGTTACGGATCATGTATTTCAAACATTTGTGAATCCATCAAGAGATATTCCTCCTGTCATCAGCAAGCTAACCACTATACAGCAGTCACAAGTCGACTATGCACCTATGCCTCTTCCAGCTATCGAAGAATATTTTGCCTTTATAGAAAAACATAAAAGTGCAGGCTGGGTTGGGCACCATGTCAATTTCGATGAAATGGTGATTAAGAAAGAATTAAGCCGTCAGAAATGTACATTTCAAACCCCTACATCATTCGATACGATGCATTTGATTAATTACTTAGATCCTACGGGTGAGCAACAGGACTTGGAAGACTATGCGCGTCTATTCGGCACAGAAGTATTTGAACGACATCGTGCATTAGGCGATGCGTTGACAACGGCACATGTATTTACAGCGTTATTAAGGAAGCTCGATCGTCAAGGTGTAAAAACACTGGCAGATTTACTGCGTATTAAAAATGGTGGAGCACAAAAATTTGTTTCTCAAACGTAAATTCAGTTACCGGGTTCGTCATTCAATGAAACGTGAGTGGCGGGCTCATTTGGTTGTTGTGGTATAGTAGAAATTACAAAGTGGAACAATGGGTGGAGGACGTGGAGATATGAATAAACGTCAAGCGATTTTATTGATCATCATTATTCTGGCTATTGCAGTGTATTGCTGGATATTGTTTTTTGAGTTGCCGAATAAGACTGTGGAAAACGCAACGACATACATAGGGTCATTCAATAGGTACATTGTATAGAAAGGGAGCAGATACATTTGGATATAATTATCATTACAGGTGCATCAAAAGGAATCGGTCAACAATTACTCAGCCAATTTAAAGAAACCGGAGCAACGGTGTATGGTTTGGCGCGGACGAATCCAGATCAGCTACATACGATGTATGAAGTAGATCTCTTAGACTGTGAGAAAGCGACTGCTATCCTCGGAGGAATAGTGGGTCAACATCTTGATGAAGCTAGTTCTTTCACATTGATCAATAACGCGGGTATAGTGGATCCGATTAGTTTGGTAGGTTCATTGGATACTGAAAAAGTGGAGCAGGCAATTAAAGTGAATTTAACGACACCGATTCAATTAATGAATACATTTATCGATTCGTTGAAAGAGTTCAAAGGAACGAAAAAGATCATGAATATCTCTTCCGGAGCAGGCCGCAGTGCGTATGAAGGCTGGGGAATTTATTGTACGACGAAAGCTGGACTTGATCAGTTTTCACGTGTCATTGCACTGGAGCAAAAGATGGCAGACTATCCAACCGGAATTGTTTCCATCGCACCAGGAATTATCGATACGGGGATGCAAGAGGCGATTCGTTCATCATCTGAAGAACAGTTTCCCCATTTGAAAAAGTTCGAGGCTTATAAGAGGGAAGGTCAGTTAAGCTCAGCCGTTGAAGTAGCAGAAAAACTTGTGCGGTTTGTGAACGAAATGGACTTCTTGGAAATAGATCCTATTGCAGATATTCGTAAATTTGATTGAGTAAAAACCCGTTGCCACATTTTGTGTGGCGACGGGTTTTATGATTCTCCGGCTTCTAACTTCCGCACTTCCGTAAAATCTTTCATTTTCTCGAGTGCAAGTAGAAATGGAGGGTTTCTTCTTTGATTTAGCAATTCATAGCGGACGGCATGCACGTCACCTTGGTGTAAAGTCGAAACATAGTCAAGCAATGCATCACGTTCTTCACTGCCACCTTCATGTCCGTCATAGACAGTAATTGTAATGATTCCGGATTTTTTCAGCAAACTTAGCAATGCCTCGATTGCTGCAATCGTAGAGGATGGAGTCGTGATGATGCTAGGATCTTCGCTGTATGGTAAATACCCTAAGTTGAACATAGCACCGCTGATCTCACCCTGTACGTATTGATGAACATTCGCATGGCTATCATGAATGAGTGTAGCGCGATTAGCTAGCTCACCAAGATGTCGCTCCGTTATTTCAAGTGCTTGCTGTTGAATATCAAATGCGAAAACTCGTCCTTCGTCACCAACTAAGTTAGCTAAGAAAAGTGTGTCATTGCCATTCCCGGCGGTCGCATCGACGACTGTATCTCCAGGCTGCACGCGTTCCGTAATTAGCCGTTTCGCAATCGGCAGTACGCGGTGCAGTAATATGTTTGTCACATTATTTCACCTCTTGCAGATGTTTTTTTCCTTGCCAGCTATTGCGTCTTTCCAGTTCTTCATCAATTCCATTCAGTACTTCCCATTTCGTGACGCTCCACATCGGTCCGATTAATAAATCGATTGGGCCGTCACCTGTGATGCGATGCACGATCATTTCGGGAGGCATGATTTCTAGCTGATCAACTACTAAATTGATGTAGGCTTCTTTCGTTAAAAATTCCAGTTTGCCTTTTTCGTATTGTTTTACCATAGGTGTCCCTTTTAATAAATGCAATAGATGAATTTTGATGCCTTGTACATCAAGCTTGGCAACTGCTTGTGCGGTTTCCATCATCATTTCTTCTGTTTCACCAGGTAAGCCGTTAATGATATGGCTACAAATATTAATATTATGCTTACGTAACTTGTCGACACCTTCTTGATAGCATTGGAAATCATGTGCACGGTTGACGAGTTTTGCAGTTGATTCATGTACAGTCTGCAAGCCCAGTTCTACCCATAGATAGGTGCGTTCATTGAGTTCAGCCAAATACTCTACGACGTCGTCAGGCAGGCAGTCAGGACGCGTTGCGATGGATAATGCCACAACGCCTTCTTGTGCCAATGCCGCTTCGAACTTTTCTTTTAGAACGGGAAGAGGCGCGTGTGTATTCGTATAGGCTTGGAAATAGGCCATGTATTTCGCATCTTTCCATTTACGCTGGGATCGTTCTTTAATTTCAGCGAACTGGACTTCAATTGCATCTACGCGATCTCCTGCAAAATCACCTGATCCTGCCACGCTACAAAACGTACAGCCACCATGTGCGACAGTACCGTCACGATTCGGGCAGTCAAACCCTGCGTCAAGCGCAACTTTCGCGATTTTACAACCGAATGTATCCTTCAAATGTCTTGACCATGTATGGTATCGTTTCCCTTCACTTGGAAACGGAAGATTGATTTCATTCATTATGTACAGCTCCTTTACATCAGACATTGTACCACGGAATATACAGTGATATCACTCACCAAACCGCAGGAACTACTTAGTATACGACAAAAAGCAACAGAGAAGGCTTGTATTCAGCTTGCGTTTCGGGTAAACTGAAGAAAATAATGAAGGCCATGATGAGGAATAGTACTTCTTACGCTACTTTTTAGAGAGCAGACGGTTAGTGCAAGTCTGTATTAGTGAGGAACGAACTCACCTTTGAGCCTGTATTGGTGAATACTTGTAACTAATACCGTACTCCGCGTTAAGGATTCAAGTTGGATGGCGTAGTCCGTCAATTTGGGTGGTACCGCGGGAAACTATATAGACTCTCGTCCCTTTATCGAGGGACGGGAGTCTTTTTTTATCTGTACGCACCAATACAAGAAAAGAAATCGAATCATATTGGAGGAGTTTTTGACATGAGTTATAAACACACGCAAATTGAAGAGAAATGGCAAAAGTATTGGAAAGATCACGATACATACAAAATGATTGATGATCCATCCAAGCCTAAATTTTATGCACTGGATATGTTTCCCTATCCGTCAGGCGCGGGTCTGCACGTTGGACATCCGCTTGGCTATATCGCAACAGATATTTTAAGTGCATTTAAACGTAAACAAGGATATAACGTATTGCATCCAATGGGCTGGGATGCGTTCGGATTGCCTGCTGAGCAGTATGCGATTGATACAGGAAATGATCCAGCTGAATTCACTGCGAAGAACATCGCCACATTCAAACGCCAAATGCAAGATCTTGGATTTTCTTATGATTGGTCTCGTGAAATCAATACAACGGATCCAAGCTATTATAAATGGACACAGTGGATTTTCATTCAACTATATAAACGTGGCCTTGCGTATATTGACGAAGTAGCTGTCAACTGGTGCCCAGCACTAGGAACGGTACTGGCGAATGAAGAAGTCATCGACGGATTATCTGAGCGTGGAAATCACCCCGTAGAACGTCGTCCGATGCGCCAATGGGTATTGCGTATTACGGAATACGCAGATCGTCTGTTAGAAGACTTAGATGATTTGGATTGGCCTGAAAGTCTAAAAGATATGCAGCGTAACTGGATCGGTCGTTCTGAAGGTGCTCAATTAAAGTTCGAAATTGCGGACACTGAGCATTCATTCGAAGCGTTCACTACACGCCCCGATACGATTTTTGGTGCGACGTATGCCGTGTTGGCTCCTGAACATAAATTAGTTAGCGCGATCACTACGGATGCGCAGCGTGAAGCGGTAGAGAATTATATTGAGTCAGTAAAATCAAAAAGTGATCTTGAGCGTACAGATTTGGCAAAAGACAAATCGGGCGTATTTACTGGAGCCTATGCTATCAACCCAGCGAGCGGTACAAAAATGCCGATCTGGATCGCGGATTACGTATTGGCTACTTATGGCACAGGTGCGATCATGGCAGTTCCTGCACATGATGAACGCGACTATGAGTTTGCGAAGAAATTCGAATTGCCGATTGTGGAAGTGGTTGCAGGCGGAAACATTGAAGAAGAAGCGTATGCAGGCGAAGGCGAGCACGTCAACTCGGACTTCCTAAATGGTTTAGGGAAAGAAGAAGCTATTTCTAAGTCCATTGAATGGTTCGAAGAAAATGGTACGGGCGAACGCAAAATCACATATCGTCTGCGCGATTGGTTATTCTCCCGTCAACGTTATTGGGGCGAGCCGATTCCTGTCATTCATTGGGAAGATGGCACGATGACGACTGTCGATGAATCGGAATTGCCGTTGATGTTGCCGGTAACCGACAATATCAAACCGAGCGGAACAGGTGAATCACCACTTGCCAATATTACGGAGTGGGTCAATGTCGTCGATCCGAAAACTGGCATGAAAGGTCGTCGTGAAACGAACACAATGCCACAATGGGCAGGAAGCTGCTGGTATTACTTGCGTTATATCGATCCGAATAATGAGGACATGATAATCGATCCAAAATTGGCTGAGCGTTGGTTGCCAGTTGATATCTACGTAGGGGGAGCGGAGCACGCAGTTCTGCATTTATTGTATGCTCGTTTCTGGCATAAAGTATTGTACGATATCGGTGTTGTCCAAACGAAAGAGCCGTTCCAAAAGCTCTTCAACCAAGGGATGATCTTAGGCGAAGGACATGTGAAAATGTCCAAGTCGTTAGGTAACGTCATCAATCCAGATGATATCGTGCATTCACACGGTGCAGACACATTACGTATTTATGAAATGTTCATGGGACCACTTGATGCATCGAAAGAATGGTCTACAAATGGTCTAGACGGATCTCGTCGTTTCCTTGATCGCATTTGGCGTCTACTCGTCAATGAAGACGATACATTGACAGATAAATTGACGGACGAAACAGGCGGACCTCTAGAGAAAGTCTATAATCAGACAGTCAAAAAAGTGACCGAAGATTACGAAGGCATGCGCAATAACACTGCGATTTCTCAATTGATGGTCTTCATCAATGAAAGCTATAAGGCCGAGAAGTTGCCAAAAGCATATATTGAAGGATTCCTTTTATTAATTTCACCTATCACGCCTCACTTGGCTGAAGAGCTATGGTCGAAACTCGGTCACACGGACACGATTGCCTATGCACAGTGGCCGACATTTGATGAAACAAAATTATCGGATGACACAGTGGAAGTGGCGGTACAGATCAACGGTAAGATTCGTGCGAAAATCACTGTAGCGAAAGATAGCTCGAAGGAAGAGTTAGAGCAAGTGGCTTTGGCAAACGAAGACGTGAAGCAGTGGATGGAAGGTAAGGAATTAAAGAAGATCATTGCGATTCCTGGACGCCTTGTCAATATTGTAGCGGGTTAATGAAATGCAAAAAGCCGGTTGGAGATTTTTCTCCGACCGGCTTTTTCGTTTTATTCCATGCGTTTTGCGATCAACTTGTTGGATTATGTGCTCTATTGTGTGGGTTCAGCGCTCAATGTGGCGCGCTAACCGCTCTATGGGACGGGGTAATCGCTCAAAGCGGCGCGCTAACCGCTCTATGGGACGGGGTAAGCGCTCAATGCGACACGCTAACCGCTCTATGGGACGGGGTAAGCGCTCAAAGCGACACGCTAACCGCTCTATGGGATGGGGTGAGCGCTCAATGTGGCACGTTAACCGCTCTATGGGACGGGGTAATCGCTCAAAGCGGCGCGCTAACCGCTCTATGGGACGGGGTAAGCGCTCTAAGCGGCACGCTAACCGCTCAATCGCACGTGTCAACCGCTCTATACGATTATTCCGTTCGGCTCAATAATCCCGCATTCATTCCCGCCAGACGTCCTGTCACAAGAGCGGCAGTAATATTATAGCCGCCCGTATATCCGTGGATATCTAAAATTTCTCCACAGAAGAACAATCCTATTTTTTTACGTGAAGCCATCGTCTTTGGTTCTACTTCTTTTACTGAAACACCGCCGCCCGTAACGAAAGCCTTCTCGATCGGTTGCGTACCTGTAATGTGTACAGGGAATGTCTTAAGGAGCTTTGCGAGTGTACGTATAGCCTCACGCTTAATATCTAGGCCGATTTCGGTTTCCTCGATTTCTGCTTTTTTCAATAAAAATAGCAACCATCGTTCAGGCACGAGACCTTTTAATGAAGTTTTCACTTGCTTTTTGGGTTCGTCTTTTAAAATGTTCGCGATGGTTTGTGTCAATTGTTCTTCATGTTGATCAGGTATTGAATCAATTTGCAGCAAGACGGGCTGTTTGCCGTTCTTCATCTGCTCTTTGACAACATATTGGCTGCAACGTAAAATCGCAGGGCCACTTAATCCGAAATGGGTGAAGAGCATGTCCATTTGATGGGTAACAAGCGTTTTGCCTTTTTTATTTATTACAGACACTTTCACGTCACGTAACGCAAGTCCTTGTAAATCTTTTGAGACAATAAATGGTTCGCGTGACAGCAACGGAACTTCGGTCGGGTACAATGTCGTTACGGTGTGGCCCGCTCGTTCAGCCCAGGGGTATCCATCACCAGTGCTGCCTGTTTGTGGAACGGCTTTGCCGCCAACTGCAACGACTACTGCATGAGCGCGTATTTCTTCACCGTCTTCTAAGCGAACGCCGAGAACCTTTACGTCATCCATTATTAATTTCTGTACTCGACTTTCCAATCGTATGTCCACGCCTAGTTCATCCATCTGATTCAATAGGGCGTTTACGACGTCTTTTGATTTATTTGAAACGGGAAACATCCGTCCGTGATCTTCTTCTTTTAACGGAACGCCAAGACCTTCGAAGTAGTGGATGATATCCTGGTTGTTAAAGACGGAGAATGGTCCATATAAAAACTTCCCGTTTCCCGGGATATGTTTAATAATTTCTTCTTGTGATAGTCGATTTGTGACGTTGCAGCGACCACCGCCTGAAATGGCTAGTTTGTTGCCGAGTTTCCGTCCTTTCTCAATCAATAAAACCCGTTTTTTTTGTTCGGCGGCTGCAATGGAGGCCATTAAACCTGAAGGTCCGCCACCAATTACGATAACATCATACATTGTAGAACCACTCTTTCATTTCATTTTGTCTTTCATTATACACTATATGGGCTTGGTTGCTTTTTGATTTGGACTGTAGATAAAGATTGTGCAAAAGCGTGTCGAGGGGTAAACTATACAAGAATCTCTTTAGGAATGGAAGGAATCAATTATGGCATCAAATTTATTGAAAGGCACGGCCATTTTAACGATTGGCTTATTTTTATCGAAGGCACTCGGCTTACTCTATGTAATCCCGTTTTATGCAATCGTTGGAGAAAAGAGTGTCGGTCTCTATCAATATGCATACATACCTTATAATCTAGCGCTAGCAGTAGCAGTATCTGGGGCTCCGCTGGCAATATCGAAATTCGTCTCGAAGTATAATGCACTAGGCGATTATGCGACCGGCAGGAAATTAATGAAATCGGGTATGCTTGTCATGTCGATTACGGGCTTCCTATCATTTCTTGCATTGTTTTTACTTGCGAATCCTATTGCGCAACTTGTCATTAAAAGTGATGAACAGATTTTCACCGTACAGGATATCACAACCGTTATCCGATGGGTCAGCTTTGCGCTGCTTGCTGTTCCGTTGCTCAGTATTGGACGCGGTTTTTTACAAGGCTATCAAAAGTTCGAACCGACTTCTGTTTCCCAATTAATTGAACAGATTGTACGAATTGTTGTTGTGCTCGTTGGAGCTTTCCTAGTCGTCAACGTACTGGATTTATCACCAAAAATCGCTGTGCAGTTTGCAGTGTTTGCTGCATTTATCGGAGCGCTCGCTGGTTTATGGAGTCTCTACTATTACTGGAAAAGATATCAGGATGAATTTGATTATTTATTATCAAATAGTCCGCCAGCGAGTTCAGTGTCGTTAAAACAAATTTATACAGAAGTCCTCGCGTACGTCCTGCCATTTGTATTGGTCGGTACGATTAATCCGATTTATCAATTTGTCGACATGATTACATTCAACGGCGCTATGAAATCAATCGGACTTTCAAGTGTTTCCGATTTATATTTAACAAAACTGAACTTTTTAACACATAAGATCGTGATGATTCCCGTGATGGTCGCGACAGGATTTTCTATGGCGCTCATCTCGATTATCACGAAAGATTATACGTCTAACAATGAAAAGGGCATCACACGGTCACTCGATCAAACGTATCAGATCATGCTGTTCTTAACGATTCCAATGGTCATTGGGTTAATGGTCTTAAGCAGTGAAGTCTATCAATTCTTATATGCGTATGATGTGGCAGGAGCAAGTGTTTTAGCATCCTACGCACCGGTAGCGATTCTATTTGCGATGTTCACCGTAACGGCTGCCATCTTGCAAGGAATTGATCATCATAAATGGATCGTCTTCACTTCATTGCTCGGGTTGCTAGTGAAAATGCTGATCAACATTCCACTCATTAAAATGTTTGAAGTGAACGGCGCAATTATAGCCACCGCAATTGGCTACTCGGTAGCGGTGTGTATCAATTTATTCGTCATCAAAAAAGCATTGAATTATAAATCTGAAATGGTTATCAGACGCTTGTTTTTAATATTGGCTTTCAACGCAGTGATGTTTGCTGGCGTTTGGCTGACGAATAAAGGATTAAACATGGTACACATTCCAGTAGGACGTTGGCAAGCTTTGTTGTATGTCATGATTGGATCAGGCGTCGGAATGGTGATTTACGGATTCTTGGCTATCAAATCAGGACTTGCACAGCAATTATTTGGAGATCGTCTAACACGTATTATGAGACGCTTTGGACTTGGAGGTTAATCAATGAGACTCGATAAATTATTATCAAATACAGGTTATGGTTCACGTAAAGAAGTTCGACAACTGTTGAAAAAAGGAATGATTCGGGTCAATGGGGCAGTGATGAAAGATCCTGCCCAGCACGTGGATCCAAATTCAGACGCGATTTCATTGCTCGGTGAAGAAGTCGTCTATAGAGAATTCATCTACTTGATGATGCATAAACCGCCTGGCGTCTTATCTGCGACAGAAGACAACCGGGATCAAACAGTCGTGGATTTGCTTGGAAATGAAGAACGCCATTTTGAGCCGTTTCCCGTAGGTCGTTTGGATAAGGATACAGAAGGGTTATTGCTGCTGACGAATGACGGGAAGCTTGCACATAATTTATTATCACCGAAGAAAGAAGTGCCGAAAACGTATTATGCGAGAGTGGCTGGAATGGTAACGGAAGAAGATACCGAAGCTTTTGCGCGTGGAGTGATTTTAGACGATGCGTATGAAACGAAGCCAGGCATTCTCCACATATTGCATGCTGCTGAAGAGTCGGAGATTGAACTGACGATTACAGAAGGCAAGTTTCATCAAGTGAAGCGGATGTTTGAAGCGGTAGGGAAAAAAGTGGTGTATTTGAAGCGTTTAACCATGGGGCCGCTTGAATTAGATCCGGATTTAGAACTAGGGGAATACCGTGAGCTAACAGAAGCGGAATTGCTGCAATTAAAAGAGCTAGATCGTTCCAAGCAAAAAGGCTGATGCAAAAGCGTCAGCCTTTTTTGCGTTGTAAATGTGTATATAGGAGGCTAAATCAGGAAGATAATTTCACTTTCTTGGAAGTCGTCGTCCATTCGCCGCGGACTGAGCTCTTAATCAATTCATTGTACTCGAGAACGTTTAAGTCACGTTGAGCAGTGCGGGGTGAAATATTGAATTCATCCGCCACGGCCTCCGTTGTTACTTTTCCGTTATCTCGAATGAACAGATAGACATCTTTGATACGAATTAACATGCGATCGGTAGCTGGGTTCATCTAAGAAACCACTCCTTCATCTTCATATTTTCACGCCAACCTTGCAAAAGAAGACTGTTGGGGTATTCTTTGACATTATCTTTCCTGATCTGCTCCTTATGGTTACGCTATGCCAGAATAGTAAGTGAATGATTCTGACAATAGTAGTATAACGTATTTTACGTAAAAGCGCACATGTTTTCGCTTATACTTTTGAATAAATTAGAATACATAGATTACTAGTTACCGAGTTAGCGTTAGTTTGTAGACAACTAGAAAAAGGGTATTCACTCTTTTAAGGTCTAATTGATTTTATTCGATAAACATGTGAAAATAGAAAAAGAAGAAACTGGCGGTAATTTGGCTTGAGGTTTCATATAAGAAGGGTGGCGGTTGTGTGATCTATTTCAAAGATGGGGAATTCCTAACAGAAGATAAAATGAATGTATCCGTGAATGATCGTGGTTATGTATTTGGCGATGGCGTCTATGAAGTCATTAAAGTATATGATGGCGCATTGTACACAGCGAAAGAGCATTTAGAGAGATTACTTGAGAGTGCAGAAAAAATACGTGTGGGCCTGTCGTATACAATCGATGAGCTACTCGAGATCGTACAGAAGCTACAGTCTGATAATCAAATATCTGTTGGACATATTTATATACAAGTCACACGCGGTGTTGCGCCACGTGCACATCATTTCCCAGAAAACAGTGTGCCAGTCATGATTGGCTATGCCGTAGAAAATGCACGTCCTATGCAATTTCTTCAACAAGGTGCTGCTATGAAGTCTGTTGAAGATATGCGCTGGCTTCGCTGCGATATAAAAAGTTTAAATCTGCTTGGTAATGTCATGGCGAAACAAGAGGCGTTTGATCATGGATGTCAAGAGGCACTGTTTGTACGAGACGGATTGGTGCGTGAAGGCTCATCCTCCAATGCATTCGGTATAAAAGATGGTATCCTTTATACACATCCTGCCAATCATTTCATTCTTAATGGAATAACTCGTCGTGTCGTATTACAGATAGCGGAAAATTTAGCTATTCCGGTGAAAGAAGAAGCATTTACACTACCGCAAGCGTTAGAAATGGATGAGTTTTTCTATACATCTACAAATGCTGAAATCACACCGGTTGTGACGATTGATCAACAACCTATCGGACAAGGAGTTCCAGGGCCGTTGACGAGAAAGTTACAAGTAGCATTTGAGGCGCAAATTCCTAAGTTAGTCGTGTCTGGTAATTATAAGGAAAGAGAATCAAATGGCCCAGCTAGTTAAACTTGCGGATTATATTTCTCGGTACGAGAATGACTTAGCTCGCTATCCGACACAATTCATCCGCCTGAAACGTTATCAATGGAAACGTATTAAAAATCAATGGGAGCACGGTGTTGATTTATATGCGGAGCAAGCGGCTACTTTATCGGAAGATGTGCAACAGAGTTCAAAGTGGTATACGCTGTTATTCAAGAAATGGCGTAAACAAACAGATGGGGAATTGACCCATGAACTTGCTGTTTCAGAAGAAAGGGTAGAAGATCGTGAGAATGATATGGATTTTCAGGCTTCGATTTCGAGTCAGCCTTCAAATGTTGAACAGTTAAAAAAAGCCTATCGTGATCAATTGTTTCAATTCCAATTAAAATGGGCAAGTTCCACATTGCATGACCGATCCCGCGTAGATCCGAAGTATTACTCTGATCCCCTGTTGAAGCAACTGACACTGCGTTTACCTGATAGCTTCTTGTTGCTTTATTATCCGATCGTCAAAGTCAATAAAGCACCTGTCGAGTTGGATATCATCTTGTTAGCTCCTACTACATGCTATTGCATCACGGTGCTCGAAGATGAAAGAATGGCTGCGTACATAGGTAGTGGCGAAAGGTTTTGGCTGAAGAAGTTCGGTGAAGAAGAAGTGAAGGTGCTGAATCCAACGATAGCGCTCAGTAGAATGGAGAAAGTGGTTTCATCATTCTTCAGAGCGGCGAAAGTGGAAATACCAATCAAGAAGCTAATTGTTTCCAGAAATGGCTATATTGATTATCCGGGCACTCCATTTGAAGTGACAACCATTGATCGCAAAACATATGAGCAATGGCTGACAAGGTTATGCAGTAATCCGAGTCCCATGAAACATACGCAATTTAAAGCTGCACAAGCACTATTGGATCATGCACAAACTACAGCGATGAGTCGATTGTTTGATGCGGAAGAAGTAGTGGAAGAGCAATAGAATAGAAATTACTGAAAAAGAGAGAGTGTACTGATTATGCGTTTACGAAATAAGCCTTGGGCTAAAGATTTTATGGCAGAACATCCGGATGTTTTGATTTTGGATCCGGAAGGCAAAAAAGGTCGTTGGACTGAAGAGTTCGGAAACGATGCGCCAATCCATATTGAAGTGGGTACAGGGAAAGGTCAGTTTGTCATTGGAATGGCATTGGCGAATCCAGAGGTTAACTATATTGGCATCGAACATTTCGATAATGTAATCGTATCCGCGTTAGAGAAAGCGATTGAAGCGGAAAAGCCTGCTAATCTTCGTTTGATGCGTGTCAATGGAGAAGAGTTGGAGTCCATTTTTGCGGATTCAGAAATTAATCGTGTGTACTTAAACTTTTCTGATCCATGGCCAAAAGATCGCCATGAAAAGCGTCGTTTGACACATCCAAACTTTTTAGCGAAATATGAAGGTGTTTTGAAAACGAATGGAGAAATTCACTTTAAGACAGATAATCGTTCGCTGTTTGAATATTCTCTTGTCTCCATGACGGACTATGGTATGAAATTACGATCCGTTTCACTCGATTTACACGCAAACATGCCTGAAGATAATGTGTTAACCGAGTACGAAGAGAAGTTTTCGAGTAAAGGTCAGCCGATTTATCGTCTGGAAGCACAATTTCAAAGCTAATTCTACTAGGTAAGATGTAGAAAACTGTTGGACATTGTACTTTTCTGCTGAAGCTTGAGAGCTCAGTGGAAAAGTACAATGTCTATATAACAGTTACTAAAGGAATGTAGGGAGGAATTATTTTGGATCAACTAACTTTTCATGATATGAAACTAACGTGGTTAGACGGTGGCGTAAACTTTTTGGACGGTGGTGCGATGTTCGGTGTCGTTCCGAAAGCGCTATGGTCAAGACGCTATGAAGCAGATGAAAACAATTTGATTGAACTACGAACAGACCCAATCCTCATTCAATATCAAGGTAAAAATTATTTGATTGATTCCGGTATCGGAAAAGGTAAATTGAACGACAAGCAAAAGCGTAACCTAGGTGTACGTACTGAAACGCGTGTGGAGGAATGTTTAAAAGAACTTGACATGACGCCCGACGATATCGATGTCGTGTTAATGTCCCATCTTCATAATGACCACGCGGCCGGTTTGACGCAGTGGGAAAATGATCAGCTAGTGTCTGTATTTAAGAATGCCAAGATCTATACTTCGCAAGTTGAGTGGGATGAAATGAGAGAACCCAATATTCGCTCGCGCAATACGTATTGGAAAGAAAACTGGGAGCCGATTCAAGACCAGGTGGCGACGTTTGAAGAGGAGATTGAAGTCGTACCAGGGATTAAGATGATTCACACGGGTGGCCATAGTGATGGGCATTGTGTAATTAAGCTCGAGCAAGGCGGCGAGACGTTAATTCATATGGCGGATATTATGCCGACGCATGCGCATTCGAATCCTTTGTGGGTACTTGCTTATGACGATTATCCAATGGACTCGATTTTTGCAAAAGAGCGCTTGATGAAGGAAGCGCTTCCAAATGAGTATGGGTTTATTTTCTACCATGATGCGGTGTATCGCATGGTGAAGTTTAGTGAAGATGGCAAGACGATTGTAGATAGCTTGCCTCGTACTCGGTGAGGGATTAAGTTCGAGTTCAAGTGATTTAGTGAGGGGAGTGGGAGTGCGCAGTTGATCGACGTTCCAGGCGGACGCTTTCCCGAGGGCGTGGCTTGAGCTTCCTCGTGCGCTTCGCTTCTGCGGGATCTCAAGGCGCACGCTGATCCTCCGGGAGCATTCCTGTTTGTTTAGTGGAGCCCTATTGAAATAGAAAAGTCCCCTTGGTATGATTCGGGGGTGTCAAGGCATTGAGGGCTTGACCCCTAATTACAACCAAGGAGGACT
>NZ_PDYS01000040.1:0-3312 GCF_002743155.1 Sporosarcina sp. P1
ATAGGTTAAGTCCTCGATCGATTAGTATCTGTCAGCTACATACGTCGCCGTACTTACACCCCAGACCTATCCACCTCATCATCTTTGAGGGATCTTACTTACTTGCGTAATGGGAAATCTCATCTTGAAGGGGGCTTCATGCTTAGATGCTTTCAGCATTTATCCCGTCCATACATAGCTACCCAGCGATGCCTTTGGCAAGACAACTGGTACACCAGCGGTATGTCCATCCCGGTCCTCTCGTACTAAGGACAGCTCTCCTCAAATTTCCTGCGCCCGCGACGGATAGGGACCGAACTGTCTCACGACGTTCTGAACCCAGCTCGCGTGCCGCTTTAATGGGCGAACAGCCCAACCCTTGGGACCGACTACAGCCCCAGGATGCGACGAGCCGACATCGAGGTGCCAAACCTCCCCGTCGATGTGGACTCTTGGGGGAGATAAGCCTGTTATCCCCGGGGTAGCTTTTATCCGTTGAGCGATGGCCCTTCCATGCGGAACCACCGGATCACTAAGTCCGTCTTTCGACCCTGCTCGACTTGTAGGTCTCGCAGTCAAGCTTCCTTATGCCTTTGCACTCTGCGAATGATGTCCAACCATTCTGAGGAAACCTTTGAGCGCCTCCGTTACTCTTTAGGAGGCGACCGCCCCAGTCAAACTGTCCACCTGACACTGTCTCCTGCCCGGATCACGGGCAAGGGTTAGAAGTCCAATACAGCCAGGGTAGTATCCCACCAATGCCTCCTCCGAAGCTAGCGCTCCGGAATCCAAGGCTCCTACCTATCCTGTACAGGCTGCACCGGAATTCAATATCAGGCTACAGTAAAGCTCCACGGGGTCTTTCCGTCCTGTCGCGGGTAATGCGCATCTTCACGCATATTATAATTTCACCGAGTCTCTCGTTGAGACAGTGCCCAGATCGTTACGCCTTTCGTGCGGGTCGGAACTTACCCGACAAGGAATTTCGCTACCTTAGGACCGTTATAGTTACGGCCGCCGTTTACTGGGGCTTCAATTCAGAGCTTCGCTTGCGCTAACCCCTCCTCTTAACCTTCCAGCACCGGGCAGGCGTCAGCCCCTATACGTCATCTTACGATTTTGCAGAGACCTGTGTTTTTGCTAAACAGTCGCCTGGGCCTATTCACTGCGGCTCTCTCGGGCTATTCACCCTACCAGAGCACCCCTTCTCCCGAAGTTACGGGGTCATTTTGCCGAGTTCCTTAACGAGAGTTCTCTCGATCACCTTAGGATTCTCTCCTCGCCTACCTGTGTCGGTTTGCGGTACAGGCACCTCCCGCCTCGCTAGAGGCTTTTCTTGGCAGTGTGAAATCAGGGACTCTGGAGATTAATCTCCTCGCCATCACAGCCTAGTGTTATATGAGAACGGGATTTGCCTCGTTCTCCACCTCACTGCTTAGACACACAACCAACTGTGTGCTCACCCTATCCTACTGCGTCCCCCCATTACTCAAACGGCGGGGAGGTGGTACAGGAATATCAACCTGTTGTCCATCGTCTACGCCTATCGGCCTCGACTTAGGTCCTGACTAACCCTGAGCGGACGAGCCTTCCTCAGGAAACCTTGGGCATTCGGTGGAAGGGATTCTCACCCTTCTTTCGCTACTCATACCGGCATTCTCACTTCCAAGCGCTCCACCAGTCCTTCCGGTCTAGCTTCAACGCCCTTGGAACGCTCTCCTACCATTGACCCTAAGGTCAATCCACAGCTTCGGTGATCTGTTTAGCCCCGGTACATTTTCGGCGCAGCGCCACTCGACCAGTGAGCTATTACGCACTCTTTAAATGATGGCTGCTTCTAAGCCAACATCCTGGTTGTCTGGGCAACGCCACATCCTTTTCCACTTAACAGATACTTGGGGACCTTAGCTGGTGGTCTGGGCTGTTTCCCTCTCGACAATGGATCTTATCACCCACTGTCTGACTCCCAAACATAAATCATCGGCATTCGGAGTTTGTCTGAATTCGGTAACCCGGGATGGGCCCCTCGTCCAAACAGTGCTCTACCTCCGAGATTCTTTCGTTTGAGGCTAGCCCTAAAGCTATTTCGGAGAGAACCAGCTATCTCCAGGTTCGATTGGAATTTCACCGCTACCCACACCTCATCCCCGCATTTTTCAACATACGTGGGTTCGGGCCTCCAGTCAGTGTTACCTGACCTTCACCCTGGACATGGGTAGATCACCTGGTTTCGGGTCTACGACCCCATACTGATTCGCCCTATTCAGACTCGCTTTCGCTGCGGCTCCGCTTTCTCAGCTTAACCTTGCATGGAATCGTAACTCGCCGGTTCATTCTACAAAAGGCACGCCATCACCCATTAACGGGCTCTGACAATTTGTAAGCGCACGGTTTCAGGATCTATTTCACTCCCCTTCCGGGGTGCTTTTCACCTTTCCCTCACGGTACTGGTTCACTATCGGTCACTAGGGAGTATTTAGCCTTGGGAGATGGTCCTCCCGGATTCCGACGGAATTTCACGTGTTCCGCCGTACTCAGGATCCACTCTGGAGAGAATATGCTTTCGACTACGGGGCTTTTACCCTCTTTGGCAGACCTTTCCAGGTCGCTTCATCTAACACATTCCTTTGTAACTCCGTATAGAGTGTCCTACAACCCCAAGAAGCAAGCTTCTTGGTTTGGGCTCTTCCCGTTTCGCTCGCCGCTACTAAGGGAATCGATGTTTCTTTCTCTTCCTCCGGGTACTTAGATGTTTCAGTTCTCCGGGTGTGCCACGAGTATGCTATGTATTCACATACACGTACTGTCCCATTATGGACAGTGGGTTTCCCCATTCGGAAATCTTCGGATCAAAGCTCACTTACAGCTCCCCGAAGCATATCGGTGTTAGTGCCGTCCTTCATCGGCTCCTAGTGCCAAGGCATCCGCCGTGCGCCCTTTCTAACTTAACCTATAAAAGGTCCAACTTCATCCTAGCGATAGGATTCCATCGGTTAAAAAGATTGCTTGAATCGCATATATGCGACTCGGTTGATTACTTGATTACTTTCAATGTCGTTTTATCCAGTTTTCAATGAACAAGAAAAAAGTTTTGAACACTCACGATATGAGCCTTCAAAACTGAACGCAAAACGTTAACGTGATAGATCGAAGATCTATCTTCCGAATGTTTCTTCCGTATTTCAGGCAAGAAAACATTATCCTTAGAAAGGAGGTGATCCAGCCGCACCTTCCGATACGGCTACCTTGTTACGACTTCACCCCAATCATCTGTCCCACCTTCGGCGGCTAGCTCCCCTAAGGGTTACCCCACCGACTTCGGGTGTTACAAAC
>NZ_PDYS01000041.1:0-2444 GCF_002743155.1 Sporosarcina sp. P1
CCATAGGCGTCAACTTAAGAAAAAATATAGGGTTATACTTCCTTCTTTGTTGGTATTTATAGAGTAAAACCAATAAAGGAGGAGTCTACTATGAAGCCGCATCATCCAGTTTATCAATTAAAACAGTTATTTCAGCTTCTGCCACCCAAAAGAATTGAACGATTTAGCTAGAGAAACAAAATTTATACAACGAAATCGGAAGTTCACGCTTATTTCTTTTTTAAACATGATTTTTACTAAACCCGGTGTGCTTTCTACCCTTTCATTAACAGGTATGTGTGGGGACCTAGGTAATTCCGATATTCACTTATCCAAACAGGCATTGAATAAACGAATTAACCAACCTATGGTCCTATTCTTACAAAAAATATTCTTACTTCTATATGATGCGCAATTGACATTGGAGCTTAGCTCCATACCGTTTAGAAGTAGTATTCCTTTTCGCTCTATACGAGTATTAGATGGAACTACTGTGACGTTATCTATGGACTGTAGTGAATTCTATCCTGGAAGTGTGGGAGCTGGCGTGAAAATCCAGATAGAATTTGATTTACTCACGGGGCGCTTTTTGTATATCAACTTACAGCCAGGAAAAGCAGGTGATGGTCCTGCTGGGTTGGATAGATTACAAAACCTACAAAAGAATGACGTGTTTTTACAAGACTTAGGCTACTTTAAATTCAAGATATTAGAAGGGATAAATGAGAAGGAAGCGTTCTTTGTTTCTCGCGCCAAAGCCGATACACAATTCCATACCCTCCATCCCAACCCACAGTACCATCCAGACGGGTCTCTTATGCAGAAATATGCATATGAACGATTGTTAATAGAAAGTGTTTTCCCTTCGATCAACCGAGGAGAGTATAAAGAATATCCTCTTGTATATATGGGGGCCAACTCCAAGATTCCCACACGCTTAATTTTATATCGTATGACCCAAAAGGAACAAAGTCGTCAAGACCAGAAAATCGCGGTGCGTAACCGGACAAAGCCAGGAATCATCAAACAAAAATCCAGAGATTTGTCAGGAGTTTCCATGATGATATCCAATCTGCCACCCACAGTCCCAGCGGAAGAAATTATCGCATTGTATCGATATCGATGGCAAATTGAACTTCTGTTTAGATCGTGGAAAAGTGATTTTAAAGTAGCGCACTTTCGAAGAATGAAGATAGAAAGATGGCAATCTCATCTGTACGTGGAGCTGATTAGGCTGCTTCTCAGTACATTGATTACCTACCAATTCCGTATTCATTTCTGGAAAAACGAAGGGTTGATTTTGAGTGAACAGATCACAATGCGAGAAGTTGGCAAAAAAATATGGGTGCTTTGGCGAGCCCGTGATGAAACGGTCTGGCAAAACACCCTAGAAAGTCTAGAAAGAATCCTTCGTTCAATTGGAAGGAAAAATATTAAAGAACCGAGTCCTATCGGTTGGAATACCTAAAGAAAAAAATAGGGGGAAATGAATTTTATTTGGCATGCATAAAATCAAATCCTGTTATAAATATATACCCGAAACAAATAGGAGCGAAACTCGAAAGTCTAAAAATAATAAAGTTTTTTTAAAAAAACTTCATTTCAAATCATACAACCGATTAACTATTCATTAAGTTGACGCCTATGGCTGGGGCGACTCCGGGAGGATCAGCGTGCGCCTTGAGACCCCGCAGGGAGCGAAGCGGACGAGGAGGCTCAAGCCACGCCCTCCGGAAAGCGTCCCCAGCTGGAGCTTCAATCCCCTCATACTCACCTCGGCCACTTACACTTGAACTGGAACTGGAACTGGAACTGGAACTTCAACAAGTTTAAAGGCACCAATAATTTACACTTTCTACAGTGATTAACCTTCGTCCCTCCACTATCCACGTAGGATTGAAGCGGAAGCTGGGGCGACTCCGGGAGGATCAGCGTGCGCCTTGAGACCCCGGACAGGTGCCTTAATTTCTGCAAAGTACACAGAAATACGGCAAAGCGAACCCTTCGCTGTTCACTTGGCTCGGGCCGCGCCCTCCAGAAAGCGTCCGCCAGCTGGAGCTTCAATCCCCTCACACTCACAAACTCACTCACCACTCCAAAGCACTTGCTTTTGAACTTAACTATGTTCCAAGACAACAATAATTAACACACTATCTACAGTGATTGATCTACGTGCCTCCACCATCAACTTAGGATTGAAGCGGAAGCTGGCGGCGACTCTGGGAGGATCAGCGCGAGTTCGAGACCCCGCAGGAAGCGTAGCGGACGAGGAGGCTCGGGCCGCGCCCTCCAGAAAGCGTCCGCCAGCTGGAGCTTCAATCCCCTCATACTCACCTCGGCCACTTACACTTGAACTGGAACTGGAACTTCAACAAGTTTAAAGGCACCAATAATTTACACTTTCTACAGTGATTAACCTTCGTCCCTCCACTATCCACGTAGGATTGAAGCGGAAGCTGGGGCGA
>NZ_PDYS01000042.1:0-1774 GCF_002743155.1 Sporosarcina sp. P1
CGGGAGCATTCCTGTTTGTTTAGTGGAGCCCTATTGAAATAGAAAAGTCCCCTTGGTATGATTCGGGGGTGTCAAGGCATTGAGGGCTTGACCCCTAATTACAACCAAGGAGGACTCACATGAATTCTAAAGAAAACACTAAAATAAATCAAGTCACAGAACAAACTTTAGTTATAGGTATCGATATCGCTAAATATAATCATTACGCAACCTTTGTCGATGAACGAGGACGTGTTTTGAAAAAAGCTTTTCTCGTTAAACAGACACGTAAAGGATTTGAACAGTTCTATCAAGAAGTCCTCGAAGGCATGAAAGAATTCAAGAAATCAGACGTGCTAGTGGGCGTGGAGCCTACAGGACATTACTGGATGAACTTGGCGTATTTCTTAGAGGATTATGGCATACCACTGGTCATTGTCAATCCGATGCATGTGAAGCGTGTAAAGGAACTTGATGATAACCTACAGACTAAAAACGATAAGAAAGACGCCTTGACGATCGCACGGTTAATGAAAGACGGTCGTTTCTCACATCCTAAGCTCCTTCGTGATCTAGCAGCAGATATTCGTTCCTGCTTCACGCTTGAGCAAGCGTTAATAGACGATCGTACCACTCTGAAAAATAAAATACATCGATGGGTAGATAAATACTTCCCAGAGCTATTCCAAATCTTTTCAGATTTTGGAGCCATGGTTCTAGGCGTTTTAGAGACAACTCCATTACCTGCGGAGCTAGTCAATATGACACCGGAAGAACTAGCTGATCAATGTGCAAAAGCGAGTCATATG
The DNA here is from genome assembly GCF_002743155.1 of Sporosarcina sp. P1. Lineage (NCBI taxonomy): Bacteria > Bacillati > Bacillota > Bacilli > Caryophanales > Caryophanaceae > Sporosarcina > Sporosarcina sp. P1. The sequence continues at coordinate 789 of NZ_PDYS01000042.1, forward strand.
AAACAAAGACGTCCCAAACTAGCAGCTGATGTCATTAAAGTCGCTCAGACTTCCATTGGCATCAACGTAGCTCCGTGGGGAGCTAAACGAGAGATACAATGTCTTATTCGTCAATACCGCCTAATTGAGGAAGAACTTGCGATGGTCGAACAAGAAACAGAATCGCTGATTATCCAAACGGCTGATTATGAATATCTGGCATCCTTCCCGGGTATTTCCCGCGGCACCATTACCGGTCTCTTAGCGGAGATTGGGAGTTTCAATGACTTTGAGAGTCCACGCCAACTAATTAAATTAGCGGGTCTCACATTACGAGAGAATTCCTCAGGTACACATAGAGGAGAGAAGAAGATATCGAAACGAGGACGTAGACGTCTACGAGCTCTTTTATTCAAAGCGATGCGTCCGATACTTCGAAATAACCTAGCCTTTATGAAGCTTCATCAATATTATACGCAACGACCAAAAAACCCCCTTCGTAAGAAGGAGTCAATGGTCGTGTTATGTAGCAAATTATTAAAGATTCTCCATGCCCTGTGTACGAAGAAACGAAAATTCAATGGTGAGCAAATGCTTGCCGATCTTCCCTGTTTACAGTTAGTAGCATAAGGCTGGCGTTCTAAAGCATCCATTCATGACACGGAGAAGCTGGCATCAGCGGCGTACATTAGGCCTCGAGCCTCATCGGGAGCATCTCGCCGGCCTCCAACTTATGATAGACCGCACGAAGGAATGTCAGCGCATGACGCTAAGAGATGTGGGAGGGTTCGTCATCATAAGGTATTTGGAGATCCAAAGTGCATGCCATACTAAATTGACAGTTTCTGTAACTGGCAGCGTAGCGTTGCCCTTTACTTACAGTATCTGCAAAGGTATGTACTTTTAGGTAGACGAAATTCTTAACTTACAATAAAAAATATTTTGGGTCACTAGTAAAGTCCGATAAACCTTGTCATTATCATCTTTTCAAGAGGGAGTCGCCGCCT
>NZ_PDYS01000044.1:0-1536 GCF_002743155.1 Sporosarcina sp. P1
AGCGTGCTTGTTCTTTTAAGGTAAACAATCGTTCAGTCACATTCATCCGCTCCCACATCTTTTTATTCATTATAAACAAAAGTACCCTATAGGATAGACTTTTTTCAAAGTGTCTATCTTATAGGGTACATTTTAGTTGCCGCGATCCTAGGGCTTTTTCTTTGTTGTAATGCACTCGTTCCGATAATACTTTATAAATAACCCTCAATAATTTATGACCGCAGGCGACCACGGCTTTCATCTTCGATCCCCGAGCAGAAATACGATAATAGAGTGAACTAAAGGCTGGATCCTTAGAACGACCGGCCATCCCACCACTTGCATACAGTGCGGTCTTCAAATATTTATTCCCTTGAGTGGTGCGTGAACTTTTTTTCTTCCCTGCGCTTTCATTAGACCCTGGAGAAACCCCTGCCCAAGAAGCTAAATGTCCAACTGTTAGAAAGGCCTCTACATTTGGGCCAATTTCTCCTAAAATAACAGCGGCACTCTGTTGTTTCACACCAGGTATTTCCATCAGCAGCGCGTACTCTTCCGGAAAGTACTCCAAAATATGACGTTCAATGTCTTCCTCTATCTGCTTGATCTTTCGTGAATAAAAATGATATTCCTCGAAAGAATCTTCCAATAATCGACGATTGATCCTACTTAGTTTCCCATCCATCGCGGTCAATAAATCCTGCGCAGACGCTTTCACACGTCCATGTCTACATGCCTCTATCCGTTCGATGCTTACTACTTCTCCGTCAATAAATAGTCGGAGTAAGGCTTGTCCTGTCTTTGAAAAAATATCCGACAAGTAGCCAGTGAGTTTAATATTGGATCGTTGAAGCACATTGTGTAGTTCGTTTTTGGCCTGCGTTCGTTTTTGCATGTAGGACTGTCTGCGCCTCGTCAGTAATCGCAATTCCATCACTTTGAAGTCGGGAATATATGAAGCCTGAATAAGACCACAACGACCCAACTGGGCAATCCATTCGGCATCTTTCGTATCCGTTTTTCGTCCAGGAACATTCTTAATATGTTGAGGATTGGCAAGTGTAATATGAAACGGAGCTTCGGAAAAAATATTGAACACAGGTAACCAATATTGTCCGGTGCTTTCCATAAAGACATCCGTTACTTCATGATTATTCAACCAGTCAAGTGCTTGACGTAACTCATGGGTGCGAGTACCAAACGTTCTTTCATACTTTTTAGGCCGATTCGTATCTAAGGGACCATCCAGAATACAACAGACAATGGTTTTTTGATGGACATCGATGCCACAACATGTTTCTACCATGATTTCCATTTAGAATCCCTCCATCGAATAAAGTGTAGGTAATGGAGCTCCTTATGAAAAATAGAAATTTTATTTCCACGTTCTAAGACGTAATCGGCTGATCGCTCGTGATAAGAAGCTCATCCAGTTTTTTATACAGGTTCGGCAAAACCCATTAAACGTACGGATTTGTATTACCTATCTTCATTATACTGGACGAGCTACCTTTCCGTCATGGCAGAGATTGCGAAGCAATCATATAGTTTTTTATG
>NZ_PDYS01000045.1:0-1465 GCF_002743155.1 Sporosarcina sp. P1
TAAAATGTACCCTATAAGATAGACACTTTGAAAAAAGTCTATCCTATAGGGTACTTTTGTTTATAATGAATAAAAAGATGTGGGAGCGGATGAATGTGACTGAACGATTGTTTACCTTAAAAGAACAAGCACGCTTGCAATGCAATCCTAACGTACAAGCTGTTAGTGATAAATCCATCACCTATACAGATGAGTTTAAACGTCATTTTATTTCGGAAAATGAAAAAGGAAAACTGCCGCGAGACATTTTTGAAGAGGCTGGATTAGATGCCGATTTAATAGGAGCAGTTCGGATTAAATCTGCAGGAAAGCGTTGGCGTGCCGCCTATAGAAAAAGCGGGGTGGAAGGCTTACAAGACACACGAAAAACCAATTCAGGCCGTCCATCAGAACGCGACTTGACATCCGAAGAAAAGATTGAACGTCTAGAAGCGAAAAACCGCTTATTACAGGCGGAAAATGAACTGTTAAAAAAGCTCGATCTACTCGAAAGGCAGATGATGAAAAAGAAATCACAATCCAAACGACGCTAAAATATGAACTAATTAATTTCACCATCCAAAAGTATAAATTAGCACGTTTGGTGAGCTACTTATGCGAACTTATGGAGGTATCGCGTTCGGGCTACTATAGGCACTTTGGAGAGAAATCTAAACAGAAACGTGCCGCTCGCGAACAGGCAGACGAAGTTGTAAAGGAAATCATTTTAAAGGCCTATCATTTTCGAGGACGAAAAAAAGGAGCACGCCAAATTAAAATGACACTCGAAAATCAGTACGGCATTACATATAACCTAAAACGCATTCGCCGGATTATGAAAAAATTCGATATCATCTGTCCCATCCGCAAAGCCAACCCAGCACGTCGTATGGCAAAGGCGACGAAAGAGCACCGCACATGTGAAAACACGTTACAACGTGAGTTTAAGCAAGGGGTGGCTGGAAAGGTATTATTGACCGACATCACCTATTTGACATATGGAAATGGCAAACGTGCTTACTTGTCAACGATTAAAGACGCCCAAACGAATGAAATTTTAGCCTATGAAGTTTCTTCTTCGTTAGGTTTGGAGATCGCAATGAATACGCTTCGCAAACTAAAGAAACATCGTCATTTAATGACAGATGCCTTTATACATTCAGATCAAGGATTTCATTATACAAACCCAAAGTATCAGGCAGCAGTGAAGAAAATGGGGTTAGGACAATCGATGTCACGCAGAGGGAACTGTTGGGATAATGCTCCACAGGAATCATTTTTCGGTCACTTCAAGGATGAAACCAATATAAAAGATTGTGAGACAATGGAAGAAGTTAGGCGGGAAATCAAGAGTTATATGACGTACTATAACCATTATCGCGGGCAGTGGAACTTGAAAAAGCTGCCGCCTGCAGAATACAGACGACAGCTTCAACAAGCAGCTTAGGCTTTTTTTATAATTGTCCTTTACAAAGGGTACATTTTA
>NZ_PDYS01000046.1:0-1432 GCF_002743155.1 Sporosarcina sp. P1
CTGGGGTGTAAGTACGGCGACGTATGTAGCTGACAGATACTAATCGATCGAGGACTTAACCTATATTAAAAAGTAGTTACTTGAACTACACCAATGTCTTTTATTCAGTTTTGAGTGAACAAGCTTTACTCAAAAATTTATTTAAAATAATGCTTGCATTAAATACAACAAGTGTTATAATAATAAATGTCCTCAAGAACGAGGATACATAGTCTGGTGACGATGGCGAAGAGGTCACACCCGTTCCCATACCGAACACGGAAGTTAAGCTCTTCAGCGCTGATGGTAGTTGGGGGTTTCCCCCTGTGAGAGTAAGACGTCGCCAGGCAATTCTTTTCTTAAGATCGATGCTGAATGTTCTATACATAATCTAGTGATCAAAAAGAATAAGAACATACTAAAATAACATTATACCCAGGAGGATTAGCTCAGCTGGGAGAGCACCTGCCTTACAAGCAGGGGGTCGGCGGTTCGAGCCCGTCATCCTCCACCATATAATCTACACCTGCCGGTGTAGCTCAACTGGTAGAGCAACTGACTTGTAATCAGTAGGTTGAGGGTTCAAGTCCTTTCGCCGGCACCACTTAGTACGAGCCGTTAGCTCAGTTGGTAGAGCATCTGACTTTTAATCAGAGGGTCACAGGTTCGAATCCTGTACGGCTCACCATTATTTTTTGCCGAAACATATCGCGGGTGTGGTGGAACTGGCAGACACGCTAGACTTAGGATCTAGTGCCTTCGGGCGTGGGGGTTCGACTCCCTTCACCCGCATTTTTTATGCGGAAGTAGTTCAGTGGTAGAATACGACCTTGCCAAGGTCGGGGTCGCGGGTTCGAATCCCGTCTTCCGCTTTTAATTTCCACTCTTGCCGGGGTGGCGGAACTGGCAGACGCACAGGACTTAAAATCCTGCGGTAGGTGACTACCGTACCGGTTCGATTCCGGTTCTCGGCACCAATTAATTTTATAGAATGCGCCTGTAGCTCAATTGGATAGAGCGTCTGACTACGGATCAGAAGGTTGTGGGTTCGACTCCTGCCAGGCGCGCCATATTATTTATATATTTTAGACTCGGGAAGTAGCTCAGCTTGGTAGAGCACTTGGTTTGGGACCAAGGGGTCGCAGGTTCGAATCCTGTCTTCCCGACCACTTATTTGGGGCCTTAGCTCAGCTGGGAGAGCGCCTGCCTTGCACGCAGGAGGTCAACGGTTCGATCCCGTTAGGCTCCACCAAATATTTTGTTTATGAATATCATGAACCTTGAAAACTGAACAGCAAAACGTTAACGAAATACAGTTTGTGCATCTAACGATGACACAAACAAAATGAGTATCTTAATTGATGCCAGCAAATGAAACTCGAGCTAATCGAATTTCTCTTATGGAGAGTTTGATCCTGGCTCAGGACGAACGCTGGCGGCATGCCTAATACAT
>NZ_PDYS01000047.1:0-1432 GCF_002743155.1 Sporosarcina sp. P1
TGAACTGCACCCCAAAACTTGGACACATTCAAAGGAAAAGGATGTGGTTCAAGTGAGAAAAATTCATGTAGAAGATAAGATTCAAGCGGTTAAACGATACATTGAAGGTAATGAAAGTCTTCGTGAAATCGCTCAATCTATCGGAATTGATAAGAGTGAAATTCGTTATTGGGTACAGCGATATCGGTATCACGGAGAAAATGGTTTCAAGAAACCCTGTACAAGTTATTCTGTACAATTTAAACTGGACGTAATCCATTATATGGTTGATGAGAATACGTCCCTCAGAGATACTGCTGCCCGCTTCAACTTAACGCACCATTCCACGCTTAGAAGATGGGTAAATGCGTATAGGGAAGAAGGGGCGGACGCCTTGTCACCAAAAGAAGAGGGGCGTCTATCCATGAAACAAAACCCAGAAAACAAGAAGAAACCATCTGTTTCTGAAAAAGAACTACAAAAGGAAATTGATTTCTTACGAATGGAAAATGCTTATTTAAAAAAGTTAAATGCCTTAGTTCAGGAACAGGAAAAACTACTAAAGAAAACAAAGCGCAAGTAGTCTTCGAACTAAGGCACCGATTCACAGTGAGTGCGCTTCTACAACTGGCAGAACTTGCCCGCAGCACGTATTACAACTTAGTAAACCGATGGGATCGATCTGACCCTGACGCGACTATTAAACAGCTGATTCTTAGCATCTATCATGAGCACAAAGGACGTTACGGCTACCGGCGGATTCAAATGGAATTACGATGTCTCGGCCATATTGTGAACCATAAAAAAGTACAACGCATTATGAAAGTGCTGAACCTTACCTCTCTAGTCCGGATCAAGAAATACCGTTCGTACAAAGGAAAAGTGGGCAAGACCGCCCCGAATATCCTGGAACGAGATTTCCAAGCAGAGCAGCCGAATGAAAAGTGGGTAACGGATATTACTGAGTTCAAGCTATTTGGAAGCAAGTTCTATTTATCCCCGATGTTAGATTTATTTAACGGAGAAATCATTGCGTATACACTCGGTTCCAGACCAACCTATGTCTTGGTTGACGAGATGTTGAATCAGTCATTACAGACCCTAACAAATCAGGATCAACTAGTCATCCATTCAGACCAAGGTTGGCATTATCAAATGAAACCATATCAAAATACATTGAGCGAAAAAGGGATTACCCAAAGTATGTCCCGAAAGGGCAACTGTTACGATAACGCGGTCATGGAAAGTTTCTTTGGCACGTTTAAATCCGAATTTCTGTATCTACAGGAATTTGAAAATAGGGAACAATTCACAAAAGAGCTAGCCGAATATATCTCCTATTACAACTCCAAACGTATTAAATCAAAATTGGGGATGAGTCCGATAGAGTATCGAACTCACCACCAGCTTAGTGCGTAATAAAACTTGTCCAACTTTTGGGGGTCACTTCATT
>NZ_PDYS01000048.1:0-1078 GCF_002743155.1 Sporosarcina sp. P1
CCCCCTTCAAGATGAGATTTCCCATTACGCAAGTAAGTAAGATCCCTCAAAGATGATGAGGTGGATAGGTCTGGGGTGTAAGTACGGCGACGTATGTAGCTGACAGATACTAATCGATCGAGGACTTAACCTATTATGAAAAGCCGAAGCGGCCGCCTAGATGCGACCGGTATAAGGCGAAGATGCGAAGTGGCGTTTCCTGCCACGTAGCAGCTTTGACTTATGACCCGAGCATCTGGCCGCTGAGGCTGGACAAACTAAAAAGTAGTTACTTGAACTACACCAATGTCTTTTATTCAGTTTTGAGTGAATGAAATCTTTTTGTAAAAAGGATTGACTTTCTCAGTCAGTTTGATATAATAATCATGGCTTTAAAAACAGTTCAGTGATGATGGCAAAGAGGTCACACCCGTTCCCATACCGAACACGGAAGTTAAGCTCTTTAGCGCCGATGGTAGTTGGGGGTTTCCCCCTGTGAGAGTAGGACATCGCTGGTCTGTTAGACAAGTTATGAAAAAACATTATAACCACATTACATTATTCCGCAGTAGCTCAGTGGTAGAGCAATCGGCTGTTAACCGATCGGTCGTAAGTTCGAGTCTTACCTGCGGAGCCATTATTGGAGAGCTGTCCGAGTGGCCGAAGGAGCACGATTGGAAATCGTGTAGGCGGTTTGCGCTGCCTCAAGGGTTCGAATCCCTTGCTCTCCGCCAGATGTACGCTTTCATTATATATTGGCCCCTTGGTCAAGCGGTTAAGACACCGCCCTTTCACGGCGGTATCACGGGTTCGAATCCCGTAGGGGTCACCATTTTATAGAAAATACGTTTATCACATCGTAGTATAACCCAGGAGGATTAGCTCAGCTGGGAGAGCACCTGCCTTACAAGCAGGGGGTCGGCGGTTCGAGCCCGTCATCCTCCACCATTTATTTTATAGTATTATCGCGGGGTGGAGCAGTGGTAGCTCGTTGGGCTCATAACCCAAAGGTCACAGGTTCAAATCCTGTCCCCGCAACCAAGGTCCCGTGGTGTAGCGGTTAACATGCCTGCCTGTCACGCAGGAGATCGCGGGTTCG
>NZ_PDYS01000006.1:0-157218 GCF_002743155.1 Sporosarcina sp. P1
GTACGCTCCCTTCTTCACTCGATCACTTCCTAGCACTTCACTACAACTCGACACCCAGTAGATGAAAAATCGATTAGCTCGAGTTTCATTTGCTGGCATCAATTAAGATACTCATTTTGTTTATGTCATCGTTAAATGCACAAACTATATTTCGTTAACGTTTTGCTGTTCAGTTTTCAAGGTTCATGTTGCAGTCGCTTTCTTGACTGTTCTATTACTATATCAGACACAATTCAAACTGTCAACAACTATAAACAACTTTTTTCGACTTCTTTCTTCTTTTTTAGATTCGATACTTTTCATATCATCAAAGGAGTGCGTAGATCATAAAGAAAACCGCCTCCAACAACTTAGGAAGCGGTTCGTTTCTATTCAATAAAAATGAAATACAAGATGAAGATCACAAAGAGTCCGTACATAATCGGATGAATTTCTTTTCTTCTACCGCTGACTAGCATCGTGATAGGATAGAAAACGAAACCGATTGCGATACCTGTCGCTATACTGTACGTCAACGGCATAGCGATGATCGTAAAGAATGCTGGAACCGCGATTTCGAAACGAGTCCATTGTATGTTTCCTAAGGTCGATACCATCAATACCCCTACAATAATCAAAGCCGGAGCTGTAACCGCAGGTGTGATGACTAGTAATAAAGGAGAGAAGAACAATGCAAGTAAGAACAACAAGGCAGTTACAATAGAAGCAAAGCCTGTTTTGGCACCTGCTGCAACACCTGCAGTGGATTCAATATAAGAAGTCGTAGTGGATGTACCCATTACTGCTCCTGTTACTGTCGCCAAGGAATCCGCAAGCAATGCTTTACCCGCACGTGGAAGACGATCTTCCTTCATTAAACCTGCTTGAGTAGCAACTGCAACCAATGTTCCCGCTGTATCGAAGAAATCAACGAATAGGAATGTGATAACAATAACGAGAAATTGTGTTGTCATCAATGAGCCTGGGTCGTTAATGATCGCATCGAAAGCTGCACCAAACGTGGGTGCGACTGACGGGATTTTATCTACTACTTTATGTGGCACTTCTATTAGACTGACCGCCATACCTAAAACAGTGGTCATAATCATGCCATAGAAAATGGCGCCCTTGATCTTTCTACCCATCATAATAATCGTGATGACTAATCCGAAGATCGTTAGCAATGTAGGACCAGCTGTTAAATCACCCAAGCCCACTAACGTATTTTCATCTGCTACAATAATTTTGGCATTTTGTAATCCTAGGAATGTAATGAACAAACCGATCCCTGCACCTACCGCAAATTTCAGCTGGGCTGGTATTGCATTTATGATAATTTCTCGTAATCCTGTCAATGAAAGAACTATAAAGATTAATCCAGAGAATAGTACTCCAGTTAATCCTGTTTGCCATGGTATACCATAAGTGAGCACTACCGTGAAAGCGAAGAATGCATTTAAACCCATGCCCGGTGCTAAGCCAATCGGATATTTGGCTATCAAGCCCATAAATAACGTTCCAACTGCAGCTGCAAGCGCAGTAGCAACAAATACAGCGCCTTTATCCATACGCATGGAATCAGGCAGATCAGGTACAACGTCCAAAGATAACATAATTGGATTTACTGCCAAAATATATGCCATGGCTAAAAAAGTAGTAATTCCACCAATGATTTCGCGACGATAATTGGTGCCAAGCTTATCAAACTCAAAGTATTTTTTCATTGTGACCTTCCTAACTCTCCTTATGTAAAAAGAGGCACGCGAAAAAATTCGCATGCCTCTTCTTTAATCCAATAGAAAATATATTTCTATTTAGGATCGTAGTCGAAACATTTACGGTGTTCCGGTAGAGACTTCTAGGCCATATTCCCAGCGTTATACGATCATATTCTGTTGTTTAACTTATTCCCACTCAATTGTGCCAGGTGGTTTCGCTGTAATATCATATACAACACGATTGACTTGATCAACTTCAGTCGTAATTCGAGTACTGATTTTTTCTAATACGTCGAAAGGTATACGAGCCCAGTCCGCTGTCATGCCATCTACTGAATGAACCGCTCTGATACCAATCGCATAGTCGTAAGAACGTTGTTCGTTACGCACACCTACACTGCGGATATTCGGTAATACTGCGAAATATTGCCAAATTGAACGATCGAGTCCAGCCTTTGCGATTTCATCACGTAAGATAAAGTCTGCATCGCGAACGATTTCAAGCTTATCTTCCGTAATTTCACCAAGCACACGAACTCCAAGTCCCGGACCTGGGAATGGTTGACGGTTAACGATTTCTTCAGGCAATCCAAGTTCTGCTCCTACCGCACGTACTTCATCTTTAAATAATGCGCGTAATGGCTCGATTAACTCGAAGTCCATGTCTTCAGGCAAACCACCCACATTATGATGAGACTTAATAGTTGCAGAAGTTGCAGTTCCACTTTCGATAATATCTGCATAAATCGTACCTTGCGCTAAGTATTTGATGCCATCTAATTTAGCTGACTCTTCATCAAATACGTAAATAAATTCATTACCGATAATCTTACGTTTTTGCTCAGGGTCTGTAACACCTTCCAACTTTTTCAAGAAGCGTTCTCGTGCATCTACTTTAATGAAGTGCATGCTGAACTGTTCACTGAAGGTCTTAACTACACTTTCGACTTCGCCTTTACGAAGTAATCCGTGGTCAACAAAAATACATGTCAACTGATCCCCTATTGCACGGTCGATCAAAGCAGCTACCACTGAAGAGTCAACTCCGCCACTTAGTGCGCAAAGTACTTTACGATCGCCAACTACCGAGCGGATCTTCTCTATTTCAATTTCAATGAAGCGATCCATTGTCCAGTCGCCTGAAGCTTTACAAATTTCAAAAACAAAGTTACGCAGGAAATCTTTTCCGTTTTCTGAACGATAATCTTCGGGATGGAATTGAATCGCATAAATCTGTTGTCCATCATTTGAAGTCGCTACAATATTGCCAGTGGAGTCTTTTGCAGATGCAGTAAAGCCTTCAGGTAACTCTGCAATATTAGCGCTATGGCTCACCCAAACATTTTGTTTGTCGGCTTGACCAGCAAACAATGTAGACGTCGTATCCACTGTCAACGTTTCTTCTTTGCTTTCGTTGCCTGTATTCTTTTCTATTTTTCCGCCTAAATGATCGACGATTACTTGAGCTCCATAACTGATGCCTAATACAGGAATACCTAATTCGAATATTGCTGGATCAATAGCATACGCTTTCTCGTCTCCAACAGATGCTGAACCGCCGGAAAGTACAATACCGACTGGATTCATTTTTTTAATTTCCTCAATTGTTGTTGTATGTGCGTGTAACTCACTATACACACCGAATTCGCGGATTGTACGCGTGAAGAGCTGATTATACTTACTGCCGTAATCGAGAACTACAATTTTTTCTTGTCCGGCTAACACAGGAGCATTTGACAACTAATCCACCTCTTCCAATTTTTTAATACCATTTCACGCCTCAACTACAAAAGACGCGTTAGAAAGTCAACTTTCCACGCGTCTTTTCCATCAAAGAATCCAGGTACTGCTATTCGATGATAGCTGACGTTCGTTAGCGCAAGAAATGTCGAGGATATTTCTTGCATCATCCGCTCTATATTTTACTCATATTTCGCTAAAAAATCAACAAGTTGTGCTAATAATTAAATCTTCCCACACTTCATTCAACTTATCCCAATCTTGGGATTGCCAATTGTTTCCGTAAATCCCCATTTCATACGCGCGGGTCAAGGTGGTCATTCGGTCTCCGCCATATCGTCCATCCACAAGTATTGCATAGTTGGTAAGTGTCATTGCGGTATCCTTTGGCAAGCCGGTACGCGCTAGTTGTTGTAATAACTGTGCAAATTGCTGTTCGAATTTCACGCGGCCATTCGGTAGTTTCCTCAATTGTTTTATACGCCATTTCGGTAACCAATTGCTTCTCTTGCTATATAGTACGACACACGTCCCTACTATCAACACGAGTAGCGATGCATAAAGCCACCATTGACTGAACAACCAAGCAAACTTTTGTTTGAACGCGTCGAATGCAGGCGAACCTTTTGTTTTCTTAGGAAGTTCTTTCTCTTTTTCCACTTCCGGTTTCTCGGCTTTTTTAATTTCCTCTTGTTCAGGACTTTCATTGGAAATATCGAATTCAATCTCTGTCGGATGTGTAAAACCTATCGTCGGCTCAAACGGCATCCATCCTATTTCAGGAATATATGCTTCCACCCATGAATGAGCTTCATCATTCGTCACGCGATAAACATTTTTCCCCGATGCTTTAAACGCCATTTCCCCAGGTGCAAATCCTTTTACCCAGCGCGTTGGTATATTTGCCGACCTTAGCATGACGGCCATGGAAGTAGAGAAATTATCACAATAGCCCTTTTTCGTGTCGAATAGAAACTGATCTACATAGTCCTGATCCTCATCGGGTACCGGAACATTTTGGGTCTCATAAACAAAACCGTTCTTTTTAAAGTATTGCTCTACGGCTTTCACTTTGTCATAGACTGCGGTTTCATTTTCTGTAATCGATAAAGCGAGTTCCTTCACGCGTTCCGGTAATTCATCCGGAAGTTGCAAATAGCTTTCCAAATCCTCCTGAACCGTCTCATAGTTCACCATCTCTGCTTTCTGCAAATCTGACATAGTGTATGTAGGTTCTACAAACTCCATTTCATACTGTTCAATTTTCTCCTGCAGACCCATCAACAAATACAGTCGGTTTGCCGTCATCTCGTGCATGAGGTCAAAACCTTCAGGTGAGGAAATCTTCGTCGTGCCATAGGGAGTAGCAAGAAACGGCAATGGTTCAGTGAAATCCAGTGTAGCAAGCGACACTTCTCCCTCTACAACGGGTGCCCACAAATCTTCACCTGTAAACAGTAGTTCCTTGTTTGATTCTTTATCTTGTATCCACCCCTTCGAAGTATATGTATCCTTCGTTTCGATACGCCAATATTGACGTTGTTCTACAGATGCTTCAAACACTAACTGACTGTCTTGGACGAAAGCTCCACCTAGTTGCGAATCATCGGGGTCATAACCCGCCCGAGCTTGTCCTTTATCAGATCCCTTCTCCTCCACTCCACTTAAAGATAATAAGAACGGTACGGGGTCAGGCCATGCGGGAGGATATACTGGTGCATTTCTGGAAAGTAAACCGACAGATACAACTATCAGTATCACCGGCAATGAAAGCAGAAGTAATCTTTTTGGACGAAGTGATAATCCTTCGTCACCTGATAATTTAATTAATGTAAGACAACTTACGATCAATAAGCCTACTATCATAATTCTCACAATAGACGAAGTAGCATCATATGGAGTGAACGTATCCAACAACGCTACAAACACTATAGTAAAGCTAAAGAACATCATCATACTACGCCGGACTTCAATCCAGTGGCGAAGCAAATAGGCGATCATCCAAACTAATGTAAACAATAATAACGTACGGAATAAATTCGATAATTCACCCAGATCACCTTTGATTAGCAACAGGATATTCCGTTGGACGTCTTGCAAAATATAGCCTGTCGTTTCTATAGAAATCCATAGTTGATCGAAATACATATAATGAATAGCCCATAACACATAAAGTATCTGGATTACACCGCCGCCCCACCATGATAATCGAAATAAAGCTAATGCAAAAAAGAGTATCAGATAGATGATGAATAAAGAAGGATGTCCGAAATCTGTCAAATCCATAATTGGGATAAACCACTCCCACAGTAAAACGATACTAAGCGCGTATAAAAACATCAGCACTTTCCAACTTACTATCGGTTTCTTCATGAATTCACCGCCTTTTGTAACGTCGATGAATAATCAGATGGATAAATTAATTTCACAGTAATACCGAGCAGTTTCACTTGATTAATAATAGGTTCAAGTGATTTTTCATTTATATGATCTGTCATCACCACAAAGCAGACCACTGCGGTTGCGTCAAGAGTACACGTCAATACGTGATGGATGAAATCCATGCGAAGATTTCCTGTAATAAGCAACATCGCATCCTTAGGCATTGCTTTATCTATTGGCAACCTTACCTTTTGTATGTCTTCAGGCTGGATTTTTGCAAGATGTACTAATGCTTGCCTAGTCTGATCTGAGGATTGTATCAATGGAAACACTTTCGGTTGGTCACTTGCTGTGATCATGGTTAGTTTGGCATGACTCTGTCCGGCAGATACTACAATCGATGCAGCAAACTCCACAGCATCTTCAAATGCTTCAGATATTCCGCAATCCAATAGCAACGTATATTGCTCTGATCGCTGTTCATCAAATTCCTTTGTCATTAATTTCGAAGTACGAGCAAATGATTTCCAATGAATCCAAGACAACCGATCTCCTGGCGCATATTCCCTAATGCTAGAGGGTGTTGTTGCATCTTTTGCTAGCATGTAAGCGGAAAGTTGCTGTCCTTCACTAGTTCCTTTAGATGCCGATTCATACACCATAGCTGTCACGCTCGGATAAACCAAAAAATGGTCTCGAACGACAAATACTCTTTTTTTACGAATCCAATTAAAAAAGTCTACTACTTCCACTTCTACTGTTGGCATGGTGTATTCACCACGCCGAACATTCTTCAGCAAATAGGTATGTTCATATGTTCTCCGAAATCCTAGAAGCGTAATTTTCCGTTCAATCTTTTCGCGCTTATCATGTACTCGTTTATCCATCAGAACTACATATAGTAAAGGGAATGGGAAATTTCTCTTTAGAACCACTCGTATGGTTACATGTCCATTCCTTGTTACATGTCGTTCTTCAATATATCGCGCAACTGTGAGATCCCGTAACGGATACAAGTAAAGGAGCACGGAGTATATCACAAATGGAATCAACGTATAGAAGATGAACCAGCTAACGAAACCCCCTTGAAATTTTGCAAAGACGTAGGCAGCTGTACCAATGGCTAGGACACTCGCGAAACGTCCGAATGATCGCAAACCATTCATAGAGTAGCTGACCTGCGCAGTACTGGAACTGGTAGACGTTCGAGAATTCGGTTAACTATTTCCTCAGTATCGATTCCTTCATATTTCGCCTCAGGGCGCAAAATCATTCGATGCGAAAATGTAAACGTCGCTAAATATTGTACATCGTCAGGCAAGACGAACGTGCGCCCTTTTATGAATGCGTAAGCTTGGCAAGCTTTCATTAATGCCATCGAACCACGTGGACTTACACCTAAAGAAACCGATTCATGCTGGCGCGTTGCTTCTGCACAATCTACAATATAAGAAACAATCGTATCGTCTACAGTCACTTCGCGTACATGACGCTGTAGCTCTAGTAATTCCTCCACTGTTAGAATGGCGTCAATTTGCTCAATTGGCGTTTGCCGTTCCGCTCTTTTCAATAATTCCATTTCTTGTTGTTTTGTCGGATAACCCATTTTCAGTTTAAAGATAAAACGATCAAGCTGTGCTTCCGGTAAAGGGTACGTCCCTTCATATTCAATAGGATTTTGTGTTGCCATTACGAAAAACGGTCTTGGTAATTGAATAGTCGTTCCATCTACCGTAATCGTCGCCTCTTCCATCCCTTCTAATAAAGCAGCCTGTGTTTTGGGTGATGTTCGGTTAATTTCATCAGCCAATACGATATTCCCAATCAACGGTCCTGGACGAAATTCGAATTGCATCGTCTGTGGATTATAGATGGAGACGCCTGAAACATCAGAAGGTAATAAATCTGGAGTGAATTGAATACGCTTAAACTTTGCACCGATTGAAGTCGCTAGTGCTCTGACTAGCATCGTCTTGCCAACGCCCGGTACATCTTCCAGTAATACGTGACCGCCAGCTAATAATGCTGTCATACTTAGCTTCGCTATATCACGTTTTCCAACAATAACTTTGTCAATATTGTCCAATACTCGTTCGATCCATTGTGAATGCATAGTTGTTCTCTCCCGTCACGAACTGAATCCGTCTTTTTGTATGAAACTATCATACCTGAAACGAATAATCCCGACAAACAGAAAAATAGCCGACCCATTATCTAATAAGAGGTCGGCAGTTTTCATTTCCAAAATTCATCAAATACCGTAATAGGCAAGTGTCGTTTATGGGCTGATTTCAAATAATGTCCTTCAATTTGCTTTCGCGCTGCAGTCGATACTTCTTTTCCTTCAAGATAGTCATCGATTTCATCATACGTCACACCTAACGCTACTTCATCTGGAATGGCGGGTTTATTACCTTCCAAATCAGCTGTAGGGATTTTATTGTATAAATGAGGTGGACAGTCTAGTTCTTCTAGTAATTGTTTTCCTTGGCGTTTATTCAGACGGTAAATTGGCATAAGATCCGCTGCACCATCACCGAATTTCGTGTAGAATCCAGTGATTGCTTCAGCTGCGTGATCTGTACCTAGAACGACCGAGTGATGAACGGCCGCTACAGAATACTGTACTTTCATACGTTCGCGCGCCTTTTCATTTCCTTTATCAAAATCAGAGATATAAAGACCTGCTTTGATCAAAGCTCTTTCACTGGCGTCTACCGCTTCTTTAATATCCACTGAATAGACGACCGACGGACTAATAAAACGCAATGCATCCTGACAATCATCTTCGTCAAACTGCACACCATACGGTAAACGGAGTGCATAGAAATGGTACTTTTCTTCTTCTAACTCTTCATTCAGCTCATCAATTGCCATCTGCGCTAGTTTGCCGACTAATGTAGAGTCTTGACCACCTGAGATACCTAATGTGAAACCTTGTAAAAATGTATTTTTTTTCAAATATGCTTTCATAAAGTCGATGGAAGTCCGGATCTCTTGCTGCGGGTCGATTTCCGGCTTCGCACGTAATGTTTGGATAATTTCTTGCTGCAATGTCAACGCTCCCACTTCCTTTTCATCGTTTTGTGTAGTTCTCAACCATTTCATGCACTTCTTCTATGTTACGTCTCTTATTATCCCAACACTTCTGACTAAGATCGACAGGATATTCTTCTGGATTCAACGAACGTTTATATTCTTCCCACAGTAGGGAAAGATTTTTTTGTGCAAATTCACGAATTTCATAAACTGGTGGGTTTTTATAAATGGTTATTCCATCGCGAATAACTTGCTCGTGTAAGTTCACCGCTTCAAAATTCGTTACAAATTTTGAGATAAATGTATGCACGGGGTGGAACATTTTGATGCGTTCTTCCTTCGTCGGATCTTCGTCATGCATCGTAATATAGTCACCTTCCGCTTTGCCATTTTCGAGGTCAATGATTCGATAGAGTTTTTTGCGGCCGGGCGTTGTCACTTTTTCTATGTTTGCTGAGATTTTAATCGTATCTTGCATTTCCCCATCATCGCTTTCGATGGACACAATTTTATAGACTGCTCCAAGCGCTGGTTGATCATATGCCGTAATCAGCTTGGTTCCAATACCCCAAATGTCCACTTGAGCTCCTTGGGCTTTCAAGTTTAAAATCGTGTACTCATCCAAATCATTCGATACTACGATTTTCGCATCCGTGAAACCTGCTTCATCTAACATACGGCGGGTTTCTTTTGACAAGAACGCAATATCTCCACTGTCGAGTCGTACTCCTATGAAATTAATGCTGTCTCCAAGTTCTTTTGCCACTTTAATGGCTGTAGGGACGCCAATCTTTAATGTATTATACGTATCCACTAAGAACACGCAGTCTCGATGACGTTGTGCGTAGACTTTGAATGCAGTGTACTCATCTCTATAGGCTTGGACAAATGAATGTGCATGAGTCCCCGAAACAGCCAGTCCGAAACGTTTTCCCGCGCGTACGTTACTCGTAGATTCCACGCCACCGATGACCGCTGCACGCGCACCCCAAACTGCGGCATCCATTTCATGCGCACGTCGGCTCCCGAACTCCATCACTACGTCATCTTTCACTACTTGCTTGATACGGCTAGCTTTTGTGCTGATTAACGTTTGGTAGTTAACGATATTTAGCAATGCTGTTTCAATCAATTGCGCTTCAATCAAGTTCGCCTCAATCCGGATGATCGGTTCATTCGCAAAAACGAGTTCTCCTTCTTTCATGGAATACACGTCACCTGTGAAACGGACGCCTTTCAAATAATCAAGGAAATCATCAGAAAACCCAAGCTCTTCTCTTAAATAAGCCAAATCACTTTCTGTGAATGAAAACTCTTCAAGATACTTCAGTACATGTTCAAGGCCTGCAAATATTGCATAACCGTTACCGAATGGAATTTTTCTGAAATACACTTCAAATACTGATTTCCGTTCATGAATGCCGTCCGCCCAATACGATTCGGCCATATTGATTTGATAAAGGTCTGTATGTAACGCTAAACTGTCGTCTTTGTATGATGAAGTCATAGTCGTCTCCTTCTTCCGCTGCAATAATATTGTCATTATACACTATTTCCCCTATTTCTCAGCAAAGTAATCATCAACTGTTGAATTGACTTCAGAAATGTAAGTTTTTTAAGTTAGCATAGAAAAGACAGAAGTCAGCTCCGATTCATTTCGGAGTTTGCCTTCTGTCCCACGTAATTATTTCTAGTGAAATTGGTTTCTGTTTTAGCTTCCCACTTTCTAAATGATGGAAGTCGTCACTTCATTTTTCAGCAATCGTCTATAACAATATATGTTGCTTTAATAGGACCGTGTACACCGACGACGAGATTCATTTCAATGTCCGCAGAGTTGCTTGGACCTGTGATGAAGTTAATGCAGGATGGGACTTGCTCGCCATTGTTTAGTTTTTCACGAATCATATCTGATGCCTGGGTAATTCTTGGGACTAGCGTACTTTTAGGGATTAAGGCAATATAATGCGTTGGAAGCAAGCTGACTGAACGCCCCTTTTCTGCACTACTAAATAGTACAACGGTGCCGGATTCCGCGAGGGTCATGTCACTGAATGTGATGCCGATATTTGCTTGTTCAGCCAATTCGATATTCTTCTCTCCGAGTGAAGGATCCCAGCTATTGACTTCAATCTGTTCTGAGGGCCACTTTGTCTCTACTAAGTGCGATAATCCATACTTTCCAAAACGTTCGTCTCTCCATAGAGATAATGGTCCACCACCGTAAGCTTTTACTACCTCATCCAACGCAACGGGTAACGATTCTTTTGTCGTTTCGACGATATCTGTATGAATTTGCTCACATTGTACACGTAATACTCCGAGTAATTCATCTATTGAAGCGTCCGCTAACACTGCACGCTGGGGCTGATGTTTCCATATCGGCTTTTCTATTTTCTTCATTGGTTCGCGACCTAATTGTGTGGCAATCGTACCTAGAAAAGCATCACGATTTTGAATAGATCCTGTCATGCTTATTTCCCCCCTTTTTGATCATAGAACCAGTCACGAAAACGCGTATTTCCGACAGCCGGGAACTCCCGTAAATCTGTCCAATCCTTCAGCGGACCCGGACCTTTTGATATACGGTCATTTTTTGTCAAAGGTTTCATCGCAGTAGATGCTACCTTTGAGCCCATAGAATACAACGGATTGGAAGAAGCACCAATCCCGAATGCTTTCATTGCCAGTTTTTCAGATATAGGTGATCGACCTTCTTCTTCCACAATGATGCGTCGATGTGTATGAAGTAGTCCGTGAAGAGGAATTTTCACTGGACAAGCATCCGTACACGCTCCGCAAAGTGTGGAAGCAAAAGGAAGCTCTTTAAAATCGTCGTACCCACCAAGCAATGGCGATAGCACAGCACCAATTGGTCCCGAATAAATTGAGCCGTAAGAATGTCCACCGATATGACGATAAACAGGACATACGTTGACACACGCGGCACATCGGATACATTGCAACACAGACTGGAATTCTGTCCCTAAAATTTTAGAACGCCCGTTGTCGACGATGACTAAATGGAATTCTTCAGGACCATCTACGTCTCTTTCTTCGCGCGGACCTGTTAATGCAGTTACATAACTGGTAAGTTTTTGCCCCACGGCACTTCGCGTCAATAGACTGACTAGTACTTCGAACTCTTCAAAAGAGGGTACTACCCGCTCCATCCCCATCACTGTAATTTGGGTTTTCGGCAATGCAGTGACTAGTCGTGCATTCCCTTCATTCGTTACCAGACTAATCGAGCCTGTTTCAGCTATCGCAAAGTTGCATCCTGTAATACCGATATCTGCATCTAAAAATTCTTGACGCAGTTTTTCTCGTGCATGTAAAGCTAATTCTTCCGGTTTAGATGTCTTATGATAATCCAGTTTTTCCGCAAACACTTCGCGGATTTGTTCTCTGTTTTTATGAAGAGCTGGCGCTATTATATGCGAGGGGGGATCATGATCATCTACTTGAAGTATATACTCGCCTAAGTCTGTCTCTATGACTTCACATCCAGCTTCTTCCAGAACACTGTTCAAATTGATCTCTTCTGTTACCATCGATTTTGACTTGACGACTTTTTTGCCATCTTTTTTCTTGATGACTTCCCGAACATAATCACTCGCTTCTTCAGCAGTCTTTGCAAAAAATACATGACCGCCACGTTTTGCTACATTTTCACTTAGCTGATGTAAATAATAGTCCAAGTTTTCAAGTACATGCTGACGAATTTCTTCTCCATGTGAACGCCATTCTTCCCAACTGCCTAACTCTTCTGCAGCATCTAGTCTTCTTCCGTGCAAGCGTTCTTGTGCACTCGCCACTGCCTGTCTCATGAAATCGTCCGAAATATTATCCTTTGTTCGATCTGTAAAGTTTTTCTTACTGAACTTCATTGCCATTGCTATCACCCCAATTTTTTGGTTTATTCGTGACTATTCAATACTTGTGCAATGTGCATAACTCGGATCTTCTTGCCCATACGTTCTGCACGCCCCCCAATATTCATCAAGCAACCACAGTCCGCTCCAATTAAATAATCTGCTTCAGTCACCATGGCACTATTGACCTTTTCATCAACCATCTGTTCAGAGATATCCCCCATCTTAACGGAGAATGTTCCACCAAATCCGCAGCAATTATGAGCATTCGGTAAAGGGATCATTTCGAGTCCTTCCACTTGATTCAATAGCTTCCTCGGTTCTTCACTAGCGCCTAGTAATCTCGTCATATGGCAAGACGGATGATAGGTCGCTTTTCCTACCAATTTTGCTCCTACATTTTCCACTTGCAATACATTCACGAGAAACTGCGTGAATTCATACGTTTTATCCGCCAGCTCCTGTGCTCTTTCTAACCATTTGGGATCATCTTTGAATACATCAGGATATAATTTAAACATGGTGGCACAAGATCCTGAAGGAGTGACAACATACTCCGCATTTTCAAAAGTCTTAATCATATTCTTCATTGCTGATTTTGAATTTTCTACATAACCGCTGTTGTAAGCAGGCTGTCCGCAGCATACTTGGCCTTTTGGAAATGATAATTCACAGCCTTGCCTTTCCAATATTTCTACCATGTCTTTACCGGCATCTGCATAAAACATATCCACAAGACATGTTATGAATAAGCTTACTTTCATTTCACTTCACTCCTTCACCATAATGTTTTATATAGTCAACAGGTCATCAGATGACTAACATTTTACATAGCATACTACATTTATCTTCCCATTAACAGAACATTCATCTATTTCAATAAAAAAATCACTCAACATATAATGAGTGATTTTTTTATTCCTTTACCGACTGCCAATGGTTGATTAAAACAGATTCCACATTCAGAAGATGAGCTTGCATAGTACTTGCTGCATGATCTGGTTGCTGTGATTTAATTGCCAAAAATATGGCTTCGTGTTCATCATGCAAGCGTTCTACTGTCGCTGTATCTGTATAGAGGCAAATGCGACGCGTCTCTCTCATCGATTCGCTCATTAGCCCTGCAACTTGACTAAGCAAATTTACCAATAAAGGATTTTTCGTTGCTTCTGCGATTGCAAAATGGAAGTCTAAATCCGCTTTTTCACCTAGCAAAATATCTCCGGCATGCTTTTTCATTTCATCGAGTGCCGTTTCCATCTTTTTCATGTCATCTGCTGTACGGGATTCTGCTGCATTCGCTGCAGCTCCAGTCTCAACTATTTTTCTCACCGCTAATAAATGTTGAATATCCTGTTGATTCATAAGCAAGGCACTCTGTAACGGGAAGATCATATCGACGGATGAGAATTCCTTGACATATGTACCTTCTCCCTGTCTCATCTCGATAAGCCCTCTAGCACGTAAAGTTGATAAAGCTTCCCGAATGGTCGACCTACCGACCGTAAAATTTTCAGCCAGTTGCTGCACAGAATCCAATTTATCACCTGGTTTCAACTCCCCAGACTGAATGGAGCCAAATAAACTTTCCGCTACTTCTTCATATATTTTCTTCGGTTTAATTTGCTTATATTTCATGTCGTTCACTCCGTTCTCTCACTTATCCGGCTGGATTTCTCCAGTTGTAGCAAGCTCCGTTTATGCTCTTCACCATCTCGATAGCCGGATAATCGTCCACTTTTTGCAATAACACGATGACAAGGCACTATGATCAATACGGGATTCTTGCCTATTGCAGATGCTACTGCACGAACAGAAGATACCTTCCCCATCTGTTCCGCAATCTCTGAATAAGTTGTAATTTCCCCATACGGTATTCGTTGTAGCGCTTCCCACACTTGCAATTGAAACGGTGTTCCCTTTAAATCAAGGGACAACATTGGAAAATCATAAGCTCTTCCTGATAAATACTCTTTGATCTGACTTTTATAGACTTCAAGTTTTCTTTCATCTTCCTGTAAACCTTCAATACCAAATCGCTTTAACCAATCCTTCATATGCTCCAAACTATCTTCAGCTAGTCCCATGTAGCAAAGTCCTTTTTCTGTAGAAGCTAATGTCACAGACCATCCGTCGAAATCAAATCGCGTCCAATAAACCAGTGTGTCCACTCCCCTTTAACCGAATATTTTCAAGCCAACAGCACCTAGAATAATGAGCGATAAAAAGAAGAGACGTTTGATGCTAGCGGATTCTTTGAATAGCAAAATCCCCATCAATACGGCTCCCGCTGCACCTAGTCCTGTCCATACCGCATAGGCTGTACTCATCTGAATCTCGCGCATAGCAAGAGACAGGAAAACAAAACCAAAACCAAATATCCCCACAATAAGTAATAACCTTTTAATTGAACGCTTCTGTAAATAATAATTAATACTCACTACACCAAAAATTTCACCGAGACTGGCCAAAGCTAAGTACACCCAAGCCATTGTCAGCCACCTCCTTCTGTATCTGCTTTTTCATCTGTTGTCAGTTTGATACCGACTACCCCGATGACGATTAATCCGATGAAGGTCAGCGTAACCCATGTGAAGCCTGCTTGAAAGACGAAGATATCCACCAAAAGGATTGCAGCGGCACCTGATCCGGTAAAAACTGCGTATACTGTGCCTGAAGGTAATTTTTCACATGCTTTAATAATGAAATAAAAACTGAATACAATCGCCACAATAGTTCCGGTCCATTGAATTACAGTTTCAGAGTAACGGAGACCGACTACCCAGAAGATTTCTATAACAGCCGCTAGCGCGACATAACCCCAAGCCAAAATGAAAATCTCCTTCCCGTCATGAATATTATTTATAGTATAGCAAATCTTTTACTGAAACAAATAATCATCAACTGACGGTAAAAGGAAACTTGCATCTAGTATATCTGCATGATAGAATAAATCCGTCAACAGTTTTGCCTATATTATGAATATTCTCATCGAGAGAGACGGAGGGATAGGCCCAGCGATGTCTCAGCAACCAGCCCCAGGCACGGTGCTAATTCCAAGGGTGATACCACCTTGAAGATGAGAATACTGTATACACTTGTATGTTCGAGGGCCTATTCGAAAAGAAGAGGTTCTTTTTTATTTTGTTGGGGGGATGGATATTCATGACAAACAACGGATTAGAAACTAGATTAGTACAAATTGGAAACCACAGTGATGTGAAAACCGGAGCAGTCAATACGCCGATTTACTTGTCTACAGCCTACCACCATGAAGGTCTAGGTAAATCCACGGGATACGATTACACACGAACAAAAAATCCTACGCGTTCTGTCCTAGAAGATGGAATCGCAAACTTGGAATCAGGTGATCAAGGATTTGCCTGCAGTTCTGGAATGGCAGCTATTCAACTCATTTTATCTTTATTTAAAACAGGTTCGGAACTATTGGCACCTGAAGACTTATATGGCGGCACCTATCGTCTATTTAATCAATATGAAGAGACGTACAATGTGAAGACGCGTTACCTATCGTTCGATGATGTTTCAGAAGTCGAGCAAGCGATTACTGAACGTACAAAAGCGATCTTCTTGGAAACGCCTACAAATCCATTAATGCAAAACATCGCTATTAGTACGTATGCAGAATTGGCGAAAAAGCATGGTTTATTGCTCATTGTCGACAATACGTTTTTAACACCCTATTTCCAACGACCAATAGAAGAAGGTGCAGATATCGTCATTCATAGCGCAACGAAATATATCGGTGGACATAATGATGTGCTTGCAGGTCTAGTCGTCGCAAAAGGTAAGGATTTATGCGAACGTCTATTTACTAACCATAATGCGATTGGAGCTACATTGTCCCCTCTTGATTCATGGCTTGTAGTACGCGGTCTAAAGACTTTGCATTTACGCATGAAACAGCATGATGCAAATGCCAAAGAGATGGTATCTTATTTAGAACAAGAACCTCTCATTGTTGACGTGCTTTACGCTGGAATCGGTGGTATGTTGTCATTCCGAGTACAGAATAGTGAGTGGGTGGGGCCATTCCTTGAAAATATGAACTTAATTTCATTCGCGGAAAGTTTAGGTGGTGTCGAAAGCTTCATCACGTATCCGACTACACAGACGCATATGGATATTCCATTAGAAGAACGTAATCGCCGTGGAGTAGACGACCGTTTGCTCCGTTTCTCGGTGGGTGTAGAAGATGTAGAAGATTTGATTGCTGATGTAAAACAAGCCCTTTATGCTGCGAAAGAAGTAGTAGAAGGTGTAAAAGTTCAATAATAGTAACCAGTACAACTCGAACAGTCATTTTAACTATGATAGTTCGAGTTGTTTTTTTGCAGCCAAAGTACAGAAACTACTTTTTCAATAATTTGGCATGAAAGTATATAATATAATCAAATCGTACTAATATAATTGGAGGCGATAAGTTTGAAACGTTTGGAAAATAAAGTAGCAGTAATAACTGGCGCAGGATCTGGGATTGGACGGGAAATTGCTGAATTGTATGCCCGTGAAGGTGCAAAGCTTATCATTGCAGATATGAATATTGAAGGTGCAGAAGAAACTGTCCAGACGATTAAAAGTGCTGGTGGTGAAGCATTAGTAGTTAAAACAAATGTAACAGTTGAAGAAGACGTACAAAAAATGATGGATACAGCAGTTGAGCAATTCGGTACACTTGATATCCTAGTGAATAATGCTGGTATTATGGACAATATGTATTCCGCAGCTACAGTAACGGATGAAGTATGGGATAGAGTATTGGCAATCAACACAACAGGTGTGATGCGCGCAACCCGTAAAGCATTGTCTATCTTTGAAGAGAAAAAAGCAGGTGTTATCGTCAACATGGCTTCTATCTCAGCGGTGACGGGTGGTCGAGGTGGCTTTGCTTATACGGCATCAAAACACGCAGTGGCAGGGATGACGAAAAACGTTGCTTCCCACTACGGTCCATTAAATATCCGTTGTAACGCGATTGCTCCAGCACACATACCAACTAATATTACAAATAGCTTGTCACAACCGGATGAGTTCGGAATGAAGCAAGCGCTAAGGGGCGTAAACATGATGAGCCGCCCCGGAACAAAAGAAGAGATTGCAAACATTGCGCTATTCCTTGCATCAGACGAATCTTCCTATGTTAACGGTATCATTATGGAAGCTGACAACGGATGGTCTGCATATTAAGATGTAGTAATTCACGATAAAGCACTTGGAAATAGCCGATTACATCGATACAAAAAAGCATCCAATAATTTGGATGCTTTTTTGTATTAGTGAGCTTGATGCCATTTTTTCTTTTCACTTGCATAGACGACCGCTGCCGGTGCCGCAATAAACGTGAGCGCGGCCATTCCAGCGAACATACCTACCAGCTCTTTACTTCCAAAGGAAAATCCAGCTGCTGCACCTAATACAATCCCCGCTAATACCGCCAACGCAACAATCTTATACATGTTAGATCCCGACCTTTCATTTGTAAGACGCGATCGTCTCCGCGCTTTATTCGTTGCTTTTAGCATACTCTCATTGAGAACGTTTTTCAAGTGCAATTGAGAATCTTTTTCAACGAATGTTAATATGTACTGTTATCGTATGTTGTAAGCGGTGGTATAATGTGCTGAAGTCACAAAAAAAACGTCAAGGCTTTTACACCTTGACGATCAGAATATTTTTTATTTTTCTAGCAGTTTTAGTGATTCGCGATTAAATGCTGGAATATCATCAGGTGTACGGCTTGTTACGAGTTGGTTCTGACAGACTACGACTTCTTTGTCTGCGTATTTTGCACCCGCATATTCCATATCTACACGAATGGATGTGTATCCTGTTGCATCGCGCCCTTCAAGCGCTTTTGCTGTAATGAGCAATTGTGGGCCATGACAAATTGCAAAAACAGGTTTTTTTGCATCCATAAATTCTTTAACGAATTTTACGAAACGATCATCTGCACGTAAAATATCCGGTGAGAATCCGCCCGGAATAAACAATGCGTCGTAATCTGACGATTTAGCGTCAGCAATTGCTTTATCAATTTTCACTTTTGTATTTTCTTTCATACCCGTTACGTCTGTTCCTGCTTCCGCACCGATCACTTCTACTTCATGTCCAGCTTCTTTATAAGCAGTAGCCGGTTTCATGTATTCCGAGTCCTCAAACATATCTCCAAGTACTGTTGCAATTTTAGCCATAATGCTTACCACTCCTTATATGATGTTCTGTACATACTATTCCACATTATAAAGAGGCTAAACATCATCACTCGAAATCTAGTTCCCCTTCAGCCACCAAGTGAGTTATTATAGTAATAGTTATTGAATATCTTTTTTGCTTAGTAGAGTCCTCCCCTACTCGTATAATTATGTCTACATGAGGGCACGTATATAGTACAAAGCTGTATGTAGGGATGACTTCTTAAAAACGAATGAACAGGTTTTAAAACTGTAAATACTAAACAAAGGGGATGAATATTGTTGGGGGTACACCAATACTTTAAAAGCCTATCTGATTTAGAACAAATTATTCGTTGTCCTGGAAAGTTCAAATTTCAGGAGCATTCAGTCGCTAGTCATTCATTTAAAGTGACAAAAATCGCCCAGTTTCTTGGGACTGTCGAAGAGGAATCTGGACAGAATGTGGATTGGAAAAGCCTATATGAAAAAGCATTAAACCATGATTATGCAGAACTATTCACAGGGGATATTAAGACACCTGTAAAATACGCTTCGAAAGAATTGAAGAAGCTATTCGGTGAAGTGGAAGAGGAAATGACCAGAAAGTTTATAGAAAAAGAATTCCCTACTGAGTTTCAAGCTATCTATTTGGAACGATTGAAAGAAGGTAAGGATGAATCATTGGAGGGGCGCATATTATCCGTTGCTGATAAAATTGATTTGCTGTACGAATCATTTGGTGAGATCCAAAAGGATAATCCGGAGCCATTGTTTATAGAAATCTACGAGGAAGCATTGAGGACAATACTGATGTTCCAAGACATGAACTGTGTAGAATACTTTTTAAAACATATACTTACAGATATGCTCAGTGAACGATTTACTGAACATAATGAGTTAATTGACATTACCATGCGTATAATAGAGGAAAAGTAAAAGGTATTTACAAGCGAAGAAGGTAGAACTAGAGCAGTGAACTTCTTACGACTGAAGTCACGAGAGTGCGTTCTGCTTCTTTAATCTGAGTAAATCGCTTCTACATCCATAAATAAATTAAGCGTTTCAGTTCTGAAGGACTTAGTTTTTTCTCCTCCTGACCATGCATAATGAAAATCTGATTTTCTATCCTATTAATCTGAATGAGCATTTCTATGACACTTTTAATCAAAAATGCTCATTCTTTGATCACGGTCTCCCGATTGCCCACGCTTATTGCGTATGATAATACGTGACCTTAAAAGCAAGTGTTACCACTTTTAAGGCGCACTATATGTCGCGCTAAAACCCTTTTTCAACACAACTAGCAAGAACTTTAGTGCCGCCAATTTATAATTGCATTGCAGTGTCTTCCATCTAAAAGAATATCCCTATGATAACTAGTATGGCGATAATTATACTGCCGACTTGCCCGATTACTGCAGATGAAATGATAGGTTTCTTTTGAAATATATCAATGAGCTCAATATCCTCACGAAGCTGTTTTACCTCTTTACGAAGTTTACCCACTTCTTGATTCAACGTACTGATTTCCTCCGTCTGTCTTGTAACCAGCTGTTGCTTTTCCGAGTTGTTTTCATGCTGTTCCATACATGATCACTCCTTGTCTTTTCATTTCTATACGTTATATCATACGTTTTAGTTTCAAAAAACAGAAGAACTTTCCATTGCATTTACGCTATTCCGGGTGTAAGATAAATCTACAAGCTGTATTGTTCGTATGACATTAAGTTTTAACCTTTAAGCTGTAAAAGGGAGTTTATTACGAAACGGAAATGGCATGCTGGATTCCTTTTTAGCAATCCAGACATACAGGAACGTTTTCCGCAAACACCCACTTTGAGGAGTGGTGGTTTAAAACTTTCTATGACTAAGTACGGCAAACACGGCTTACATAAACAGAGAAAAACACCTTCTTAAAAATGGAAGGTGTTTTATCTTTATATAAGGAATTAAGTTATACTGCGGCAAGCTTCCGCACAGTTGCGGCATGCTTCAGCACACTGCTTGCAATGATCATGATCGTGTTTACCACATTCCTCTGCACACTGAACACATACTTCCGCACATAGCTGCAAGATTTTATCTGTAAACGGACTCTGTCGGGTAATTGCCTGGATTGCATATGAACAAATATCTGCACACTCTCGATCAAGTCGAATACAGTCAACCATCATACGAACGTCTTCTTCTTTTAGACAAGCGTCAAAACAATGATTACACGTCTTTACACAATCCTCTAATATAGCCAATACATCCGCATATTTTTGGTTCATTAAATCGCCTCCAAAAGTATTTTGTTTCTTATTCTCCCCTTTTATTTTAATCTCAAACCCACTTCACTGTTTCCTTATTCATTGAAAGCATTTTCATTTTTCAGCTATAATACATAGTAATTAACAAAATAGAAAAAGATGAGGTGTTTGAATTGAAACTATTTAAATGGACAGGTCCACTAGAAGAAGCAGGTAACTTACCAGAAGAAGCGCGTGCGTCATTAATGAATAATGATGAAGAAGTGCTTGTACTGCAAGAAGCGGAAACGACCACTCTTGACCATGCCGTCGAATACGATGTGTTGGATCAAAGCGGAGATTTACCATCTGGGCGTTTCGCTGTATTAAACAATATTCCTGTAACTGAGAAAGGTAGAGAGATTTTTGAACAGCGCTTTAATAACCGCGCACGTTTAATAGAGGCGGAGCCAGGATTCGTAGCGATCCGTGTATTGCGACCAGTACACTCTGGCACCTACGTGATTTTGACTATGTGGGAAGACGAACAATCCTTTAAAAATTGGCAAGAATCGCAAGCTTACGGAAAAGCGCATGCGAAACGCGGTACAGAAGATGGTGTCGATCAACGTCCTAATATCTTCTCAGGACCTTCATTTGTTACGACTTATAAAAAATAAGTATAAATAAGCGATATCTGCAAAGACTACTCTTGAAGTGAAAATAATGATGAGGAGAGTGTTTTTGTGGGTATTTTAGATGGTAATCCAAAAGATCAGCCTATGCATTACGGGGAAATCACTGCTATATGGGCGTTTATGGGTGCGAATAACGGTCTAATCAGTGGTTATGAAGCATTTGTTAATCATGCAGGAGATGAAGACCTAATTCGGCTACTAGAAGAAGCAATAAAAACAATGAAAGCTGAGAATAAAGATTTCGGTAAAATATTAAAAGCTAATGGTATCACTCCACCTCCTGCCCTTCCAGAAAGACCAAAAGCTAACCCAGAGGATATTCCTGCCGGCGCACGATTTATGGATCCCGAAATCAGTGGTGCTATGTCCATCAACGTCGGCCAAGGACTAGTTTCATGTAGTATGGCGATGGGTCAATGTTTACGTGAAGATGTTGCGACACTATTTGCTAAATGTCATATGGAGAAAGTCGCATTTGGTGCCAAGTTGCTGGGCTTGAATAAGTCCAAAGGTTGGATCATCCCTCCACCACTTCATTTGCACTAATCACCACATAACTTCGCCAGCGATATACGCTTGGCGAAGTTTTTTCTTATTGTGAATAGATTCTTTAGTTGCACTCAGTTTAGCCAAGTAAAATACATTCATTTAGAAATTCGGAAGAACGTATATTCTCATAAAGAAACGAAAGACCGAAAGAAAACACCAAGGACGACCTGTTCAGCTTGAACGACTACAAAGGCTGGATAGTATGGCGTTCGGTGAGGAGTAACCTTCGATCATAAACGCCAGCAACCAGCTAACTTAGAAAATAAAGAGCGACGTAATCATAGATAGTAAAAAGTCGTCACAAAAAGTAATAAAAAACATCATCCTATACTTTGATGGATGACGTTTTTGAACTAATTATTCTATCGTCCCTGTCCCTTGTAATTTGACGTCCACAGTCACTTTGAATTCTATATTAGGATATGCCTGTTGCCACGTAGTAAATATTTCTTCTGTATGCAAACGTGTAGCTCGGTAGCGTAAGCCAAAACCAAAAGGATCTAAACTTTCCTCTTGCATTTTAGTTAGAAATTGTAGAACTTTTTGTTTCACATCTTTTGAGGCCAATCGATTATACTCATCCAATTTAGCTACAGATAAATCTTTATTGGCTTCACCTATCGTTCCTTTCATCACAATGTGCATATCTATTGCACTTGGCGCTACACTTCCTTTACTAGGTACGAATTTATATTTCATTTTACTTTGATTAATGTTCAACAATAACTCAAGGCTTCCATCTCTGATCAGATAGGTGAATCCATTTGAACCTTTCAATAATGAGTTATAGTATTTCGTGTGAATAGTAGATAGCACAATCGGTTCTTCCCTTGTATCAACTACAATGGAATTGTTCACTATTAATTCATCGCCTTTTTCATTTGTTTCAATTAGTGGTAAAACAGGATCAATACCTTCCGAGAGTATATCTCTGCGCAATTGAAACAAATAAGTCGTCACGACGTATGGGCTATCATTCGCTGTTCCACCAAAGAAGTTGATTAAAGCAACTGATGCTGGCGCTTCAGTATTAGGTTCTACTTTTAAAATAGATTCTGCAGAAGGTCTAGCCCCTGCAACATATGCGATTAATTGAATATCACCGCGACGAATAAAATAATCCATGAATGATTGCATATCATCCCTAACAAGTTTTTCATGAACGATAATTGTTTTCATATGCCCCAGTTCCAATATCTTATCTACATGCGTTTCCAGCATGCGAATCGCTTCACCTATCGAATGTCCCTCACGAGAAAGATACGCAAAGCTCGGCTTGGCGGAATCCTTAATAGCACCAAATGGCAAAGCGACTTTCATTGTTACTTTGTATCCATTCTCGATATGTTCAGCAGGATCAATCCCAATCGAAGACACAAATAGTCGTTTATCAATGTCTTTGAAAGCACATCCAGATTGCAACAACACGCCACTCATACATAAAAACGCCATAAGCCATTTACTCACTGAGAGGAATTTCAAGACTTCACCCTCCTATTCACTACAAGCATAATAATCATCAGGCCAATGAATACAATGGGAATCGAATTAAAGAAATACTTACTATAAAGAAACAGATCATACTCAGTCACTTTTAATGTGGTATAGATCGCAATTAACCAAAATATCACGATCACTATCATAAAACTAATTTTTTCACGCGACTTTATTTTCATTTTTTCTATATCAAAGACACTTTGAAATAATTTACAAGCAACATGCCAATGAATTGTAATATTTAAGAAAGCAATAGCTAAGAAAAGTAACAAAAAGATAAATATCACTCGCTCAATTACTCCGAACTTCATTCGAATAGAATCACTGGTCAGAATCCATGGGTATAGAATATTTTCCACCTGATCAAATCCCAATACACCAATCGGTATAAAATAGGTCGTGAAAATCATAAAAACTCCTAGACTGAACACAATTAGTGCTTGTTTAATACCGAAAGTCATTTTTTTCTTCAGTAGCGAATTGAAAATGATGATATCAAAAGCTCCTACAAATAAATAGGTCGTCGCAGAGAATACTGTATAGTCTGGTGGGTTATCAATAAATGTCATCGCAATTGCCACTTGATCCCAGCTAACTTGTTCAGTAAAGTAAAGTTTTATTACGTAATATGCAGCAACAGGAAGCGCTAAAATAAACACCAATTCAATTGTAAATAATATATTTCGACTCTGCATGATTATTCCAAATGTAATCACTGGAATGAACATCGCAATTACTAAATAAATAGACATCTCGGGTGTTATAAATCGTAAAAGAATATCTATATAGGTAATCAGTGTCTGAAGACCTGAAACATACCAAATGACTCCAAAGATAAATAACGCAGGAATAGCAATCCATTTCGATAGATATAACGTTAAAATTTGCGGTAAACTTTTCCCTGGAAACGCTTTAAAAGAAGTGATCAATGCCCAGTTCATAAATACTCCAAAAAACAGCGCGATGATCATCGTTACAATTGCCCCATGTTCACTTTTAGCGAATAAAATTCTCGGACTAGAGGCAATAAGATTTGCGATCATGTTTGATATGAGTAAAAGATAGACAAATCGGCTCATGAATCATCCGCCTTTAATTCTTCTTGTCTATTTTTCCAAAACATTCGTAAATACGGCTCACCGAAACTGTCTTTGTTCACCAGGTATAACAATAACCCAAGTATTCCAAGCATCATCCCTGCAATACCAAACAACGTCGTATATACCAATAGAAAAAAACGGCAAACCCGGACAGCATAATTCATTTCACTGATTGGGATAACAAATGTGGAAATCGCTACAAGTGAGACGACGATGACCATAATGTTCGAAGTCAATGCTGCTTCTACTGCCGCGGTTCCAAGTATCAGTCCTCCAACTGTTGTAGCCGTAGCGCTAATACTATTCGGCAAACGCATACTAGCTTCTGTCAGTAGTTCGATAAATATTAACATAAAAAAGACTTCAATAAATGAGGGATACGGAACACCAATCCTGCTTGCTGCCACTGTTAGCGCAAGCTCAGATCTGAGGACTTCTGGTGTATACGAAGTGACTCCAACATATATAGCCGGCAACATAATACATGTAAACAGCCCGGCATATCGTAGAAATCGTATAAGCGATACTACCCAAAAGGAATAATACAGGTCTTCCATTGAAATCATAAAATCAAAGAACGTTGTAGGGGCAATAATTGCGTGTGGGCTTCCATCTACTAAGATAATGACTTTCCCACTCGCCATATTATGAAGAATTCGATCGGGACGCTCAGTCAAAAGACTTGTTGGAAACAGGCTGTATTTTTTATTGTTCAAGTAATACTGTAAGTCTCCGCTTGCCTGAACCAGCTCCACATCTAAAGTGAGAATACGCGTTTTTATTTTCTTCAATAGCTGAGGATTTACTTTTTCTCCATCGTAAATTAATGCAATATCACGATTTGAAGCATCTTCCAATTGAAGAGGTTCAACAATCAAGGAAGGTTTGTGATAACGTTGCCGCATTAGATTAATATTCGTTTCAATACTCTCGCTGAGTCCGAGTTGAGGACCGTGAATTGTAGGTTCCATAATGGCGTCTTGCACCGCATTGGCTGCTACCACTTTCAACTCCAGCAACGTTATTTGCTTGTCGATCATGACAAATACATTGCCTTTCGTTATTTCTATAAGAACCTCTTCGTCCCCAGTTGGCATCTTGGTTTCATAAGGTAATGAATGAATATACTCTGCAAAATTCTGTTCTGATGACATCTCATAGAAAGGTTTCACCACGATTGTTTGTAGTTGCATCATATCCACTACACTTTTCAAATACAGTAAGTGCACGACTCGATCTTTACTTTTCAAAGTCTTTTTCACTAAATCCGCAGTCGGTTCCAGTCGTTTAGCTAAACGTGTAAAGTATTCAGGCTGTTCTATATGACAGGTTGTTTCATCCAAAATTATCACTTCTTTCTCATCCAACAAGTTACCTG
Source organism: Sporosarcina sp. P1 (assembly GCF_002743155.1). Lineage (NCBI taxonomy): Bacteria > Bacillati > Bacillota > Bacilli > Caryophanales > Caryophanaceae > Sporosarcina > Sporosarcina sp. P1. The sequence continues at coordinate 26,381 of NZ_PDYS01000006.1, forward strand.
TTAGTTTGTCCAATCATTGGAAACTTAATCACGAAAATAAGGAAATACTCTTACTCATTTAAATTTTCAAATAGTGTTTTATGAGATCAAAATAGGTTATGATGTATAGAGAACTATATCTTTTTCAGCAATGAAAGGAGGAATCGCTATGAACTTAGCCGCAATCGGAGTGCCTGGCTTAATTATTATTTTAGTGATTATATTAATTTTGTTTGGCCCCCGTAAATTACCCGAAATCGGTTCAGCAGTTGGTAAAACATTGTCTGAATTCAAAAAATCAGCAAAAGACATTATGGATGACGACGATGAACCTAAGAAAATAGAAGTACAAAAAGTTGAGACGAAAGAGCAAGTAAAATAATAAAAATAAAAAGAGATATCTACGAAGGTTTTGTGCATGGCACTCCAACGGATATCTCTTTTTCTATATGATGTTTTTTTACATTTTCTTCCATAAATAATACGTACATAAAGAAACAAATCATGTGTTATATTGCTACCCTGCCAACTTGTATTCATTCTAGTGACTTATTACTAACATATTCTTTCCACGCAGTAATCCCACCTTCCAATACAGTAACATCGTAATCCCTACTAGAAAGGATGTTTGCACATGTGGTCGCGGAATTTCCTGTCGTACAAGTAATAATGATTTCACTGTTTTTCGGCAACTGTGGAATCACTTTCTCTACTTTATCTTCTAACGAGAAGATCTCCGTTTTCGGTACGTTGATATCTTCCACATTCGTAGCTTTGATATGAAAATGATTATATTTATCCTCAGCACGTACGTCTACTAGGATAAGTGCTTCCTCACCTTTTATCTTCCTATATAATTGCTCAGCAGTTATCGTTTTAACCATAAATCAATCCATCTCCTTATTTTTCTATGATACTTCTCATTATAGCTTTAATTAACTGTTTTTTTATACGTCCAGACGTTTTATATTATTAAATATATTTTTGAACAATAAAAAGATAGGTATCCTCCAAGAAATTGATTAGAGAACGTCCTATCTATAAGTAGTATGGAGCACAATGTTACATATTATACATACTTTATAAAAATTCTCAGTCAAACTAAGTTAACTAAGAATTTTTATGCGTTCACTTGTACTGGATCATGCCATGGATAATTATTCGTTAATACTGAGGCCAAGTCTTTACTTTGCTGTTTACGCATTAAGCGAATTTCTGCGCGCTGCGGTGCAGTTTCATGTAAATATATTTCCTCTTCTGTTTCAGGAATGACACGTGGAACAGTTAGTGGCTTTTTATTTTCGTCCAATGCAACAAATGTTAACAATGAGGTGGCTGCAATTTTACAATTACCAGTCGCCAAATCCTCCGCAATAACTTTTACGAAAATCTCCATAGAAGATTTTCCAGTCCAAGTCACGTATGACTCAAAGCAGACTGAATCGGAAGGACGGATTGGATACAGAAAGTCTACGGAATCCATAGATGCCGTAACACAATCTGCTCTGCTGTGTCGAGCTGCTGAAATCGATGCAATTTGATCGATATCGCTCATTAAACGTCCGCCAAACAATGTATTATGGTTGTTGACATCATTTGGGAATACTCTGCTCGTTCGTACGACCCTTGATTCTCGACACTGCTTTTCTAGTTTCATTGTAAATATGGCCTCCTCCAAGATGTGAAACAAATCACTCCTTGAGTAATTTGAAAAATTGAATAATTGTTTTTTTGTATATCATCTAACGATACTCTTCGTTCACACAACTGTCAAGATTGAAATTTTAATTATATCTTTTGTATTACTGTTTCATACTGTCATGCAGTAATGGAATATCTTTTTCTTCTAGCAACCCTAAACTGATCAAGCCTTTCATAATACCATCTTCTGAACAAGATGCAGTGACGAGATCTGCTACTTCTTTTAATTCGGGTATAGCATTCTCCATTGCTACCCCGATACCTACCATCTTGATCATTTGCATGTCATTCGCACCATCCCCAAATGCATAGCTGTTTTCAATAGGAATATTCATTTGATCAAGCATTTTTTGAATACCAATTGCCTTAGAAGCCCCTTCAGGCAACATATCTACCGAGTTTTCATCCCATCTTATAAAGGTATAATCCTTGAATAACTCCATGTACTTTTTGGTTTCCTTAGGAGTAGAGTAAATTTGTACTTGATTCACGACAGAGTGAGAATATACATTAGGATCTACAGGAGGATACGGTATTTTTAAACGTGCGGTTCCCTCCTGAACAAGTGGGTGTTCTTCAACGTTCGTTACGAACGACTCAAACGTGGAGTATGTCAATCCATGTCCTTGTTTATGCGCAAACTCGGTAAGTTGTCGTATAACTTCTGGCTTCATAGGATTCGAGTAAATTACTTCTCCATCCAATACTACATGCTGTCCATTCATGGAAACATAGGAATCAAACGATAGTTCTTCTAGCAACCAGTTGAACATAAGTGGAGCTCTGCCAGTACAAATAACAGTGTATATGCCCTTCTCCCGTAATGCCGTAAGAGATTGTTTCGTCGATTCCAAAATTGTTTTATCATGATTCATTAATGTTCCATCTAAATCAAAGAATACGATCTTTTTATCTAGATTCATTTTCTATTCCCCTTTCATATCTCATTGTCTACCATGTAGTTTATCAATTACTGGCCATATTCGCTGTAAAGTTGCTTGAAATTTCACTATATACTGCATTTGATATTTTTGTAAGGGCACGTTATTGTTGTTAGAGAGCGTATTTTTTTATTAAAAAAATTTGGAGGTTTATTTAATGAATATTACTGAAGAACGTGTAAGGGGAGAGAATATAACAGATTATTTACAATATCCAACATTTTCGACTCTTGAAGAAGAACGTCAATATAATAAACAAAGATTAGCAGGGGCATTCCGTCTGTTTGATCGTTTCGGTTTTACTGAAGGTGTAGCAGGTCACGCGACGTATCGTGATCCAGAGTTCAAAGATCATATGTGGGTTAATCCCTATGGCATACCGTTTGGCAAGATCAAAGCATCCGATCTTGTGATGGTAAATCCTGACGGAGAAGTAGTAAAGGGTAAATATTCTCTTCATAAATCTGCCCTCGTGATCCACTCTGCTATTCACGAAGCAAGACCGGACGTCACTGCTTCAGTTCACTTGCATCCTGTATACGGAAAGACATGGGCATCAACTGGTAGATTGATCGATCCATTAACACAAGATGCTTGCGCGTTTTACAATGATCACTCTGTATTGAATGAGTTTTCTGGTGTCGTGTATGAGGATGATGAGGGGGTAAAAGTTGCAAATGCATTAGCGGATAATAAAGCGATGTTTCTAAAGAATCACGGCCCGTTAACGGTTGGACAAACTGTTGATGCTGCTGCATTTTGGTTTATTACGTTGGAACGTTCATGCCAGGTTCAATTACTCGCAGAAGCTGCCGGTGTAGTAAGTCCGATTCCTCCTGAGCATGCAGCAAGCACTGCAAAACAAGTTGGTAGAGATATTGATGGTTGGGAAAACTTCCAACCACTATGGGAAAAAATTGTGAGTGAAGAACCCGACCTATTGGATTGATTACTTTACGTTACTACTTTTTAAAATGAAATAGAGAAAAGGGGGATCATATGTATACAGACCCATTCATTCGTGGAATACGTTTGAAGCGTGATCGAGTTCCATCATTTGAAGACTATCCATTTCATTTGCCTAGTATCAACACGCTAACCGAGCTAGACTTTCATCCGAACGTGACATTTTTTGTCGGAGAGAATGGTATGGGAAAGTCTACGTTACTTGAGGCTATTGCAGTTGCCTTTGGTTTTAATGCGGAAGGTGGTTCACTTAACTTCAACTTTTCCACTTATGATTCCCACTCCAAATTGGATGAATATATTACACTCATCAAAGGCGTCATCAGACCAACTGATGGATTCTTTCTGCGTGCTGAAACTTTCTACAATTTAGCGACTACAATTGAAGAGTTAGATAGTGCACCAAGTCCTAGTCCTAGGATTATTGATGGCTACGGGGGCACTTCACTACATGAACAGTCCCATGGCGAATCATTTTGGGCTACTTTCATTCATCGCTTTAGAGGGAATGGCATTTACTTACTAGATGAACCGGAAGCAGCTTTATCACCAATGCGTCAACTGTCCATGTTGAGCAGGATTCACGATTTGGTAGGTGAAGGCTCACAGTTCATAATTGCAACACACTCCCCACTTCTACTATCTTATCCTGGTGCAAAAATTATCGAATTCACAGATGAAGGTGTGCAAGAAACGACGCTAGAAGAAACTAGCCATTACCAAATTATGAAGCAGTTTTTTGATGATAAAGATCGTATATTACATTATTTGCTGAAATAAATGAACTGGATGAAAAAGCGATTATTTCCGAGGAAATAATCGCTTTTTGTCATTCCTTATTTTCTTTTTTAACTTGCTCCCTTGCTTCCTTCTTTATTTCTTCTACTTGTTCTTCTGCTTTTTTTGCTGCATCGTTAGCTAATTTTGCTGAACTCTTATCGTGATCATCTTTGGGTGTATCTGCATAACTCTTTGTCATTTTCCACACTCCTGTCTGATTATGTAACTTTATTATTCCCCGTATTCATGAAATAAAAACTCACATTTTTAATTACCTGTTTTTTCATGATACAATGAGGGTAGTATTTAGGAAAGGTGGACTACTTTTGTCTAAGAAATTGGCTATCTATTTGTCCATGCTTGTAATCGGCTTCGCATTTTTATTTTCAGCGGTTTTTCTCGATTTACCTGAAAAATTGAAATGGTTATTTTTAGCGATCGCAATCATATTGAATGTTACGTGTGCTGTAGCCGCTATGAGAATTGGCCTGAAAGAGATGAAACCCATTAAAAAGTAAATATCTTTTTGCAGAAAGAAGTGCTACCTATGAAGCGTTCTGCTAGTTATCGTATTATACGCATTGTCTGGATGGCGGTCACTTTTTTTATTCAAGTCCTATTATTCCAGAAACGTCACCGAGGTAATTTCACACCGACTGTCACCGAAAAATGGAATACACTAGTTACGAATCAAGCAAAAGTCTATAAAAAGACGGCTCTTGAATTAGGTGGATTACTCGTCAAACTAGGGCAATTCCTCTCTACACGTGCAGATATCATGCCCGCATCATTCATTGAAGAATTAGAAGGTCTGACTGATCAAGTAACACCAGTTCCTTCTGAAATGGCATTACAATTACTAGATGATGAATGGGGAAAACCGCATAGCGAGTATCTTAGAGATATTACGTCGAAGCCTGTCGCATCCGCATCTATCGGCGAAGTATACAAAGCAGTATTACATAATGGGGCAGAAGTCGCTATAAAAATTCAGCGTCCCAACATTGAACGAATTTTGCGTGCAGATTTTAAAGCAGTACGAATTGTCATTTGGCTCGCGAAAAAATGGTCTTCATTAAGCAAACAGATTGATTTAAATGTACTGTATAGAGAAATGACAGATGTAATCGGAGCGGAATTAAACTTTTTGGAAGAAATGAGAAACGGACGAGGTTTTGCTGAACGCTTTCCTAATATGACAGGGGTAAAATTTCCCGTCTACTATGATGAATATACGACTCGCAAAGTGCTTGTAATGGAATGGATTGAAGGTTCTAAAATAACCGATCTGGCATTTCTCGAACAACATCATATTGATCGCAAAGATTTATCTACCCGACTCTTTCGTTTATTTTTAGAACAAGTTCTGGAAGGTGGTCAGTTCCACGCGGATCCTCATGGCGGCAATATTCTTATACGGCCAGACGGTACGCTCGTATTGATCGATTTTGGTATGGTAGTACATATTACAAAAGAAGATGCGGACGCAATGTTTATTGTTACAGAAGGTATAATTTTGAAACAATACGATCGGGTAATCGACGGACTCGAAACTATGAACTTTTTACTGCCAAATGCGGATCGTAAAGTATTGGCTGACGCAATCGAGAAAGTTGTTAAAGCGTACGAGTCAAATGATTTATATGATATGAATAGTATGGTTGTAGAGAATCTTCTACAAGATCTGCAAGTCATCGTTCGAACTCAACCTGTTCAAATGCCTGCTGAATTTGCATTTTTAGGTCGTGCAGTCTCAGTATTTGTAGGCGTGCTTTATATACTAGATCCCGAAATAGATTTACTTGCTATTACACGCCCCCGTTTAGTTGAATGGGCTAAGAAGAAGAGTAAAGATAAAAACCCATTCACGAATAGAAAAGAATTTCAACGCACAGTATTAAACGGTGTTGGACAGGTTCGTAGCTTTGCTCCAAAAATCTCTTCCTATTTGGAGCAACCTGCATTGATCCATGCTTATCTCAAACAACGAGATATAGATCATCGTAAATTTCAAGTGAAGATGCAAAACCGTCTATTTGCCGGATTCATCGCGGTTGGATCTTTCGCTACATTTACTTATAGCTTGATAGATCTCAATGTCGAACTATTGATTGGGTCTAGTGTAATACTACTCATTTCATTTTGGAAATATCATCGCTTGGGAAAATAAAAAAATCAGGGGCTCGGTAGCCTCTGATTTTTATTTACGTAATCATCCGCTGTTGGATGTAACTTTTCAGCCCATCGACCGAGTATACATCTCGCTTTGGAATAATATATGCACTCACCGTACTCGTATAAATATAGAAATAAGCCGAGTCTTCTATTAGCTGTTTCACGCCAGCCCATTGTACCTTTGTTTCACCCATGGCTGTCTGATCTGCAATTCCTGTTTTATTCATCTTCATAGAATGTGTCCCAACAAGTCCTTCATTCTTACCACTTCTAAGCATCTTGCTCACTTGCCGTGTAATATGAAAGTAGAAATACTTCGGATAAAAGATCACCCATAGAATAGCAGTTACTCCAAACGTAGCAAACAACGGGCCTTTCGTCATATCAGTAAAGATCGATAAAAAATATGCAAACAATAAAAATATTAACGGTGATATATACCGCTGCCATCGTAATGAATTTTTACCGACTTTAGAAGTTTTCACATGATACAAATTAAAAGCAACCACATCTTGTTCCGTTAAATCATAATCAATTTCCATTTATTCCTCCCGTAAGGTGTGCTGTGTCATTTAACAGCAAGCAACTTTTCTCTTCTATATTTATTATAGTCAATGAAGCATTATCGATCTTGACTGTATATTTTTCATCTTCCATCAAGGCCACAATGATCCGTTTGATAAAACTACCATGACTCACGACGATCAGACGTTGATTGGGAATCTTTCGGACCTGTTCATTCACAAATTCAAGACCTCGCGCTATAACATTTTCTGCCGTTTCAAACTGTAAATCCAGTTCCCTCCACTGGGGTCCCCACTTCTGCTGTCGTTCCGATTCCGTCGTTCCCTCAATTAAACCGCCACTACGCTCACGAAGTCGATTATCTTCCACGACTTCAACCCCCGACTGCCTAGCCAGTAAATCTGCTGTCTGTCTAGCACGTGTCATAGGGCTAGTGTAAATAACGTCCCATTCCTCACTTGCCAAGCGCAGTGCCAGCTTTTTGGCAGTCTCTACCCCTTCTTCGTCCAACGGAATATTTGAACTTCCTTGTGCACGACCTTCTTTATTCCAAGCCGTCACACCATGCCGAACAAAACCAATAATGGTCAATTCAATTCCCCCTAGATATTAGGTCTGAAAGATGGCGACCTCTTAATCCATATATAATTCAACACTACGCCAAGTAATAATACAAATGCTCCAAAATAGAATGGATAGTCTACGTCTACATCAAATAAAGCCCCACCGATGATTGGACCAAATACATTTCCAACACTCGTAAACATCGAGTTCATGCCACCAACAAACCCCTGCTCATTTCCCGCGATTTTTGACAAGTATGAAGTTGCTGCAGGTCGTATCAAATCAAACCCTACAAAGATAATCATCGTAACAGCCAGTACGGAAACATAACTTTGGACGAACGTCGTCAGAAAAACTAAAATGGACGAAAAGACTAAACAGAAAAAGATTAGACGTTTCTCCCCTATCGTTCTCGCCAGTTTGTCGAATAACACGACTTGTGCAACCGCTCCGACTAGCCCGCCTCCTGTAATGATGATGGCAATGTCTTTAGGTGTGAATCCAAACTTATGATCAACGAACAAGCTGAAAATGGATTCAAATGATGCTAGGCCAAAAGATAAAATCAATATAATAATAAAGACAATAAAATAATGGCGAGCAAAAATCCTCTTTAACCCCGGTTTAGTTGCATCCTCCGCTACGGCTTCTCGATAACGTTCCGGTTCACGCAATGCAATAAAGGAAAAGATCGCCGCAAACAAAGCGAGTCCTCCAGCGAAGAAGAAAGGAACTCGAGTACCATATGTCGCTAAAAATCCGCCAACCCCTGGACCTAATATAAATCCCGTAGATATGGCAGCAGACATAAAACCTAATGCCTTAGAGCGTGTTTCCATTGTTGTAATATCAGCAATAAAGGCAGTAACAGCTGGCATAATGAAAGCAGCACTAATCCCACCTAAAATCCGAGATGCGAATAGTACCGGCAATGTCTGTCCAGTCCCAAATAAGAATTCGGAAGAACTAAAAATGATTAAACCCACGACAATCATCTTTTTTCGGCCAAATGTATCTACCCATCTTCCTGAAAAAGGTGAAACAAGCAGTTGAGCCATCGCAAAAGTCGCGACCATATAGCCAACCACTGTACCCGATATATGTAATTCATTCATTAATCTTGGCATAACAGGTATAACTAATCCAATTCCCAAAAATGCAATTAGTAAATTGGTCAGTAGCAGACCCAACGTGATGGTTTCCTTTTTCATCTACTCTCTCCTACGTTCAGTCTAAGTTGATATTGGAATATCATAGCAACCACAGAATAAAGTTACAAGAAGAAAAGATTCAGAGTTCCAGTGATTTCACCACTTTAATTTCAAGAACTGCTGAATGAGTTGTTGTCGTACATTTTCATGTAATGGCCAGCTTTCCATTTCATTCACAATTTGATCACGCGTGCCAAAACCTTTAACGAATCCATTCATTCTTGCTGCAAACGTCGAATCAATCAACGACTCTGCAGAAGGATATAATGAATGTAACTGCTCCAATATATTCGGATAACGCTTCAAGTAATATTTCTGATGGCGGTTTTCAGCTAATGTAAAATGGCCTAATGGGGTGATTTCTGTTTCAATTGATTCTCCAAGCTCTATCTCCATTTCTCTCTTGACTAAACTGATTATCTGTTTTTGTTGCAGGTTATGATAGCGCAATGATGAAACGTATTGTTGCCCTTTGTATTGATCACGGTTTGGATAATGATTACGCCAAAAATGTAGAAGTATTTCTTCGTAAGATATACTCGTCGGATCATAATCAATTTCCAACGTTTCAGTATGATCTTCCATCGTCTTGTATGTTGGCGCTGGCGTAGTTCCGCCTGTGTACCCTACTCGTGTTCTGATGACACCTGGCAAGCTGCCAAAGCGCGCTTCTGGTCCCCAAAAACAACCCATTCCAAATGTTGCGGTTTCAAGGTCTCTGTTCTTCGTTAGCTCTTTATCAATTTCAATAGTAGTTAACATGACTAGCCATCCCCTTTATGTTAAGTGTACTCTATACAAAATAACATAATAAAAAACAGAGTCCATTTCGAGAAGGACTCTGCATGAAACGTCTCAAGATTTTTTATGTTTTCCCCACTCATCTTCTAACATACCGTATACGATTAAATCATGATAGTGGTCATATAGAAACTCGCCGTCACGAATGACTCCTTCTTTCTTAAATCCTAATCTCTCAGGAATTGCCTGACTTCTTTTATTCTCCGTAGCACATCGGATTTCTACACGGTGTAGATCATATTCTTCAAATGCATAGTCTAGTAGCGCAGACACGACCGCAGTCATAATACCTTTTCCTTGATAATCTTGCGCCAGCCAATAGCCAATACTCGTTTGCCTATTTGTATAGTTAACTGAATGGAATCCTGCAAAACCCGCCAAGACTCCTTTATACATTATACCTGCTTGGAATCCATCTTCTTCGGCGAATTGTTGTAACCACGCATTTATGATTGGACCATACTGATCCACATCCATCATGGAATCAACCCACGGCAACCACTCACGTAAGTACTCTCTTGATCCATCTACCAGTGCGAATAATACGTCTGCATCTTTCTGTCCTATCAGTTTCAATGAAATATCCTCTGTTACTTGATGTACAAACATAGCATAGCCCCTTTAAAAGCAATTATTTTATTCGGTGAACATTCACTATACCCCTACTTTAAGGCTGTTGGAAAAGAAAATCAATGAGTGAGTGTAGCATAATTTAGGAGAGAGTAAATGTATGAGATCTTATTCTCATGAGTATTTTTAAAACTTAATTATGTCGCTCTATTCATCACGGATATCTAATCCCAACATGGTAGCGAATTGAATCGCCTGCATAGAGGATACAATACAACCATCCAATTCTTTCATAGATACTGTCATGCTCTCGAATTCTGAAGTTTTGATCTCTACTCCTTTAAGAGGTGTTTCGTCAAAGCTTACCGCATCCAGATTACACTTCAGAAAGTATGTGTTTTTAAGTTTACAATCGAAGAAATCTGCATCTTTTACTTGGCAGTTATCGAACTGTACTCTCTCCCACCTTGTATGGACAAACGCAGAAAGATTGCAAATACACTCCTCAAATAACACATCCGTAAATCGGGCATTTGTAAAGTTGACACCAAGCATTTTGCAATTATGAAAACTCACTCGGTGAATACTTATACCCGTCAAGTCTGCATTGGAAAAATCACAGTTTTCAAATCGAACATCTGTAGCGAATAGTTCCGCTAGAATAGCTCCTTGAAAACTAGAATTCTTAATGAGCATACTTGTTAATTGTGCCCGTTCTATTGTTTGCCCATCTATTCGTGAATCGATAACACTTGCATTTTGGAGGGATGAATCCTCTTCGTGTAGTAAGTCTTGTAACTGTACCGGTGTTAAATGCCCCGGTATTTTAGGCTGATGTAGTTTCATAATTTGAACTCCTATTCTCAAGCTTCTATAAAAGATTTATCGTCTTACGAGTGGTACTATGAATAAAAGGGGTGACCACTATGGAAATTAATGATCAAGCACGTAAAGAGCTATTAGCGCAAGTAGAAGACTTGTCAGATGAAGTGATTAATCGAAAACCAGCTGAAAACAGATGGTCTATTAAACAAATTGTGCAACATCTGTACTTAATGGAAGGTAGCGTTGCTAAAACCATTCAGACTAAGCTTTCTAACGACGATCAGAACATTACCACAGTGAAGCCGATTCAACTTACTGTGGATCGTTCTAAAAAAGTAGATGCGCCTGATTTTGTGACACCAACTTCAGATTTTTCTACTCTCCATGACTTGAAAAGTAAACTTTCTGCTACCCATTCTGCTTTACATGATATAGCTGAAAACGCAACGGAAGACCAATTAGCAGTAAAATCGTATCCCCATCCTATTTTTGGCGAAATGAGTCTTACGCAGTGGATTCCATTTGTCGGCTATCATGAACTACGTCATATTGAACAGATTAAAGAAGTAAAAGAACAACTCAGTATCTGATAAAGACCTCTACCATAACTTTGCGTTATGGTAGAGGTCTTTTCTCTATTGCTGAATATAGTAAATTGCTTGCTGAATACTTGAAAAGGTTTTTAATATTTGCTGAGGATCTTTAGCTGACGCTAATTTTTGTGCAAGATCTGGAGAGATGCCTGTAATATAAAGCTGACATCCCATAAGCTTCAATACTTGCTGAATTTCCAGCAACCGATCAATCGAAGTTCCTTGTTGCCAATATAAACCCGTTATATCAATCATTACATGATCCACTTCATTTGAGTGAACGTAGGCGCTCAGTTTCGTAATCAAAAGATTAAAGCGTTCTTCCGTCATTTGACCGATTAAGGAAACAGCCGCCAGGTTATCATAAATTCTCATGATAGGTAACATGAGCTGTTCTATTTCATGATCTTTCGTATGCAGCTCTTCTATTTGTTTGTATTGTACAGAAACATCTGTCTGCGTACCAATACAATATGGCACTCCATCAATAATAATTGGACGAAGACTGAGCCGATTCCAAAATAACGTACCGTCTTTTTTATAGTTTTTAATTACGATTGTCAAAGGTACTCTTTCAGAAACAGCTCTTCTGATCTTCGAAACTGTAGTTGGGTCTGTATCTTTACCTTGAAGAAATCTACAATTACGCCCCAATGTTTCTTCTTGAGTATACCCTGTCATCGTTTCGAATGTTTTGTTAGCAAAAATTATCGGATTATCCTCTTGCGAAGCATCTGTTACTAAAGCTGCAACTCTACTCCCATTAATGATCTCATCCATTAATTTTCTTTGAACTGCCTCCGTTAAATTCTTTATTTTAAACACACCCTATCAATTCAAATGGTATCTATTCTTTCCATAGTAGCACAATATTTGATGAAACATACAAACTATCAGGACAACTAGTGGATTTAATTACGATAAAGAAATCCCTCTGATTTCTACACAATCAGAGGGATATTGTCTTATACACGTATAGCTTGCATCTCGGCGAGTTCTTTCTCTGAACATAATACAAAATGTTCAGGTGCCACTTCACGAAATTCCACTTTTTCGTCAGGTCCATATTGATGGTCCTTCGGATTATACGGATGGCGCACACGAGAACGTTCATAAATTGGGTCAGGTAGTGGAATCGCTGACAGTAAAGACTTAGTATAAGCGTGCATTGGATTTCGATATAACTCATCCGCTGGAGCCATCTCCACCAGTTTACCGAAATACATCACGCCAATACGATCGGAAATGTATTTAACCATCGATAGATCGTGAGCAATGAATAAATACGTCAACCCTTTTTCTACCTGTAGCTCTTTTAACAAATTGACGACTTGCGCTTGGATGGAAACGTCTAGAGCAGAGATCGGCTCATCCGCAATGATGAATTCCGGATCTACAGCTAATGCACGTGCAATTCCGATACGCTGACGCTGACCACCTGAGAACTCATGCGGATAACGCTCAGCATGTTCACGATTTAAACCAACAGTCTCAAGCAAATCAATTACCCGTTGCTTCCGATCCGTTTTACCTTTTACTAGACCATGAATATCTAATCCTTCTGCAATAATATCCAAAACTTTCATACGTGGATTCAAAGAAGCATAAGGATCTTGGAATATCATTTGCATCTTTCTATTCAATGCATGATTTTCCTTTTTGCTTTTGGGTGCGTGTACATCTACACCATTATAGAGGACTTGACCCGCTGTCGCGTCATATAATCGGATCATAGTACGCCCTGTTGTGGATTTACCGCAACCTGACTCGCCTACTAAACCAAAGGTTTCTCCACGTTTAATAGTGAAACTAATATCATCAATCGCACGGACTTCAGTAGATTTCCCTGCATTAAAATATTGTTTAAGGTTACGTACTTCAATTAAATTGTCTGACATCACACAGTACCTCCCGTCTGATCAACATAGTACCGGCTACCTTTAAATGTTTTCATACGCTCAATAATTAGGGCAGGCGGTTCAACTTCTGGTGCCTGCGAGTGCAATAACCATGTCGCTGCGTAATGTGTATCGCTCACTTTGAAGAAAGGAGGCTGACGCTCCATATCAATCTTCATCGCATATTCACTTCGCAAAGCGAACGCATCTCCTTTTGGAGGATTTAATAAATCAGGAGGTGTGCCGGGAATCGCATATAGCTTTTGATCTTCTAAATCCATAGAAGGCATTGAACTTAGTAAGCCCCATGTATAAGGATGTTGTGGATTATAGAAGATTTCGTCTACTGTACCGATCTCGACGATTCGACCACCATACATAACAGCTACTCGATCGGCAACGTTTGCTACTACACCCAGGTCATGCGTAATAAATATGATAGAAGTATCGGTCTTCTTCTGAATGTCTTTCATCAGCTCAAGAATTTGCGCTTGAATCGTGACATCCAGTGCTGTTGTCGGCTCATCTGCAATCAATACTTTCGGATTACACGCAAGCGCAATTGCAATGACGATTCGTTGACGCTGCCCACCAGAAAATTGGTGAGGGTACATCTTATAACGATTTTCTGCATTCGGTATACCGACCAGATTCAATAATTCAATCGTCTGTTTACGCGCTGCTGATTTGTTCAACTTCTGATGTTTTAAGATCGGCTCCATGATTTGTCTTCCAATTGTCATAGTTGGATTTAATGAAGTCATTGGATCCTGGAAAATCATCGATATATCTTTCCCTCGAATCTTTTGCATATCTTTTTCAGGAATTTTTGTTAGATCTCTTCCTTCAAATAGAATTTCCCCACTCTTATATTCAGCACTTGATTCAGGAAGAAGCCGCATGATTGATTTCGTCGTAACAGATTTACCCGATCCCGACTCACCTACGATAGCAAGCGTTTCTCCTTTGTGCAAATCAAAATTTACGCCACGGATCGCTTTCACTTCACCCGCAAATGTGTGGAAGGAAAGCTCGAGGTCTTTTACTTCTAATATTTTTGTCAACTTGCTCTCCTCCTCTTAATCTTTCATTTTAGGATCTAGTGCATCGCGCAGTCCGTCACCTATCAAGTTAAATGCAATCATAAGAACACTGATGACAATGGCTGGGAACAATAGCACGTATGGCTGATTCTCCATCACTTTGTATCCGTCATTGATTAATGTACCTAATGAAGCAGCTGGTGGTTGGAGTCCGATTCCGATAAAGCTTAAGAACGCTTCAAAGAAAATCGCATTTGGAATCGTGAACATCGTGTTGATGATAATAATCCCCAGCATGTTCGGCAGTAAGTGCTTAGTAATGATTTTTCCATCCTTGGCACCTAGCGTACGTGAAGCCAATACGAATTCCTGTGATTTATATTTCAATGTCTGTGCACGTACAATACGCGACATGCCTATCCAACCAGTTATGGTGATCGCGACAATGATGGCGGTTATTCCCGGGTCCATAATCATAATCATCAAAATAACGACAATTAATGTAGGAATACCGATCAAGATCTCAACAACGCGTTGCATGATGTCATCCGTACGTCCACCGAAGTATCCAGAAATCCCTCCGTATGCGACACCTATAACCATATCAATGGCTGCGGCTACAAATGCGATGAATAGCGATACACGAGTACCTTCCCAAAGTCTTGTAAACAAGTCTCGACCGAGTCCGTCTGTACCGAACCAATAATATTCATCAACTTTTTTCATTTCATATAGATTGACAGTCTTCCCTGCTAGCTTACCATCCCCATCAAAAAGTCCTGTTGCTTCAATGCCAGGTATTTTAGGCGGTAAATTTGCATGGCGTAAGTTTTGTGTATCACCCGCATGTCCATTTAAATGTGGACCGATGAGTGCCATGAGTATAACCAATAAAAGAACGACCATACTGACAATAGCGGCCTTATTTTTACGGAGACCTAGCCATGCATCTTGCCAGAAACTCAAACTCGGTTTCTCTATACGTTCTGAATGATGCGCATCGATTGTCACTCGTTCAAAATGTTCTGGTGTTAATTTTTCTTGTCCATTTTCATTGTGCATTATCCCTTACCTCCAGACACGCGGATACGTGGGTCGATAACACCGTATAAAATATCCACAATAAAAATAACGAAAATAAGAAAGGCTGAGAATAATAATGTCGTACCCATGATTGTAGCATGATCATTCGTCATGATAGACGATACGAATTGCTCACCAATCCCTGGAATAGCAAAAATTTGTTCTACAACAAGTGAACCCGTTACTAAACCAGCTGCCAATGGTCCGAGAACCGTGATTAAAGGTATTAATGCATTTCGGAATGCATGTTTGAAAGCAATTTCAAAACCATTGGCACCTTTCGCCTTAGCCAAAATAATATAATCTGAATTCAGTACTTCTATCATCTCAGTCCGTATAAAGCGCGCGGATAGGGCAAGCGGCCCCATAGCGAGTGCAAGCGATGGCAGGACACTAGATTTCCAACCGTCATTCCACAAACCGACTGGTAGTAGATGCCACTCTGAAGCAATCCAATATTGTAGCAATGATGCAAATACAAAGGACGGAATCGAAATACCGAGTATTGCAAAAAAGGTGCTTCCATAATCCCAGAATGTATTATGCTTCAATGCGGCAAGCATGCCTAGCAGGATTCCAACAATGGTCCCGAAGACCATCGCTTGCGCTCCGAAGATTAAAGAAGGTTTCAATCTCGTAGCCAATAAATCGTTGACGCTCTTCCCTTTAAATACAAACGACGTACCTAAATCGCCTTTTGCCAAGTTTTTCATATAGATTGCATACTGCACAGGCTTAGGCTTATCGATTCCATACTTCTTTTCAACAATTGCTTTTTGTGTGTCATTCAACTTGTTGTAAGAAGCGATCGGTGAACCTGGCAATGTTTGCATAAGGAAAAAAGAGGCTGTTGCGATTAAAAACAGTGTTATGAACATATACACGATGCGTTTTCCAATATACTTAACCATGGTACGTTACACCTCCAAAAGAGTTTCTTACTTACTTATGCAAGTAACCACTTGACATTTTTCGACAATAAATTAAATATTGAAACTATTCGCCGTTACTAAAAAGAGAGTATATGGATATTTACCCCCATATACTCTCCCCTATTAAACTTAAATCCTTACTTCGTTACAATCATTTACCTGAAATATATGCCCACTTGTAGCTATAGTCTGCTCCAAATGGATGATTCACTAAGCCTTTGAAGTAAGGTTTATGCAAGTAGATCAAACCACGTTGGTAAATCGGTGCAATTGCAGCGTCTTCATCAAGTAGAATCTTCTCAGCTTTTGCGAATGCTTCATAACGCTCTTTTGGCTTAAGAGCCAAGTCACCTTTAGAATCTTCAATCAATTTATCGTACTCAGGATTAGAGTAAGACATCAAGTTGTTTGTACCATCTGTTACGAATAAATCCATGAATGAAATCGGATCTTGGAAGTCTGGTCCCCAACCTGATACTTGAATATCATAGTCTTGGTTACCATCCAAATCCAAACGTACAGAGAATGGTACTTCTTTCAATGAAATTGTTAATCCTTCCAAGTTACCTTCTAGTTGAGACTTGAAGTACTCGTCCATTTTCTTAGAAAGCTCAGTGTCTCCACCTAGAATTTCAAGATCAAGAGATTCAACGCCTAGTTCTTCAAGACCTTTTTTCCAGTGTTCTTGTGCTTCTTCCACGTTGTACTCCAAGTGGTTACCACTCAACTCACGGAAGTCTTTTTCATCTTCATCAAATGCAAAGTCTGTTGGTACTAAGTAGTTTGCAGCTAATGAACCATTGGCAAGTACTACATCTACCATGTCTTCCTTTTCGAAAGCTTTAGCAATAGCTTTTCGGATATTCTCATTAGCGAGTGGTGTTTCTTTACCATCACGCTCTTGGTTAAACTTGAAATAGAATACAGATGTTTCTGGTTGAATAACGGCTTCTTCATCATCACGGTATTGCATAGCTAGGTCACCGGAAACTCCCGCACGATCCAACTTACCATCTTGATAAAGTTTAATTGCTGTTGCAGAATCTTTAACAACGTTTACATGAATTTCATTAAGCTTCACATTTTCTGCATCCCAGTAGTGTTCGTTCTTAACATAAGTCCAGCTATCTCCAGTTCCATCCCATTTAGTTAAAACGAATGGTCCATTTGAAAGAAGGTTATCAGAGTTTGTTGCAAATGCATCCGCTTTAGAAGCTACGAACTCTTCTTTAAGTGGATAGAAAGTTCCAAATGACATGAGTGACAAGAAATATGGTACTGGACGCTCCAGTGTTACTTCAAACGTCTTTTCATCTACAGCTTTAACTCCAAGCTCAGATACTTCCATTTTTTCTTCAGAGATTGCTGTCGCATTTTTCACTACGCCAGACATCATCATGGGTCCATAAGGTGAACCAGTTGCTGGATCAATTGCACGCTGCCAAGCATAGACGAAATCATTTGCTGTAACAGGTGTTTCATCAGCCCACATTGCATCGCGAAGTTTGAATGTATACGTCAATCCATCTTCACTGACTTTTGCTTCTTCTGCAGCCATTGCAGGTTCTGCAATATTATCTTGGTTTAAACGATATAAACCTTCATTGATATTGTTTAATACATTGAAGCCTACTTGATCTTCTACAATTGATGAGTCAACTGATGGGATAGCCGCAGATTCAGCTAAGTATAATACTTGCTCAGCATCTGGCTCTCCATCTTCGTCTTTGGCATGCTTTTTCTCTTCGGTTGCCGCATCTTTGTCCTTGTCGTCCCCGTCTGTTGCTGGCTTTTCTTCGTCTTTCGAACCACCACATGCAGCTAAGAACATACTTAAGACTAATGTTAAAGCCATTAATATAAGCCACTTATTTCTTTTCAAATTGTTGACCTCCCCTTTGATGTTTTTGTAGTGCTAGCTTTTTCATTATACAAGAAGAATTTCTAGATGTAAACGCTAACAACGCTATTGTCATAATTTTGAACTATCATAGAAGATTCTACACATTTTAATTTATGTCCTGTATGATAGATAGTAGTTACTAATTCTATAAATGAAAAGAAGGATTCCATATGAAACGTAATATTATTGTATTTCTACTATCTCAATTAGTGATTGTTATTTCTGCCTTTTCGGTATATGGTGAAATCTCACTACTCGGCTATATCAATGCTTCCTTTTTCATCAGTGGATTTCTACTATTTATCGGTTCGGTGGTATTTATTATTCGTACAGGCTCTTTTGATTTTTTCATGAAGAGTACACGAAAGGTCTTTGCTTTGAAAGGCCAGAGGGAAGTGCTAGATTCAATGCGTGCTCCATCCGAGGCGATGTCAGCGAGTCCGGCGTGGTTTTTCGCCGCTGGTATACCCACTTTCATTTTAATGATTGTTGCGCTTGGAGTGTACTATTTATAAATGTTGATCCTGACAGAACTTCTTAAGTTATCTTCAACCCCAAAACAGCCCTTCCTTGAAAAGGAAGGGCTGTTCTTGCTCTTATTTACGTTCTTCTACATCTAACTTACTTCCATCATTAAATTTAATTTCTACTTCAATTTTCTCGTAATTTGCATCCAAGCCAAAGATTTTCAGCACTTGATCAATCGCTTCCTGCTTTGTGCTGTCTTTCGTCAAATCGAGTTGTTTAACCTTCGGGTATAAATCATCAAATGCTTCTTGATTTTTCAAGTATACACCATTTACTTCATCTTCCACTTTCGCTTCAATTGGTTCATTTTCGTCTTGTTCAATATCCGCTTCGTATTCTTTATCACCACTGTACAAAACTTCAATCTGGATTTCTTTAAATGAAAGTTTATCCATATCTGCTTTCATATTATCCGTTGCAGAATCTGTTTGTTGCACAGCGTCTGTATTACCTCCATCAGTAGAGTTTTTGTTAGTATCTTCAGTTGTAGGCTCAGCAGGTTGTTCCACAGGCGGTGTTGTGCCTGAGTTTTCTTTCACATTGTCATCCGTCGTATCAGTCCCGCATGCTGCAAGGCTGAGTGCCATGACAGATATTCCAGTTAGTAACAAACGATTCATATACTATTCCTCCTAAAAGTTGTCTTGCCACTATTAATACCCCCAATTCTATTTTTTTAATCGCTTAATTTTAATTAATGAAGGGTATGTTATATGTAAAGGAGTGATTTCAAATGAATAATCAAGGTCCGGTAACTGCTAAAGAAGCTATTGATTCTATTGAATCAGCGGTGCATACAGAAAGTCATTTACGACGTGCACATGCAATTGGTGTCGCATTTGACGCGACTTTCCAACCAACCGGGGCTGCCATACCTTGGACAACAGCTGCCCATTTACAGCAAAGGGAAGTTTCAGCTGTTGTACGTTTTTCTCATAGCTCTACAAGCCGAAATCCAAGCGAGCTATTGAATCCAATTAAAGGAATGGCAGTGCGTTTTCAATTATTTGATGGTACATTCACAAATTTGACTATGGCCAATATACCGATTTTTATTAGTAAAACTCCAGATGCCTTTATTCGTTTGGTGCAGGCATTCGATTCTCGTAGTACATGGGCACAACGAATAGATGCATTGATACATGATGCAGAGTACAAAGCATTTGGTTCCATTTTAAAAGAACTACAGCCTTTTCGTAATTTCGAGTCCCTCCATTACTATTCAATCCATGCGTATTATTTGAGAAATAAGGACATGCAAAAACAGGCTGTCCGATTTGAATGGCAACCTGTTCCCCAAAATGATGATGGTAATGTCAACAGCTCAATGGAAAATGAACTTATTCATAAAGTTAGACTCGACCAGTCTGTACGTTTTCGCTTACTTATACAATTCGCCGAACATGGAGATGCAATTGATGACCCAACTATCGCCTGGCCCGATGATCGAAAGAAAATTGAAGCAGGAACCCTAACACTGAACTCTCTTCGTGTAGATAACGCTGAGTCCTTCATCTTTGATCCAACGGTTACTATAGAAGGAATAGAATGCAGTGATGACCCCATACTACATTTCCGATCCACGGCGTACGCTGAATCTGCCAAGCGACGCGGCGTTAGATAAACCTAGTAGACTCTCTATGTCAAAGTCATAAAAAAATCACAATATATTCTCCGACACTACCATTTAGTCATCCTTTTCGAACCCAGTATGAATACATACATTCACGGATAATGGTGGTCAATCGTTAACGTCTCTACAGGTAGTTACTGAAGTCTTTACTGTAGGATTGAATATATTGTGACGTACCCCTTTATATTTACTACGTAAATGCCTGATATAACAGTCACGATACGTCAGGCATTTTTCATTCACGATCTTCTGACAATCCTCTACGTTGAATGCTTCCCCACTCACGTTTTCCGCGCAAAGCACTAATAATCCCCTCTGTGCGCCAAATTAAGGTTAGTGGCCTGTACCAAAATACTTCGGTTAGTGACAACATCACTAGACGAACTAAATCCTTCACTGCGGGATATGTATTACGACTCCATGCCTCCAATAAAATGGATGCCATCGAAAACAATGATCCATATAAAATAAATAATAAACCAAGAATTCCAGCGAAGACTATATACGCTTCCCCCATAAATAGAGACAAGACCATATAAGCATAGCCAGCCAATTCTATCACGGGTCCGAGCAATTCAATGAACAAGAAATAAGGAATTGATAGCAGCCCTACCGAACCATACTTAGGATTAAATGCCATTTTCTTATGTAACCAGAGGCTTTCGGCCAGTCCTTGATGCCAACGTCGACGCTGAGTACGTAGATCTTTGAAGTTATCAGGAGCTTCTGTCCAACAAACCGGATCTGGTGTAAAAACAATTTCTTTATCTTCTTTACAATCCGATATTTCTTCATGTAGCTTAACTACTAGTTCCATGTCCTCTCCAACTGTATTCTTCGTATATCCGCCTACTTGCATTACCCATTTTTTTGAAAAGACACTGAATGCTCCGGATATGATTAGCACCATATTGTATTTGCTAAGCGCCATTCGTCCCATAAGAAACGCACGCATATACTCTATAATTTGCATTATTACGATAGCCGAGCCTGGCAAACCTTCTCTGACCACTTGCCCCATTTGGATTTCATAACCATTCGCAATCCGTACAGTGCCGCCTGTCGCAATAACTTCTTTATTGGATTCCATGATAGGCTTCATTACACGCAGCAGTGATGTACTATCCAATATGGAATCTCCATCGATTGAACAGAAATATGGATATTTCGACACATTAATTCCTACATTTAAGGCATCCGCTTTCCCACCATTCACTTTCGTAATCAACAGTAAATTGGGGTGCATATCGGATTGATAGATAGCTTCGATAGGTTGCGTTTCAAGTTGTTGATTCACTACTTTTCGAATTGGCTTCATATTGAAATGCTCAATTATAATATCTTCCGTATTGTCTACAGATCCATCATTGATCACCAATATCTCAAATTGAGGATACTGCAATGCCAACAACGAATAAATATTTCCAAGCACACCTTCTTGCTCATTGTAAGCAGGAACAATTATCGTTACGGGCTGCGTATATATAAAATCTACAGCTCCTTCATCCGATAAATTTTTCTGCAACTTTCGTTCTTTTCCTAACTGAATAAATGCGATAATTAGCATGGATGTATATGAAAAAATAACAGCTAGCATATAGACGAGCAGTATATAGCCAATAAACCCAAAAAACGACGACGTTATTAGAGGTGCGTTCATCTTAGTACTCCTTTCCGAACATCTCTTCCGCTACATCGACCGCAAACTCGTCAGATGACATGGTTATTACAGAGTAAAGTGCTTGATGACCATTTTTTAAAGATTTAATCGATTTTGCGGCTTGTGCACGAACTTGATAAGTAGGATCTTTGATCAAGTGTTTAAGTATAGGCAATGCTTCTTCTGTCGGTGCAAAACGGAAAATCTTAGCTGTCATCAGGCGTTCTTCCCAGATAGTTGAATGGGAGAATGGCTCATATAACTCAAGCGAGTCCGCTACTTCCAGTTCAGCAATACTTTTTAATGCCCTAATTCGCATTTCTTGATCCGAACTATCCAAACACTTATGCAATAAAGGAAGCCAATCAAGGTAATGATGAACACCTATAATTTCGATCATCGTCAGCTGAAGCAATTCAGGCAAAACATCGAAGTCTTCAGCTAGTAAATTAATCTGTTCTTCATCTAGCCCCATCAACAATTTTTTATAATCAAATTCACCTAGCGGAACTTTCGGCGCGATGAAGTGTGCTACGAAATCAGTACGAGAAAACTTTCCTATAATCTCATACATTAATAATAATTCAGTTTTCGAATGTTTTTTCTTCTTTTCCAACAGCGCGGAAACCGGATCCAGCATAAATCGCAAGTGAAATAAGCTGATTTTATTGAGTGTATTAATACGCAATTCCCTACTCCGACTAGCAAGTTTTCCCTTATAGTAATCACTCATATATACAGCGGCAAAAGCATTTACCTTTTCTTTAATTTCATCTGAAGAGATGTGGTAGTTAACGCGAAAAAACAATTCATCAATCGCTTCGAGTTCTAGATTCCCATGGGGTTTAAGCCCTTCAAGTGACATATCTTCTTCTAGTAAATATTCATACCAGTCGACTTGACGATCTTCAATATACTTTATAACCTTCTCTTTTTTTTTCACTTCTTGCATTCTATAAAACACAAGTAAAAAGAACAAAGCGAATAGTATAATCAACAACACTACGATGACTAATAACAATGATATTAATATCTTATCCATAATAAATCCGTCTCAATACTTTCTTAATTTGTGATTCAAATAACTTTGGATTAAATGGTTTCGTTATATATTCATCAACACCGTTTTGATAGGCGTAAATCATTTCCGCTTCACTTTTTCTCTTGGTCATCATAAAGACATGATATTTCTGCGTATTCGGCAATTCGCGTAATGTATATAATACTTCTAATCCATTCTTTCTCGGAAGAATGTCATTCATAATAACTAAATGTGTGTGGGAAGACTGGTACCATTTGGATTCAATGAAATATTGTCCATCATGGAATACTTGGATATCCAGATCCAGTTGTTTTATGGAAATACGCTCCACCAGTTTTTGTATAATCATCGTGATAACGGGGTCATTGTCAATAATACTCACTCGCACACATTGTCGCTCTAATGTTCTAAAGGTGCGATCTTTTACATAAGGCGTACCACCTGGTAATTGTAATGCACGGTTTACTGAATCATTTCCCACTTGTAGTACATCTTCAAGCGTTGCATCTCCATTACGAATTTCAATTACCGAAACGCCTACTCGGTAAGAGCGAGTCGATTCAGTACGGCGCAATCTCTCAATAAAGACATCTGCTTCATCTTCGCCGGTATTCACCATTAAAATGATATCCGGTTCACCGGTCGGGAAACTGAACAATAAATCTGAAGTACGCATCTGCTCTAGAAGAATTTGCTTAATTTCTGGACTTTCAGGACTTTTGACAAAGACTATGGTGAACACTTGACGGAAACGTTTCGTATTCGCCATCTGCCAATGAAAGAGTTGATGAAAGAGAGAAGCATCCAGCATATTCAGTTCATTTTTATTTATTTTCATACTCATTACACCCTTCTTCAGCTGACTTATTAGTAGTCTTTTTTCAAATAGACTATGCGCAATCAGCGAATCTCCCATCCCTATGTTAGTAAACTCACTCCTATTTTCTAGTAGAGGAATCGCTACTCTTTTCACTGTTCTTTCTGTGATAGGTTTCATCTAAGATCTCTTCCATCATCGGAAAATATGTAAGCCAATAGAAGGCAGATACATCTTTAGCAAAGTATTTATATACAGTATGTATCCCTTGCCATTTAACAATGGGGTTCTTATCAAAATCTGCGTAGTCTCCCGCAAAATAATAGGTATTCGCGTGTTCTTGATGCAACACCGCGGGGAATATTTCCGGAATATCCGCCTCTTGCAATACACTACGACCTTTTTCCGTCAAATCAAATTCATATGTCGCCAAAGTATTGGTTTTTTCATTTGGCTCTACTACATCGAACCAATACATATAATCCGATGAATACACTTTCGGAAACTTTTCCTCTCCGTCTTTTGTTAATTTGAAATGGGCAGCACTTTTATTTTCTTGTCCATCTAAGACAATCACTTTTCCAGATGTATGGACAAACGCAAGACCAGAACCGGCAAACAACCATTCACTATTCTTCTGCTCTTTATACCCTTCGACAAGCCACTTCGGTACTTCTGCATTCGACATGTCATTGAAATACCGGCCGATCCAGCCTGTCCAAGTAATTCCCAGTTCCTTTTGCATGATCGTACTCATTTCTTCACTAGTTGGCGATGCAAAACTATTGAATTCTGCGATTAATGTCGTATCCTCGCCTTTGCTAGCCATTAGTTCGTTCCACTCCGTCAATTCCATACCGCCATATAGTAGTTCGGATCGAGAACCATCAGGTTTGGCTTTAAGATCATCGCTGAATACGCCATATGTATCCGCAACATAGATCATATCAAGTGGTCGTTCATGGAATGGCTCCAGCGCGACCTGGTCGTATGGATCGAATCCATAATAATCAAGACTCCTATCATAAGCTTCCCTGTCAGGCCGAACAATTTTCTTACCTTCTAATACATGAAATAAACCGTTATGCTCACGATAATCTTTCTTCGCGACCGATTTATCGATCACAGCGATATCCATTACTTTCTCTTCTTTTAAGGCCCAATAGATTCGTGGAGACAACACGAGTAAAATCAACAGTATGGCTATGGCTATTTTTTTCACTAATATGTCTCTCCTTTACTTATATCGATTACTAGCCAATTTTTCACATTTCATTCTTATTATACAGTCTAGTATTCTCTCAAACAATCTGAATGTACATAATTGCAGTATAAATATACTAGAATATAGCAGATATCTTAGTGTATAATTTATTAGTAGTACTAAAACATCATGAAATACTGTTCTATCTTACGTTACTAGAGAAAGGTGACTACTATGTCTAAAAAAGCACGAGTAATTTGGATGGTGGCAAGTCTATTGATTCTATCTAACTTCATTTGGTTAAAACCAATGTTAACGATGCGCATTGACCAACCAAAAGCTACTTGGTTGTGGCATACATCGCAAATACTTAGTCAATCTGATGCACTCATCGAATTTTCAAAGAAAAAAAATGTATCAACGCTGTATTTGCAAGTCAACGCAGATATTCCGAATGATGCTTATCAACGCTTTATTCGCAAAGCTAGCGAGCAAAATATAGAAGTACACGCCCTTGATGGCGCACCGTATTGGGCAACTGACCAAGAATCCGTTCAAAGTTTCTTTCAATGGGTAGAAATGTATCAATCCGTTTCAGAGAATAATGAACAGTTTGCCGGTATTCATTTGGATATCGAACCGTATATTTTACCTACATGGGATTCTAATTTACAAGAGACTATCAAGAGCTATCAGCAAAATATCCAATTCGCGGCTAGTAAATCTACTCGCCTTGGATTACATTTTGGAATTGATATACCGTTTTGGTTCGATTCCATCTACTATTCGAATAGTATGGGTGAAGGTGTACTTTCAGAATGGCTGATCGACCAATCCGACAGTATAAATGTCATGGCCTATCGTAACAAAGCAGGTGGTAGTAATGGAATGATCAGTTTAGCACAAAGCGAAATGGATTATGCGAGCGCTAGAGGCAAGCAAGCACGTGTAGCAATAGAAACTAGTAAATCTTCTGAAGGTGATTATCTATCTTTCTTCGGTAAAAATAATGCATATATGGAAAAACAGTTAAAAGAAGTAGAACAATCATTCAGTCATGCTGAGGCGTTCCGTGGAATTGCTATTCACTCATTAGAAAGCTGGATGATACGTAAATAATAGATTAGGTATGGGAAAAACAACCTCCTTGAAAAAGATTTTCAAGAAACTTTCTTACCTTTGGGCTAAGCCCTAATTTGTGAACTGGTTTGAATTGAGTTGCAGTAATTACGCTACTAGTAGATGACTTCAGTATTGTGCTGAAGTCATCTTTTTTTATACTCCATCGTTTACAGTAACGGTACTAACGATTGATCCTTTCATCTACTAGTCCTTTCAGTTAGAAAAGTACTAGCCAGATAAAAGACTGCATCTTTTCATTTAAAAACTATACTTTTAAGGATTTTTTTCTACGTCTGATTTCTCTATCATTCTATAACCTTTTATAAAATAAGAATTTTATATAGTCATTTTCACAAATATATTTTAAATTTGATTTTTTCATTACAATTTTGTTAAAATAGTAACGTGTCAATTCAATGAACGAATCTAATTCATCATGTTGCATGAATCAGAACATACTAGCAAAGCTGGCAAGAGAGATTGACGACTTACTACAAGGAGCTGATGTGTATGACAACAGAAGAAGAAAGAGCACTGAATACTATAGAAGAAGATGAAACAGAAAAAGATTATTCCTTAGATCGTGTTCCTTTGGAAGATCGCAATAAGAGTTGGCTGAGTATTACCAATATCACGTTCGGCATCGCGACTGCCATTTTTTATTTTCAAATGGGCAGTGTCATGGCTTTGCAATTCGGTGCACCAAACGCTATCGTTTCGGCTATCTATGCTATCATCGTCGCCGGTTTGCTTGGTACTGTCATTGCATATCTATCCGCTAAATCCGGCATGAACGTTAACCTTTTATCACGTGGTGGGGGATTTGGCTATATCGGATCATCGCTAACTTCATTAATTTACGCTTCGAACTTCATTATGTATTGCGCGTTTGAAGGGTTAATCCTCGTTTCAGCTGTTCATTATTTCACGCCTGACTTTCCTAAATGGATTTTAATTATCATCTTTGGCACACTTGTTATTCCATTGAATTGGTTCGGAATTGAGCAGTTGGACAAACTTCAAAAATGGTCTATGCCAATATTTATGGTATTCCTTTTCACAGCCATTATATTATCGTTCATCAAACCGGCTGTTTACACAGGGCCCGTATTCTCTTATATGCCCGAAGGCGTTCAATTTGGGGGAACTGCACTATTGTTCTGTATCGGGATGCACAATGGAATTATGGGATTAACGGCTTTACTCGCATCAGACTATGCACGTTTCCTAAAGCCATCCGATAGAAAGTTCGGTTCGATTGCAATCGGTTTCATCCCGCAGATTTTTTGTTACGGAGTAATGGGTGGACTTGGTATTTGGTTCGGTGTGCGATTCTTGGAAAAAGATCCAGGCGTATATATCGTACTGTTGCTAGGCATTGGTGGTGCATTATTTACGATGTTGACACAATTGCGAATTAATGTCACCAATATCTACAGCAGTTCTTTATCACTATCAAATTTTTTCGAGAATGTATTCCGCTTCACGCCAGGACGTAGATTCTGGGTAGTAATCTCAGCTGTAAGTGCTATTTTATTAATGCTTGGTGGTATTGTTGATCACTTAGATACGGTCATGACATTCCAAGGTGTGTTCTTATTTTCTTGGGCTGCTATTCTCGTGACAGATGCAGTAGTCGTCAAGAAGTGGCTAAAAATTGGCCCCACCTATTACGTTGCAAGACAAGAGTATTTATATAAATGGAATCCCGTTGGTGTTGCATCGCTACTTATAGCAAGCACATTCGGCTCTATCGCCGCGGCTGGTTATTTAGGCATATTCCTACAATCTACAGCTGCATTTATCGCTGCCATATTGGCTGCTGTCTTGACAGTAGTTATCGCTCTGTATACAAAAGGTAAATATTATTTAGTACGAGAACCAAATGATATTACAGCAGACGATAAACTAGGGTAATATTAAGCCACTTTAGAAAACTGTATAGTACGTAAATAATAGAATATGCATAAAAAAAGCCGTCTCCTGGAAGACGGCTTTTGTATTGCTGTAAAATGATTCAAATTCACGCTTTGTCATCTTGTTGATAGAAAACTGGCGGCACAGATCCAAATACTCTACGGTGATATAACATAGGATCTTTATCTTTCTCAACTTTTAGATCGATTACTTCGCCTATAATAATGGTGTGATCTCCAGCTTCAATGGTTTGGAATGTTTTACATTCGAATACACCGAATGCATCCTCGATAATCGGTAACCCATTATCTGACATTTCCCATTTACATGTGGAGAAACGATCTTCTACACGGCTTGCAAATGTATTACAAAGCTCCTGTTGGTTTCCAGCAAGTACGTGTACAGCAAATTTACCTCCTTCTGTGAATGCTTTAATAGAAGAAACTCTATGATCAATAGACCATAAGAGAAGCATCGGATCCAAGGATACAGAGGCAAACGAGTTTACTGTCAGTCCAACTGGTGTACCATCTTCGGTTACTGCAGTCACCACTGTTACACCAGTAGGATAATTCCCCATAATTTCTTTGAATAAATTCTGTTGTTCTTCTTTTTTCATGAAACATTCTCTCCTTTATAAATAAGCCAATTTGCGTAACAGATCTAGTCCATCACTCTTAAAGTAGGCATGTCTACATCCATCATAGCACTTTCACCACCTTTCTTCAGTTTTCTCCTCTTGGTGTCACGTTTTCTTTTAGAATATGCAATTTCTCCACCGTTTGTCATCTTCTACTTTATTGTCATTATCATTACTAAAGAATCACTTCTAATATTTTATGTTTACAAAACTAAAATAAGGATATTAATAACATAAGAAAGTCTATCAAACATCTAGAGGAGGAAATCTATAATGAATTTGAATAAACTTAAGAAAAGTAATTTATTGAAAGTAGGAACCGCTGCAATTCTTTCTGTTGGTGTTCTTAGTGCTTGTGGAGATGACGATCCCGTAATCGATGAAAATGACGATGTTGAAGTAGATCAACCAGCTGATGTAACGCCAGATGATGATGTGAATGTGGACGAGCCCGAAGTAGACATGGAACCTGACACAGATACTGAAGTTAAAACTAACGATTAATAACCTATAATACGAAAAACCCCTCTGTAATCACGCAAATACGATGATTTATAGAGGGGTTTTTATTATATATATTCATTCTACGTTCTGAATCACTCAATTTTCCCCTGTTTTAATGTGTAAAGTCCTGGCACAACGTATAGTTTCTATCCATTCGTCACACCATGTCTAGTAGAGGTGCATTGGTAAATTATGAAAGTCATATATACAAGGAGGAGAGCAACGTGACAGAACCTAGACAACCTGAAGACACGCAAAAAGGAATAAGTCGTAGGAATTTCATGAAAAATACCGGCCTATTAGCTGGAGGTCTAGTTGGTGGATCATTATTCGGCGGATTATTGACTAACCAGCTCCAAAAACCAAGCGCCCCTGCAGACATGGGAAAAGAGGATACTCACTTATTGGAGGCCCGTACATTCTTTAGTAATGCTGAAGATTTTCTAATACTTTCCGCTGCTACTGAAAGGCTATTCCCTAAAGATGATCTAGGGCCAGGCGCTATTGAACTAGGTGTCCCCTATTTTATCGATAGACAACTTGCCGGAGAATGGGGAATGAACGGAAAAGAATATATGAAAGGGCCTTTTTTGCAAACAGGTGCGATAGATCCATATGAAAGCCAAGCAGATACGACACAAGATCAAGGTCCAAATGCTGAAACGCAAGTACCTACGCCAGCCTTCAGATATCAAACTCCTATGACAAGAGGTGATATTTTCATGGAAGGTGTACATGCACTGGAACAAACAGCTCAAGAGAAATTCGAAATGAACTTCCGCAAGTTGGAGCCCGAACAGCAAGACGAGATCTTGCAGATGTTCGATAGCGGAAAAGCGAAGATGAACGGTGTCGCTTCGACGACATTCTTTAATCTATTATTACAAACAACCATTGAAGGTGCTTATGCCGATCCAGTCTATGGCGGGAACCGTAATATGGAAGGCTGGAGGATGAAGGAATTCCCTGGTCCACGTATGAGTTATACAGCAGATATTGAAAAAGAAGACTTCATCGTAATGAAACCTGAGAGCTTACGGAATTACCAAGGTCACTAATAACGGGAGGAACTCATATGGCGAAAAAACTAAAAAAAGTAGATGTAGTCGTAGTGGGAAGTGGTTGGGCAGGTGGAGTAGTTTCTGCCGAATTAGCTAAAGCTGGTTATCAAGTAGTCACCCTAGAACGAGGTAAAAAACAAGAACGACAGGATTATATCGGTGTTAAAGATGAATTACGCTATACCGACCGTTACGAGATGATGCAAAATCTTTCGCCTGAAACGATTACGTCACGCGTGAAAATAGAAGATACCGCTCTTCCCGTCCGGACAAGAGCAGAAATGATGGCCGGGACCGATTTAGGTGGCGGCAGTGTGCACTGGGCAGGTGCTACATATCGATGGAGAGCTATCGATTTTGAATTACGTTCCAAGACAATTGAACGTTACGGCAAAGAGAAAATCCCTGAAGGTATGACGATTCAAGACTGGGGCATCACGTATGATGAAATGGAACCTTATTATGATAAGTGGGAAAAAACCGCTGGTATTTCAGGCGAACCCGATCCACTTGGCGATAAACGTTCAAATGATTATCCTAACCCTCCTATGCTAGCATCGCCCGCTGTAAAGCTATTTAAAGAAACGACTAAGAGAATGGGTTATCACCCATTTCAAGTTGCTTCCGGAAACTTATCACAAGCGTATACGAATCCAGACGGTGAAAAATTAAATGCTTGTATGTTTTGCTCTTATTGTACGATGTACGGCTGTGATTTCACGGCTAAGTCGGATCCATTGGCTACAGTTATTCCAACTGCCCGTAAAACAGGAAACTGCGAAATTCGCACCAACTCTTTAGTGCGTCGCGTTTTGCATAAAGACGGAAAAGCAACCGGTGTAATGTTTACTGATACACGTACAGGAATTGAATATGAACAACCCGCAGACGTTGTCGTATTAGGTGCGTTTTCCTTCACCAATAATCGTTTGTTGATGCTTTCTGATATCGGGACACAGTATGATCCAACCACACGCAAAGGAACAATTGGACGTAACTTTAATGGACAATTTAACATCACATTCCTGGGAGCACGGGGATACTTTGAAAAGAAGAAGTTTAATCTCTATATGGGTGCAGGTGCTCTTGGTGGTACGATGAGTGACTTCGCTGGTGATAACTTTGATCACTCCGATGTAGATTTCATTAATGGTGGTGGCATCGAAATGCGTCAGTACGGTGATGGCGCTATTTCAACGAACCATGTTCCTAAAGGGACACCAAAATGGGGACCTGAGTTTAAGAAAAACTCAATCCATTACGCGAATCGTTCGTTAGTAGCTTGGTATACACCTGCTGTTATGTCATGGTGGCATAACTACTTGGATTTAGATCCAACATACAAAGATGAATACGGTGATCCTCTATTACGTGTTACGAATCGTTACACAGATCACGATCGCAACATGGCAAAATTCGGGATAGAGAAATGCAGTGAAATCATGAAAGAAATGGGTGCAGATATTATTGACGAAGATGAAGTTCCCCAAGAGTTCGACCACATTTATTCAGGCGGTCACTATGCGGGCGGCATCATCATGGGAGCAGATCCTGAGACATCTGCGGTGAATAATTATCTTCAAATGTGGGAGATGGACAACCTATTCGTAGTGGGCGGTTCAGCGTTTCCTCAATTCGGAGGTCATCACCCTACTTCAACCATTGGCGCGTTGTCATATCGTGCAGCAGAAGGCGTAGAGAAGTATTTAAAAGAAGGCGGCCAGCTTGCAGAAGCGAAGCAAGCAACTTTAAACGCATAATAAAACATCTGGTTCTATCGTCTATTTATGTACTTATTGAATTCAAATAATCAAAAATCCAGATTCGTAGTGCAACACTGCAAATCTGGATTTTTCTTCATCGTACATTAAAAGCGACAATTCCTAATCGTTCACGTTCAATCCTACTAAGCTTATACATATGTTGACGGAAACAAGACATGACAAATGCGTGCATATTGGCTTGCGTTACGTAATAGATAAACCATGGAATGGATGGCAAATAGTCGTGTATTGCAATAATTACTTCATTCGATCCTGGAATCTTTCGGAATTCTATTCTACCACGTTCATTGGAATGAGGATCCATCAATAGACCACCTGTAATATAGTATAGCGAGCGATCTTTGGTGCTACGATCTGCAGAATAACTTAATTCGAGCAATGTCCGATTACCGAGGAAACCGATATGACAATTCAACTGGTCGTCTACATCGGTTTTCACCCAAGGATTCAAAAATGTGGAAAGCCATTTGACGTAGTAACGTGCTGTTTCATCTGCAGTCCAGCTGTAAGGTAATTCAATTCTCTGCACTGAACGAACATCCTGCTTAAGTGGACCCATTTTCGACTTCTTCTTTGGGATGTCTCTTTCTTTCATTTCCTCCTCTAGTGCTTCCCTTGCAGCTTGTATGAATGGAATTTCTCCGTCACTGATACCTTCCACATAGCGCTTGGAATTGACGACCATCGGATGTTTCAGACTTTCCACCAATGGATATACAATCTCTTTTGGTGTTTGTGTAACTAAACGTAACCAGAGCCTAGAAAGACTTAAAGAGAAGAATGGTACATCCAACATTCTTGATGGTTTACCTACTACTTCAGCTGTCTTCTCCATCATCGACTTATATGTCATGACCTCAGGGCCGCCTATATCGATAGATCGTTGCGCTGGTTCAAAGTCCAGTATTAATGAGCTTAATGATTTCATCACATCATCGAGTGCTACAGGCTGTGTGTTAGAGCGTGTCCATTTGGGTAAAATCATTATGGGAAGCCGTTTAACTAGCTTCGATAAAATCGGGAAAGAAGAACCTTTTGGACCGACGATCAGCCCTGCACGTAATGCGGTGACAGGAATGTTATACGAGCGTAGAACACGCTCCACTTCCAATCGGCTTTTCAAATGTCGTGATAAATCTTTTTCATGTTCATCGGGAATAATTCCACCCAAGTAGACAATCTGTTTAATTCCTTGTTTTTTGGCTGCTTGCGCAAAGTTATCCGCTAAAATGACATCCATATCTTCAAAACTACCTTGAGATAATTTCGCCGATTTCAGCATGGAATGAACTAGGTATACCGCAATATCAGCACCTACCAAACTCTTCTCTGCATCTTTCATAGAAAACAAATCACAAGATCGCCACTCTACGTCTTCCGTATTCTCCCGCTGATCTCCATTCCGCGACAAACCAATCACTTTGGCTTTTCGTTTAAGTTTTTTTAATAGATTATTGCCAATATATCCACTCGCACCCGCAACGGCTACAACCAATTTCCTTTCTTCCATACAGTCCCACCCCTCTCTTGTACGTATACAATAAAATTACCCAATTTAAGAGTTGTATAAGCCTATTTATTAAAACAATACTAATTTAAGCAATAGCCTTTGCTTTTTATGTAAAAAGTAGTTATACTCATAAAAGAACGATGAAAACTATATATGTTTTTTTAGTTTTATTTCTATATAAAAAGATAGGGGTACGATAAATGAAAGCACGAATTATGAAAGCTTTCCTAGAAGAAGTTCATGAGAAAAGTATGAAGTTTACAATGGATGATCTGGCCAAAAGACTAGGCATCAGTAAACGCACATTATACGAACACTTTTCTTCCAAAACGGAAATTCTAGATGCGATTATAGACTCGACATTATATGAGTTCGATGAAAAAACCAATATGATTATGAAAGACACTGACCTACATCTTGTAGATAAGATTAAGAAAGTCATTACAGTTATACCGAAATACAATGATTTTTATAACTGGCAAATCCTTGATCAGATGAAAAAAACTCATCCCGAACAATGGGAGCGAGTCCACACTGCACTTCATGAATGGGATGAACTTCGCGAATTGATTGAACAAGGAATTCATGAAGGAATCATTGCAGATCAAAACGTAGAGTTACTTATGAAGTTGATTATAGATGCAACGAACTCCACGCTTGATCGGAAGTTTTTTTATGAAAATCGCATTACTGTAACCGAAGCACTGGATTCTATAGTGGATATTCTGCTGTTTGGATTTATCAAAAAAAGCGATGTCTAAATAAACTAATAAAACAAAAGTAGTTTTACTGTTTCACACAAAATTGAAAGCGAGATGGAATTATGAGCCTCCACGCATGTGAGGTAACGAATGAAAATTGGCAGGATGTTGCCTATTTATCCGTACACGAAAACCAAAAGAACTTTATTGAAAGCAATTCATTTTCACTAGCACAATCACAATTTGAACCAGAATGGAAGTCCATCGGATTATACGACGGAGAAGATTTAGTCGGCTATGCAATGCATGGACGTGATGCAGATAGTGGCAATGTATGGCTTGATCGCTTTATGATCGACCAACATCATCAAGGTAAAGGTTATGCCAGCAGGTTCCTTAAACTTTTACTTACCAGAATGGAAGAAAAATATCAATGCGACAAGATTTATTTAAGTATTTATCCAGATAATATAGCAGCACAACACTTATATGAAAAGTTCGGATTTGAGTTAAATGGACAAATTGATGATTTAGGTGAATTCCCTTGTCTCATTATGGAACTTGACCTTCAAAGGAGTCCTTTGCAATGAATTCTTCACCCACGTTAAGTCCTTTGGATACTGAGCCCGTAGGACGTATCTTTTTACGTTATTTAATACCATCAACTATCGGTATGTTGCTAATGGCGATCAATATTGTGGTGGACGGCATCATGGTCGGTAATCGATTGGGTGCAGAAGCATTAGCGGGAGTCGGAATTTCGGCTCCCGTTTATACAATCTTTTTTGCTATTTCCCTATGGATTGGTATAGGTGCCGCCACGAAATATTCGATGGCAATGGGTGCCAAAGATGTGCAGAAAGCTCGATCAATTTTTACACATGCTATTTTCTCCATTTTCTTATTCACCATTATATTAGGTTTAACCGCCTTTATTTTTAGAGATTCGTTAGCTTACGCACTTGGAGCCAATGCGACTACTTTCCCTTATGTATCGCAATACTTATTTGTGATTTTACTATTTGGCTTTATCTTTACTGTAGAAAACACATTTAGTATTTTCGTACGCAATGATGGAGCACCGAATCTTTCAATGGCCGGGCTAATTGTGACTTCTGTCGTTAACATTATCTTGAATTATGTGTTCTTATTCATTTTTGATTACGGCGTTGCCGGTGCTGCATCCGCCACCATTATTGCTTCTTTCATGGGTATGCTAGTACTCGCAACACACTTTTTCAAGAAAAATAATAACTTGAAACTAATTCGCTTGAAGTTCAATAAAAAGCTGTTCCTGGCCATTCTTTTTGTTGGATTTCCGAGTTTCCTTTCCGAGTTAGGAATCTCCTTCTTTACCATTACACATAATATCGCGTTCGAACGGATGGCGGGCACGGAAGGTGTTGCGGCCTTCTCTATTTTGAACTATGTACACAGTGTCATGCTAATGCTATTTCTTGGAATGGGCGGTGCGATTCAGCCACTTATCAGTTACTATCAAGGCTCCGGCAACCGGATAAGGATGAAAGAAACCGTAAAAAAAGCCACATTTACCGTTGTCATCGCAGGTGCCGTGTTTTTCCTTGTCGGTCAATTCGCGGCGGGCCCTATCGTATCGATCTTTGGAGACTTCCCGCAAGCCGTAAGAGATTTGGCTACTTCCGGAATTAATCTATTCTTCTTTGCTTATTTGTTCACCGGTACGAACTTTGTGATGATGACATATTATCAGTCTATCGGCAATGTACGGATGGCAACTTGGATTACTGCTTCACGCGAAATCATCATCATGTTGCTCTTCTTGATGATTTTACCTCGTTTCTTTGGTTTGAATGGTATTTGGTTGTCCATTCCAGCCTCTGAGTTTGTCGTATTTATTGGTGTCTACCTATATCAAAGGAATGCTACTCGACATTCCTTAATTGGATAAATAGTACGTCATAGAACCGGACGGAACTATTTATTA
Organism: Sporosarcina sp. P1; assembly: GCF_002743155.1. Classification (NCBI taxonomy): domain Bacteria; kingdom Bacillati; phylum Bacillota; class Bacilli; order Caryophanales; family Caryophanaceae; genus Sporosarcina; species Sporosarcina sp. P1. The sequence goes on from NZ_PDYS01000006.1 coordinate 62,960, forward strand.
TCGTTCCAAGTAATACGTTCCATAGGAGTAGGGTGCGTTTTTGTTGTCTTGGAAGAGGCTGCATTATTTTTGTTCCTTTCGTAAATAAGAATGATATACTGAAAGAGCAACTGAATATCGTGTTAGAGATAGGTGCGTTTATCGTTCGTAAACGCTTAAAAGGGAAATCGGTGAAAAACCGATGCTGTCCCGCAACTGTGAGTTGGAGTATAATTCGTTACCACTGTTTCACCGCAAGGGAAATGGGAAGGTGAATTATACGTTGAAAACGAGCCAGGAGACCTGCCTAGATCAGTACACACCAATACCCTACGCGGATAGGAGGTGTCAAGTGCGGCTTATGAAAAATCATACAAAAGCCGACGTACGAACAAACGGAATCAGGACATTCTTTAGGTGGCTTCGATATAGTTTCTGTCGATCCTACACAAATGTATTTCCTGCCGAACCGTTTAATTCGTCATGGCTTCCCACTTAACATCTATCCTGGTATATACCGGATGGATGTTTTTTACTGTCAACGAAAAATTACAAACACGATGAGGAGAATGAATTATGCACAATCAAACAATCAATGACTTTACAAACTTATTAAAGGACACCCTAATGTCGGAACGTGTGAGCACACACTCTACCCCCCTTCCCATACTAGTGAAAGATGTAAAAAAACAAATTTCCGAAGATCCCACGAATGACATAGCAGAAAAAGCTGAACAATTGGCTAATTTAGATAAAGCCTATCAAATCGTAGTAGCTGAGTTAGTAGGTAGTAACTAATTCGCGCTAAAATCCCCCTGACCTTTGTGTCAGGGGGTATTACTGTATTATAACGAATCTTTAATCACGCGCTTATAATTGAACACAGAAAGCAAACCAAATATAGAGTATAGCGCTGTGTAGATTAACATCACCATAATCGTTGGTGTCAGCATTTCAGTACCGAATAAGAACCAGCCGGATTTTACAGCAAAATAGCTGTGTAAGAGACCGACGACTAATGGAATACCGAAATTAAATACCTGCTTTCGTTGAATCCCTTTTAGTAAATCTGTTTGTGTATAGCCTAGTTTACGAAGAATGGTGTAATTCGATTTTTCATCTTCACTTTCGTCCATCTGTTTAAAGTATAGGACGCAGCCAGACGTAACAAGGAAAGCGAGACCAAGGAATCCAACGATGAACATAATCATGCCTGCACCTTGTATTTGTTTCGTTTTCTCCTCAAGCTTCGATTCATGCCCTGCCCATTCATTTATTCCCAACACATTAAATAGTTCATTCGCTTTTTCTAGATCATTTTCATTCTTGATATCCACTCCATGATACTCAGTAAATTCAGGCGTTATGGAAGGGTCCTTATCTACGTTCATTTTCTGAAATACTTGATCATCCACTACCGCGACAACAAAACCATAAGCTACACGCGTTGGAAGAACAGCTACTCTTTCCGTCCCTTTCAGTGTCAGATCATACATATGCTCTTTGCCTTGAAATACGATTTGCTGATTCGCTTGGAATTTCATAAAGTTTTCCGTAAAACTATCAGAGTTAACGAAGAGCAATTCCTTTTCTTCTACGTCTATCTCCGGCATTACTTCATCACTAATGACAATCATTTGCATATCAGTGTAACTCATCTCTTGACTTTCCCCACCTGAAATAGATAGAACTGTCGATAAATCAACAGGTATAGTCAATAGATCAATAGCTGACTCTGAATAGGCTATGCCTTCACTGTCAAGTGACTGCGTAAATTCCATTGCACGCGTAGTATCAGGAATGGTAAAGTCGGCAGGAATAGTTCGCTCCACTGACTTCTCTACTGAGTAATACGATATATAACTTAACGACAATAACGTAATGGATAGCGCAGATAGCGTCGTAATAATCATCAATAAAAGAGAATTGGATTTCATTCGAAACATAATGGATGAGAGAGACAGCACGTCGTTAACGTTCAAATATCCCCCTTTACGTTTGCGAATCATGTTAAAGATAAAGCTGACGGAGCCTTTATAAAATAAATAGGTTCCTAAGACCACAGAAGCTAGTATGACGATCATCACTAGAAATAGCTGATTTCCAAGAAACACACTACTAAATAATCGCGATGATAAATAATAGCCGAATACAATGAGAAGGATACCGAACACACCGATGATCGCCTGGAATATTGACATCTTTTTCACCCGCTGTTGTGTCACGGTGGTCACACGGAACAAAGACAATATACTTTGACGTTTAATGAATAGTGCATTCATGATCAAAATCAATACAAAGATTGCTGCAAAGACTATCAACGTCTGAAGTAATGCATCCGAAGAGAAACGCAAAGTCGCAACATCCGTTACACCGGTGACCTTAAATAGAATCAGCATGAGTAATCGTGACATCGAAAACCCTAAGAATATCCCTACAATGAGAGAACCGACGTATAAAAAGAAATTCTCCACACTTAAAATACGGAAAACAGTTCCTTTCGTCATTCCAATCAATTGAAATAATCCAATCTCCTTACTGCGTCGTTTAATGAATAGATTGTTAGCATATAGCAAGAATACAGACACGATAACAATCAGAAAAACTGAACCTGACTTAATAGCTGCCGCACCTTTCTTTCCTTCTGTTGCATCGTCTAATGCTGGATCGAATTGCAACGTTACGAATGAAAAGTATAAGCCTACGCTAAAAGTCAGTGCAAAGATATACACATAATAATGCTTAAGATTTTTCTTGATATTGCGGAAGATTAGCTGATTAAGCGTCATGTTGCACACCACCTAGTACACCTTGCGTTTTGATAATATCATTGAAAAATTCGTTCCGCGTTTGGTCTCCTTTATTCAGTTGTGTATAAATTTGTCCGTCTTTGATGAACACGACACGCTCACTAAAACTTGCGGCAAGAGGGTCATGAGTGACCATAATGATAGAGGCAGTTCGTTTCGTATGGAGATCACTTAATTTGTTCAACAAATCGGATGCCGCCTTTGAGTCAAGAGCGCCTGTTGGTTCATCCGCAAAAATGATGCTCGGATCATGTATGAATGCTCGTGCAGCAGACGTTCTTTGCTTTTGTCCACCCGAGATTTCATTTGGATATTTAGTAGCAATTTCTGAAATACCCAATTCCTCCGCCACTGCAAGGAATTTTTCATTGGCTAATTTTCTAGGCACTTTCTGCACAGATAATGGAAGTAGTATGTTTTCTTTTACTGTTAACGTGTCGAGTAGGTTATAGTCCTGAAAGATGAAGCCCAGATGACGTTTTCGAAATTCCGCCATTTGCTTTTCTTTCATGTTGTTAAGGTTCTGCCCTTCTATGCTGATCGTCCCCTGGCTGACGCGGTCAATGGATGAAAGTACGTTCAGTAGAGTCGTTTTTCCCGAGCCCGATGCCCCCATGATGCTGACGAATTCACCTTTTTGTATGTTTAGATCCAGTGCACTTAATACTTCTTGTTTATTGAATTTATTGCCGTATGTCTTATAGATTTTCGTTGCTTGTAAGATTACCATGTCCATCACTCCTTGTTCATTCTATCTTACTCAATGTATAGATTTTTCTCCCGCCTTTAATATGACAATTAGAAAGAGCATGTGACGATCATGTCACATGCTCCTACATACGCGCTATTCGAATCAATTCGTTTTCCGTCGCAAAAATCAAAGAGAATCCCGTACCTTCTCCTACTGTTGACTCTACTACAATCGTAATCAGGAGGGATTCTGCTACCTGTTTTGCTAAGTACAACCCCATTCCCGTGGCAGCATGATTTTGATGGTTTGCTGTTCCAGTGAAGCCTTTATCGAATATACGAGACAAGTCCCTTGAAGCAATTCCTTGCCCAACATCTTCGATCGTTAGCGTAGTGATTCCATCCTTACTAGTGCTCTGGATACTTATGTCTGCATTCTCGCTGTATTTCACCGCATTCGCCAGCAACTGCCTGATAATGAAGCCAAGCCATTTGGCATCAGTCAATACTTCTTCTGTTTCCAATGATACATCAAAACCAACACGCTTTTGCATACACCATTGTCTTAACGATTTTATCTCTTGAAATAGCAACTTCCGCACATCTGTCTTTTCGATATATAAATCATTTTGGATGAATGGGATGCGCTTTAGATGTAGTTGTTGGTCAAGTAATAGATGAATCCGAAGCCACTCGTACATTAACTGTGATCGGAGCACAGGATCCGTGCGATCTATCATTAATTGCAACGTTGTCAGCGGTGTTTTCACTTCATGTATCCAATTCAACATGTCATCTTTCTCTTGTTCTACACTAATTTGCAATTGATCCAACTGGTGTTTAAACTCTTGAATTTGTTCGGACATCCTGTTTGAGACAATGGCTTCGAAAGGGCTGTTAGCTTCAGGTATTGCAGTTAGATCAAATGATGGTTCTAATGTTTCTAAGCGTTTATAGAATCTCGATTCTTTTTCATAACGCATGACCATAAAAATAACGAAAGATAAACAGGAAATGAATGCAATATAGACAGTAGACAAAAGCGGAATACTTGTGTCCAAATAGCCCATTGCTAGAACGAGCAGTTGCGAGAAGATGAAGAACAGTATCCAACTAGCACGTTCCTTAAGATATAACCGAATCATAATTGTTCTTCCTTCGCCATATACCCTTGCCCCACTTTTGTTTCGATCACATCTACCAAGTCGATTTCCGCAATCCGTTTACGCAAACGGTTCACGTTGACTGTCAGCGTATTATCGCTGACAAATCGTTCATCATCCCAAAGACTGGTGATAATTTCTTCTCTTGATACAATTTCATTCTTTCTTTCTATCAATACTTTCAAGATGTATATTTCATTTTTCGTCAACTCAATAGTCCCTTTTTCATTGGTGAGCGTACCTTTCACAAAATCCACTGCGGCACCACACCACGTTTTCACTTCCAATGTCTGATCAGTACTATAGCTATACACACGGCGTAAGATCGCTTGGATTTTTGCAATCAATACATCAAAGTGAAATGGCTTTTGAACGAAATCATCGGCTCCGAGTTGCATCGACATCACCATATCAGTCGGATGATCTCGTGAAGACAAGAAAATAATTGGGACGTTTGAATGCGTTCGGATCATCCTACACCAATGAAATCCATCGAACTTTGGTAATTGGATGTCGATGATGACAAGATCCGGTTTGATTTCCGTGAATTCTTGCAGTACACTCCCAAAATCCCGGATTCCCGCCACCGAGTAGGACCATTGCGTTAAACGTTCTTTTATTTCTTCAAATAATGTTTGATCATCTTCAATCAGCATAATTGTAAACAATGAACTCACCACACTTTTCTTAATTGCTATTAGTTTATCCTATAAGCAATCAGAATCAAAACAGCGCGCAAGTGAAAGTAGATTCACTTACGCGCTGTTTTGATTTCTATTTCAAATAAAATAACCCGCCATTCACAACATCCACCGTAATCCTTGGTTTAAAACGTTCTTCCATTGCTTGCTTCTCTATCTCATAACATTCAGGTTTAGGATCTTGTCCTTCATAAAAATAATCTAATACCGCTTGGTCTTTCTTCCATCTCTTTTCTGCTTCCTCCATCCACGTAAGGTCTTCACCTTCAATTACTTGAGTGATCACAGTATCCAATCGATCAAGCGCACGAACAGGAGTGATGATATAAGGTAAATGAAATACTTTTTCAGACGATTGGTCAGATAAATCCCGCATACCAATCGTCTCCTGGAACTCATTTACGACAGCACCCGTCATCAAATTGATACCTATTGAATACAACATCTCCTTCGTTTGATGACTGGTGAATGACACTTTATAATTTACACCCACCCACGGAGTCAAAATCAGCTGTTCGTTAGTGTCTACTATGCGCTCGTACATTTTCACGAACTGTCCCATCTCTTTGGTCAATCGAAATAATTGATGCAGCCGTGGAGATCCCAGATGAATTACTTCCCCTTTCATTCCGTTTTGCAACTGCTGCATATTGGTAATTAGCGTGAGTTGTGCCGGATTCGGTATCTCATTGACGCTTTCAATATACCGCCAATAAAAAGGTCGGTTCATGATTGTTTTATCCATATCGATTGTTAGTTGCACAGTTAAATAATGATCATTTCCATGAAGTATTTCACAGTCATTCTCCGTGAAGAATCTGTGAAGATACGTATGGATTTCTGTCGAATGCATCCATTCTCCTCCTTCACACAGACTGTTCTTTCATTTCCAAAATATCATCTAGTTGGCCTACTACTTGTTCGAACGTCTCAATCTTTCCTTGCAGCACTTTCATCACATGGTCATCAATTGTTTCTTTTACAGCCAAATTATAAATCTGTACATCGTGTTCTTGTCCTAATCGATGAACACGACCAATCCGTTGTTCTAATTTCATTGGATTCCAAGGGAGATCATAATTGATGACATGATGGCAAAATTGTAGGTTAATTCCCTCTGCTCCAGACTCTGTCGCAATTAGCACTTGCGCTTGTTGCTTAAATAAATGCTTAATCCACTCCCGGCTGCTTTTGCTTAACTTACCGTTGAAAATGACATTCGATATACCGTTCGCATACAAATAGTCACTCAAATATAATTGCGTCATGCGATATTCAGTGAAAATAATCACCTTTTCGTTCGCTTGTATAATTAATTCGGCTGCCTTTTTAGCTTTTGAATGAATCGACAACTTTTCCAATTGTTCGATGACATTTTCTACATATGAGACTTCTTCCACTTGCTTACATTCCTGCAGTTTTTTCCTTAATGTGCCCATGGTGGCTTCAGGGCTGCTACACATTTCCCTTTGTAAAGTCATCGTGGAAAATGCATCTGAAAATACCGGGGATATTTGTTTCAGATTGGATATAGCTGTGTAGGCCTGCCTTTCATTGTCCGTAAATGTGATAGGAACTGTATGAATCTTTCGTGTAGACCATTCCACACCCGTGTCTTGGCGCCTGTTACGTACCATGACTTGGCTAACTAGTTCCTTTAAATAACTATCTCGTTCTTCATCACGGTTTTTAGCAGAAAATACTGATGAAAACTCATCATAGTTTCCTAAATGACCTTGTTTCAGTAACGTCACCAGATAAAACAATTCAAACGTATCATTTTGGATCGGTGTTGCTGTAAGCAATAAACAAAATTTCTTCTTCAAGCTTTGTACAAATTCATAACTGATCGTCTGATGGTTTTTTAATTTATGCGCTTCATCTACGATAATCAAATCATAGTCTTGCGCGAATACTTTCTCCTTATGTGGACTGCGTTTAGCAGTGTCCATACTCATGACTACTACGTCCACATAATCGAGCTCGTAATTCTTTTTGTACAACAGCGCAGGGATGTGGAATTTCGTATAAAGCTCTTCCACCCATTGATTAACGAGAGAAGCGGGTACTAATATCAGTACTTTTTTCACAAGTCCTCTCAGCAAATATTCTTTAATAATCAGGCCTGCTTCAATAGTCTTACCAAGCCCTACCTCATCCGCTAAAATCGCTTTACCATTCATCTGTTCAATCACTCGTTCAGCCGCTTTTATTTGATGAGGTAACGGTTTTACGTTTGGTAAGTAAGCAAGTGACTGCAATCCAGTAAAATCAGTGATTAAGTTATTTTTCGTGATGTCATAGCTCATGTTATACAGCACCGAATTATTCCATGGTTCATGGTTTTCAAGTCGTTGAATAAATCCTTCTCTCCAAGAAGAAGATCTTTCAATTAGCATTCCAATCACCTCAACTAGCTTGTATGTTTTGATTAGAATACCCAGAAAAGAAAATATTATGATAAACAAAAAAGACCCTCCATAGATGAAGGGTTTTAGATCATGCATCTATTAAATTTCAAAAGCGATAAAACTTCCTTCGTCATCAAAATCGGTTATATGAAGGACACGGTCTGAGAATGATTCTGCGACAACTGTATCTTTCCCTATTGCTAGAGTAAGTACATTGAATTCCTTTTGTTTTTTCTTCTCATTGAATTCAATTAGAAAACTTTCGCTAATCTCGTCTTCTCCATCGCTAACAAAAATGACATCTGCATGTTTGAATGTACTGTCTTCTATTACTTCAAGGGCGGCTTGCAATGACAGTGTAAAGTCTGTTCCTCCACCCAAAAACGTTCTGGCAAGTCGTGCAAGTTCATTTGAAGTGATCTTACCTTTAGTGAACACTTCTTTTTGAATAGTTGTAGAAAATAATAGAACGCATAAATCCCGGCTTTGTTTCTTGGCAATGGATAGCAGCGCCAAGATGAACCCTTTTGACTGATTATCAAGCAACTTCATACTTCCCGATTGGTCAAGACAAAAAATAATTGGGCCTTTGCCAAGATTCTCTCGCTTCTTCTGTTCAAACTGCATCGTGTTTCCTTCCGCAAAGCGGCGCAGGAAATCTTTTTTCGTTGAGTCATTTGAATAGAGTCCTAATTCCATCGGTAGGAGACGTTCCATTTCATTGCCAATCGTAACGCCACGCCTCTCGATTGCCTCCACATAGTTCGTCTTCTGCTTTTCTCGCGCCACTTCTTGAAAACGACCAGCCCACTCTGCGATTTCTTGCATTTTGGGATCCATCGCTACTTGATCTGCCACTGCAAGTTGTTCACGCAATGGCACTTTCTTTAACTCTGCGTCCCCTTTACCTGCACTGCTCCCACCCATCAGAGAAATCAGGCTGTCTTTTACTTTGATCGATTCTTCAACCGCTTCATCGATTGCTTGCAAAAATCGTTCGCCATTCGTTTCAAGTGTAAATTCTAGCTGTTCATTTAACTTATCAGAAGCATCGGCTAATTCTTGGACAGGTCCATCTTCTATTTCGTCCTGTTGTCGATTCAATTGTTCAACCGGCACATCATCTTGTAGCGCTTCTACGGCTTCCATTTTCTTCAGTAACTCTTCATCCATAGCTTTTGCTTCCGCGAGCCATAGATTGACTTTCTCAATCAACTTTATGGTACAGACAGTTGCGGCCAAATCGTCCAATCGAGTAAAGTTTCTATATTCTTCAAAATGTTCATCTTTCATTAGCTTTTCTATAATGGTCTTATTCGGTTTCAGTGCTGAATTTATTCGCTCAAGTAAAATTCGTGGTTTCATTTTATATAATGCTGCCCAGACATCGCCAAGCAGCGCTTCCGTAGTAGGTAATTGTCCTTCCTCACAGACCTTTTGCAAACCGTCTGACATCTCAAACAGTTCTTTAAAGCGTCTTTTATCAAATGCATCTGTATTCAGTACGGAGCGATGATCTCTAATTATTTTACTTCTTTTCATAGACTATCACTCCTTTTACATTCTGAAGAAGACACCACGTTGCTCACCATTTTCGTCTTTCTTTTCGTTCGTTTCACCGTAGTATGCAGTATCCATTCGACTACTTTCTACTTCATTTTTCAAGGAAGTAATTTGTTTATGTAAGTGATCCACTTCAGTAGTACGGCTTACATTTTGCTCTTTTAGATTATTTAATTCGGTTGATAAAGCAGAAATCTTCTGGACCGCTTCCATACCTGCTTCTGTTGATTGATCACGTACTGCGGAATCATAGATTTCATTCGCTTCATTTTCAATCGCTGAAAGCCTTTGTGCTAATACATCTTGTGAGTGTTTGCGAACAATAGTACAAACAGTCTCTTTTTGATCCAAAGTCTCCCAGAGTGCATTCTCAAGAATCACCATATCATCTGCCTGTACGGATTCTCTTTGATTGATCAAAGCCCTCGCTTGCAAGATACTTAAAGATTGTTTGAATCGACGATCCGACGGCTGAATTCCTTCGTCCTGGAGTTCTCTTCGAATGGTAGACAATGTCTCATATATTTCATCTGGAAGATGTACTTTGTTGGTCATGTTTTGAAGTTGTACTAAGTCGTCCAAATGCATCGTCGGGATTTCAATATGTTCACCTTCATCTTTCATCATCGATACAAAATTTGTTTCATCTGCAATGAAATTGATTTCGAAACGTAATAGGAAACGGTCAAATAATGCTTCAAGCCCTTCACCTTCTTCAGGGTATTCGTTGGAAGCACCAATGACCGACATTAATGGCGCTTCCATAGGTTGTCCATCATTATAAAATAACCTTTCGTTGATTAAGGTTAATAAACTGTTTAATATGGCAGAGTTTGCTTTAAATATTTCATCCAAAAACACCAAATGCGCTTCTGGCATTTTAGTAGCAGTGTTGCGCTTATAAACGCCTTCTTCTAAATCTTTTAACGACAAAGGTCCGAATACTTCTTCAGGGGTACTGAATCTGGTCAGTAACCATTGAAAATAGGACGTACCGTTCACGATTTTTGCTAACTCAACTGATAGTGCAGATTTCGCTGTCCCAGCCGGCCCAATCATTAACATATGTTGTTTAGATAGAAGAGCTACTAAAATTCCTTCTACTTCATTTTCACGTTCAAAGAACTTTGCGTTCAATGCCTTTTTTATTTCATGTAACTTCTTTATATTAGTATCCATATAGACATCCCCTCAATTCATAATAACGAATCATTGTTCTCTTTATGTAACAGTGTGACTGTAATAGGAAGCTTTTAACCATCTAACCCATGACTTTTTCCATAATTGTTTAAAATTTTATTTTTTTATTCTTGTCTAACCTTTTACATAACGTTATACATTTGGATTAAGTAATTATTTTCAGTAACCTTTCTACTTCTCTTACCCCTTTTAACACTTATCAACTCGTTTGATGAATAATTTCTTGAATATATTTTCAAAATACTGTACAAGGATTAGACAACCACTATCATGATGCTAGACAAGTAGTTAAATGCTGTAATAACAAAAAGGCTATCCATCGCAATGATGGATAGCCTTTTCTTTTACTTGCAGGTTATCGTGTGCTTGTTAGAAATCTCAATACTATACCTGGTCTACTACTACATTTCCATTCTGATCTAGTAATGCAGTAATTCCATTACATGACCAATCCATGTATGAAGATAGTTTACTCACGTATTCCGATCGACTAATATAGTTATTCTTCCTACAGCTGGGATATCGTCTGTCGATTTCACATAGTATCGCATCTATGCTTCTTCTTTTTTATCTCCAAACATATGAAACAGGCTTTATTTAGCTTCCTATAGTAATCGCATTCCCTTTATTTTGTAAAGTAGATACTATACTTAATGCTGCCAGATAACTTGTTTTAGGGTTGTTTGGCATCGGCTCATTTTCTATTAGTAAGTTCATTTTACCGAAATCACCTTTTGCTTCAATATGATGTGTATTTCGTTGAATATTCGGATCTGCTATAACGCGTACTGCCGTTTTATCTGCACCAAGTCCTGCAATTGATAATAACAATGCAACGTTGACGTTTTTAGGAAACTTTTCAATTGCATCTAGAGCTACACCCTCAAAAATACATTGTTCTACGTGCTTCACATCTAGTCCCAATGATTGGTAGGACTTCCTAGTTGTAATGCGAACTTCCTTTAATCCACCTAGGGAATTAGCTGATTGCAGAAGATCCAGTCCACCAATCGCTCCTGAAGGTAGGTAAATATGTTGCTGATTCTTCCGCGCTACTTCTATCATTTCATTTAAATACTCCATGTCTTTAAATGCACCGATACTGCTCAATACCAGATCTTTCTTATTGTCCAGTACTTCTTCCACACGTTCTATTGCGACTTCAATCGTTGCAGCTTCCACGACTACATCCATAGTAGACTGAATGAACTGCTGAAAGTCTGTATAGAACTTTGCACTGTACTGTGATTCTAGCCTTAGACCCACCTCTAGGTTACGTCCGAATATCGAGACAATTTCACCGACCACTTTGCCGTCCCCATTGATACTTTCTAATAGATATTGCGCAATATTGCCAGTCCCAATAATACCGATTTTCATTTTACAACACCTCTTCTATCAGTATATACACTTCTTCCAGAAATAGATGACTTTCTACTACATTACCCTGGCTATACATAAACAACACAAGGTACGAATAAGATGATATGGATAACTGATAGAAAAATTGGGAGGTATGTATGAATGGCTGGTTATACAGATAATTATGAACGGGATACGTACGGCATTATCGATTTTTGGGTGCGTAACAACTTTGAGCATGGGGAATTTTTCGATAGAGAAATTAGTCACCATGAGTTAGAGTTAGCACGCGCCAATCAGCAAATGATCGATCGCATGGGGGTAATCTTTAAAAAGACTGAATCCAAAACCGGCGATATTGGATTAATTATCGATGAGGCAAAGAGTTCGACAAAAGAGTTCGCTGATCTACTAATTCACACGATGGATCGTGCATTGCATTGCGATGTAATCATTTCTACCCCTACTTCCCTTCTTGATCATATGATTAGAGAAGCCGAGGAAGCAGAGCGTGTGTTCAAATTAATTGAAACAAATTCTTATATTACGCCAGCCGATGCGACACTACATGAGAGCAACTTCTGGCTTCGTCAAATGCTCGATCACTTATTATTCATCAGCCATTACGTAGATGCTTCTAACTATGAATTACACGATCAAGTACGCGCGATGACTAAAAAATTCGAAAACCTTCTACTACAAGCGCAAGCTTTGAAGACGATTATTCGCAGACCACGCAATGAAGTATCACCTGTTTTGAATACATTCAATCAAATGGTGATAAAAGAAGCAAAGGCACTAGAAGCTTTTAAGTTGGAATTGAGTGAACTGATCAAAGCCTGTGCCGCGGTTACGACCGCGCCGCCTGATTTGCTCGAACACATTGCGAGAGAAGCACACCATTTGTGGAAAAACCTCGAAGATCAAGTCGTAAACTAATTTTCATGAAAACATGACGGGAACTCTCTCGTCGTGTTTTTTCATTTACCCTGTAAAAGTCTTGCAATTTAAAACTATTTCTATTTGATCTTCGTTATAGTAGTAGAGGGGCGGTGGTGGAAATGAATTCGGCGGAACTGGAACACGTAATGGATACATATGGAGAGCATTTATTGAAGATGGCCTACTTTTATTTACGTGACCGTGAAATGGCGAAGGATATCGTACAGGAAGTCTTTATCTCTTTTTATGAGAAGTCGAACTATCAAGAACAAGGAAAGTTGCGTGCTTATTTAACCAAACTAACAGTCAACCGTTGTAAAGATTATTTGCGAAGCTGGACTTTCCGACATTTGAAACTCAATAAAGAGCGGCTAGAAATCATACATACTGAACACGATCGATTGATTTTGAAGGAAGAACAGTCTGCGATTGCTACTGCTATATTAGCATTACCTATAAAATATCGAGAAATTATACTTTTTTATTATTACGAGGAACTAAATATGAGAGAGATTGCTACGTTTCTTGATCTGTCGGAAAACACCGTAAAAACCAGAATGACCAAGGCACGTACTTTGTTAAGAGGCAAACTGTCAAATGATTATTGGGAGGTGCTTTCCATTGAATAAAGTGAAAAAGAGTTTAGATGCTGCTGCAGGAGACGTTTTCGATGATAAGGAAGAACTAAAGCAACGAGTCCTTAACGGTGGACGTAAACCAAAACGAAGAAATCCATTTCCCGTTGTTGCCTCTGCTATCGTTTTAGCTGCTATAGTATTTATCACGTTTAATGTCTTACAAAACGGTTCTATTAGCACAAATGGCAGTACATATAAAGTAGACGAGACATTATATGATCTTATGCTTCATAGTGAACGGCTTGATCAAGGTGACTCTGATGAATTACGGTACAGAGTCTTTCAAAGTATCCTCGAAACGGACTCGGTTATAGATTATGCATCTTCCCTCGGCTACGAAGAGGACAGAGATGAAATTGATTCAATAATAAAGGAACAACAGCAATTATTTTTTGATGATCTTACTGAACAACAACTAAAAAGCATTGAAAAAAAGCAATTAGAAAATTTCGGTTACAATTATGACCAATACTTTAAAGTCATCTTGACATATACTCACAGATATTCGAATGCATCTAACTGGCTACAACAAAATGATATAGAAGATGAAACAACGCAACGACAAGTCTTGGATACTTTTAAAGAGAAAAATTGGCCAGTTATCAAAAAGTTCATGGTCAATAAATCTATTCCTGATTTATCTGAAAGATTTCAATTTCAAGAGTACGATGGTGTTGCGGCATCAATAGATAACGAGCAAGTATTGGTTGTACAGGGTCTTGAACCACACGACTATGTAAACATGACACCTGAAGAAATAGAGTCTGCCGCTTTTGATTTCGTTTGGTTCCATTTCGACAAACCCATTGACGATCTCAAGCTTCATTCACAAACTATAGTCACTTTTGATCCCCTATCCTATCCTGTTGCCCAACAAGAGGGTAAGAAAATATTTAATGATGTCATCAAATGGATAGACAGTCAAGAATGAAAGAAGCGGCAGCTCCATCAATGTGGAGCCGCCGCTTCTAATTTATTTCACTATAGTCACAGGGCACGCAACATGTTTCATTACCTTATGACTGACACTGCCCATCACCATTTCTTGAATTGAATTTAAACCGCGGCTGCCGATGACTAATTTGTTGATTTTCCTTTCATTCACATATCTTATTATTTCCTGACTAGGATTCCCTTTAAGCATAATCACTTTCGTATCTACCGCTGCTTCCTTCGCCATAGCTAAAATTGGTTGCATCTTTTGTTCACGTTTCAGTGCTAGGCTTTCCGGATTTTGTGATAACTGTCTGTCGATCTTCGCCTCGCTGAGATCCTCTACATAGATTATCTCTAACGTAACTTGAGGTAAATATTCCGCTAGCATAATCGCATGTTTTGCGGCACGCATCGCATTTTCAGATCCATCAATCGCTACAGCAATTTTCATATCGTTCACTCCCTCATCATAATTTTCTATATAATTGTTCTCCACTCGTAATATTACTGACACTCACCAGAATCTATAGTCTCTATACGATAGACTATATGGATTTATAATAATACCCGTATTGTAGTATTTAAAGCTTTCGTATACTTAAGTTAGATTTTCAAAATATTTGATTCACGTCATATTATTTTTAAAAATTCCCACAAAATCTTAATCTCATTTGTTTTTATTAGAAGAGACAAGACTTATCTCTTTTCTCCGTGGCACGTATATTTCAATCACGTCACTCCCTATACAGGGAGTGACTTCGGCTGTATTCTGTCACATCTCTGATAACTCCATTTCAATCCACACTCCCTATACAGGGAGTGACCTGGTGCCATGATTTCAGCAATTCGTACTGATGCGCGATTTCAATCCACACTCCCTATACAGGGAGTGACAAGAAAGGCAATCAAAGATGAAATCTATGAAATGATTTCAATCCACACTCCCTATACAGGGAGTGACTAAGATTTTTGTGGAGATTGATAGGATGCGAGTTATTTCAATCCACACTCCCTATACAGGGAGTGACAAACGGAAACACGACGAGGCGGAAGCGGAGTTCTTATTTCAATCCACACTCCCTATACAGGGAGTGACAAGAATATATGGACCAACTCATTCTAGCTTTCATATTTCAATCCACACTCCCTATACAGGGAGTGACTTTTATGATGATTGCGGCCTTCTGATTGGTGACCGATTTCAATCCACACTCCCTATACAGGGAGTGACGACATCATGACGGACAACTTAAAAGGTCGTTGGGATATTTCAATCCACACTCCCTATACAGGGAGTGACGACAGATCGAAATGGATCTCGAATCTATCAAGCGTATTTCAATCCACACTCCCTATACAGGGAGTGACTGTAGAAGCTGGTGTAGATCTTCCAGTTATTATGATTTCAATCCACACTCCCTATACAGGGAGTGACAATACTGAATCTCCTTGCCCTACGTCGATGAAATATTTCAATCCACACTCCCTATACAGGGAGTGACCGTTCGTTGGTCCATCCAGATATTCCGTGGATACATTTCAATCCACACTCCCTATACAGGGAGTGACGCAAAATCACAAATTCGCCACGCCACACCAGAAATTTCAATCCACACTCCCTATACAGGGAGTGACGAACAAGGTTTCAGAAATGTCCGCTGTTCAGGAAATTTCAATCCACACTCCCTATACAGGGAGTGACATCCAGCAGGAATAAGTGTTTCATGACTTCCTGAATTTCAATCCACACTCCCTATACAGGGAGTGACATTCTCGGATGAAGAACTGGCGCTCATGTTTTTGATTTCAATCCACACTCCCTATACAGGGAGTGACTCGAAGGCAGTCAGAGAGAGTGGGCGATACCTTCAATTTCAATCCACACTCCCTATACAGGGAGTGACATTCGTGCCGGAACGCTTGTAACAGATGAATTCATTTCAATCCACACTCCCTATACAGGGAGTGACGAGCTGTCATTTATCTAGCGCATGGAACGATGGTCGATTTCAATCCACACTCCCTATACAGGGAGTGACCGCAATATATAGACAAAGAAACACATCCATATCTATATATTGTCTATTTCATTATAACTCATAACTCTAAATGATTAAATCTTATCTGTTTTAGCAGTATTCCATATAATAAATGCGCGAACCTACCTAGACTTTCATGTTCACTTCGGGTTCGCATATTAGAAAATCAGAGGTTCTTCTACTTTAATAGATGGTTTCGCACCGACATGTCTTACTTTCGTATCATGGTTATTTCCTAATCGATAATATCTAAGACTGTCTACTTTAGGATCCATGATCTCTTCCAACTCAATTTCTAATTGTTTTAACTGGGTACTGTCCACAATACATTCAAATACAGAATTCTGCACCCGCACACCATACTCTTCACATTTTTTTGCGATTCTCCGTAAGCGTTTTTTCCCACCATCTGTCAGAGTCTGGACGTCATAGGTTACTAATACAAGCACAGTACAACACCTACCTTATTAATATTGGGGGATATGCATCAAGATCCCCACGCATGTGACGCGCTAATAATAATGCTTGTACGTGAGGAATCAATCCCCAAGATATTTTTTCTTTAAGAAAAGGATGAGTAATGGTTTGTTGTTTTTCTTTTTGCCAGAGTTGCAAAAAGTTTCTTCTGGCTTCGTCAGTTAAAATAACCGCTCCATTTTCTTTGAAGGTAAAATCTTCGCTTTGTAGTTGCTGTCGATTAATAACCTTTAGTACGAAGCGATCTGCGATAACTGGCCGTAATTCTTCCATCAGATCTAACGCTAGTGAATTTCTTCCCGGTCTGTCACGATGTAAGAACCCTACATACGAGTCCAATCCAACTCCTTCAAGAGCCGAAGCTGTCTCTGCTGCTAGCAATGAATAAGCAAAGGACAGTAATGCATTCACTGGGTCCAATGGAGGTCTTCGATTTCGTCCACTAAAAAAGAAGACATCTTTCTGTTGTAGAATGGATTCTTCAAAAACACTATAATAGGCACTTGCTGCATTGCCTTCAACTCCACGAAGAGCCTCTAAATCATTACATTCATTTACTACTATTCTTGCATCACGTAATCGCTCAATTACTTTTTTCATACGGTCAACATCTACTCGTAACGCATGATCTCTTATGGTCCGCTTTAACAATTGCTCACTATTAAATATTTTGCCGATAATCATATTACCTGCAATACGGACACATTCTTTTTCATCGTCAGCTATCCTATACTGCTTTCTACGAAGTGTTACATTTCCATTTAATTCACCTGTGACACGGCCACGAAATCGTCCACTACTTGAAAAGAAGGTTAGGCTAATATTCTGATCCATGCACTCTTTCATCAAGGCTGGACTTGCACCTTGATGTCCGAATGTGCAAACTGCTTCTATATTGTGTAACGGAATACGCGCTAATGATTCATTCGCTTTGAGCAAATTTAGATTTTTACCTTTTAACGCAAGATAGACTTCGGGATCTGACACATATACTGTATTCAATAATTGTTTCATTCCGCCAACACCCTATTCATATAAGTCGATACTTTTTCACGTACCATTAGTTCTGGAAGACAGCGATGACGAAGCGAACACTGCAAACAATGCTTCCCTGTTTTTACGCGTGGTGTGTGTCGTCTCTTATAATATTGATGCATTTCCTTTGTTAGCTCTTTCACACGCATCTTTATTTCTTCTGTGATCATTATAGGTTCCCTGCGTTTGATTTCATGATAATATAGTGCAGCTTCATCAATTCTCGTACCTAGCATTTCTTCCAGACAAATCGTTTGTGCGGTCAATTGAAGGATATCCGCATCGTGACTCTTTGGCTTTCCACGTTTATATTCGATAGGTTTCACTCGATATAAGCCTTTTTCTTTATCAAGGGGAACCCCCTTTTCATCTTGAATAAACTCCACCATATCGCAAATACCACTAATCCCTAAATACTGCGAGTGAACCGGCAATGCTCTGACATACAATGTATCTCCACGTTTTTCTCTAGTGTAAGGATTATCTACTTTTTCATGGAGATGATTCCCTTCAATTGTCAGTACATTTTCTTCCCATTCTTGCTCAATATGAATGAGAGCCCATTGTCTTCTACAAAACGAAAAGTGTTGTATACCTGATAGCATTAAAAAATCTTCTTCGTTATAGCCCAGCATATTCTTCAACAGAAAGCCCTTCTAATGGCGTTACTGTAATTCGATAGTTTTCTATTGAAGGTTTCACGGCATCATCTGTTTTTTCTACTTTAACAGTGCGATGCACAGCGGCAGATGAATACTGTCCTAACTTCGAATTATGCTCCCACCAAAATACTTTATTTACCTCCATGCTTCCATCGGGTCTTGCTGATGATGCATCATTCGCAAATAATGTTTTTAATGCTTGTTTTAGACTCTCAGCATCCTCATAAGTAAAACCAGTACGCTCGGCGAGTTGAGGGTTTATACTCCCATAGCATACATAAACACCAAAGTCTACTCGATGTTTCATACCCATTGTGTCTGAAGTTTTTTGACCAGGATCTTTTTCGTTAGTAGTCGAGTTAACACTTTTTGTGATTTGCATACTCGTTACATCGACAGGCTCAATACTCGTTGCTGTGTGTATTGACACTGGACCACGAATTTCTATAGACATTTTTGCACCTTTAAACGCAAATACTTGTCCAAATGCACGCACGTCATACCAGTTTTCAGAAGCTATCATTTCCGCTGTTTGTTCATCAGTTCCTGTTGCCTTCGCTTTAGCTAACAGCTTCTTTAATTCCTCTACTGATTCTACACGATCTTTGATACTGCGATATTCATCGGAACGTCTTTCATCGGACTGCACTAAGATTGACTGTCCTTCATCTTGAAGACGATTTCTTAGTTTACGTTTAATCGCTACATCTGAAACTTCTCCATGTCCGAAGAAATCTTGGCGTGGGCGGTTCCCGTTAAGTGGATCACCGTTCGGATTGGCTTTATCCACCGTAAATACTACTGCAAAATCAATTTTATTTTTCAATGCTGACATGTTCTTTTTCCTCCTTTTTCTTATACATCTCTTGTATTTGACTACTGTATCCAAGCAAAAACACCGGGCCTAATGGTCCATCCGTCATTTGTTCCACTGAAAGCTGGTCTTCTATCTTTTGCATTAGCATTCCATAATAGCCGACACTACTTCCTTGTCTTTGGAAATAAGGCGACAGTTGTTTTCGAATTACCATCCATGTACGGGCTGGATGTTGGGAAAATGCATTGAAGTAGCGTGTAGCATTGGTCGCCCTATTTTCATCACGTTCCTTCAAAACACTTCGTTCCATAACTTCGGCAATCCCTAGTAGACGTCCAAATAAATAGTCACGCGAATTGTTTTCTTCCTGAATAGCCACTGTATACCCCTCACTTTCATGTTGTTTTTTGATCAACGCACAGGCAATCTGTAATGTTGCCTCCCATGATTCCATTGTATTTTTAAAACTAAAAGGATTTTTTACCCGATTATAGATTATCGACACAATATCATTTGGCAATGGTTTGCTCTCCACAATACAGGGGAGCATTCTTGTATAAAAGTCCTTTTTAATTCTACTATCGGCCTTACTTCCGTAAACCGCTTCTGCCAAACGATAAGTGGAAGGTGTACCGATATAGGTTTTTATTTTGTTTGTAGTTGGATCTTTATATGTTTGTAACCATTTACATGTATTATGCCAATGCTCAATAGCATCTAAAAACAAATCTACACTTAGCTCTTGATAATAGACAATTGCTAGACGTCCTTTGGTAGCTGCATCAAGTGCCATAACGATAACGTTCTCAAGATGATCTTTAGTAAGCGTATGCCGCACCCCTTGTATCGCTTTGTTTAATTCCGTAGCAACTACTTCTTCTGTATCCACAAGTAGCTTACTTTGCTCTTCAATCTCATTTGCAAAGATATCTTCAAAATCTTCACCGCAACTAGCATAAAATTCTTTAGTACCATCGAATTGATTAGGTATTTCTGTTTGCTCTTTTCCAAATGTTATAAAGTAGCGAGAATCTACATAGGTACTTTGCCGTTGGATTAGCCATCTTAATGCATGATGTGCTTTTTGAGATGTTTCGTAACCGATTTGAACAGCTTCCGTCGGTTTTGCAAAGCGTCCCCGGTAAGTGAATCCAGTATCATCATTCGCTGAGATCAATTTAGACATATCACCCGCATTGCGAATTCTTGAACCATGCTGTGTTGTTAAGTTTGTTACGTTACCCGTGACGTAACACACTCCACTTTCCATAGCGTTTGTTTTATTTAAGAACGTGATAAAGTGCTTAAATAGTTCTTTGTCTTCCCAAATAACTGAGTCATCCGCATTTTTATGCAGCACATCAAAACGAACAAATGCCGCAGATGCTTCTGAAGGAGCCACTTTATAAATATCAGGCTTTTCTCCTTCAGCTGTCGCTGGCCATTTATTCAACAACTTTCCTTCATCATTTAGATACAGAATTTTTGACTCCACTAAATCTTTGATCATATGTCCTTTAGATATATACTGATAAATAGATTGCACCTTGCTAGAGACACTCTCTGATTCAGACCATTCTTTCATTTGCCTTTTATAATGTTGGTAGTGTTCTGCAAACTTTATATCTCCGCCATAGTGCACATAGTCTCCTGCCACATAAACCAACTTGTCATGTATGAAATGCGGCGCACTGGAATTGCTTCTATTTGCAGAATTAGGAGTGGCAGGAACTATCGTACGAGCATTTTCTTTTTCAATCACTTTGGCGCTATAAAATTCGCCATCCTGAGTTAATAACACTTCAATTTGAGCACTTTGCATGACATGTGAAACAGGCAATAGCGTTATACGTTGCTTTCTCCGCTCTTCAAACTCGCCTACATGCGTATCATTATAATCATACACTTCGGCCAGTTTTCTCATCCAACTCATCTTTCCACCTCCTCAAAAGTCATCTCGTATTCCTCCTCTACTGAAGTAAAGTTGATACCATTCTCGAATATCTTGATATGTTCTTCATGAATCGTACGTTTAACCTCACACTCTTCTGGTCTATTGAACTGTATAATGCCGTCTTTCATAACGGGTGCACATAAACGTGCCTGGAACGACTTTCCATCTCCTTCATCAGGATAGGTAAATCCATGGAACATTTGACCGAAACTGATTTCTCCATAATCATCGTAAAAACCTACACCTTCGCCGAACGTACATGCTTCCACATAACCTTGGCATTCTCTCGTGCCCAAATAAATATCCCGTCTGCCACCCCTCTCGACAGATCGTTTGGCTATATTATGATGTTTATGCTCGTTGCGATCGTATGCTAAATCTGGTCTATTTTCATTAAACTCGAAATGAGCACGAACTTGATACATAGGATTACGCAAATAGGTATAATACATTAAATCATTCGCTTCACTCTGATACTTAATCGGACGTACTGCCTTTACTTCTGTTTGGATTGGATTGATCACTCGGACTTCATCGATATACCACGTAATGGTAGGTTTCCAATAAATAGACTCTGTAATTCCTTTTAACGCTTGATAAGTCGGAATTTGATACGTAAACTTTTCTCCACCAATACGAGTCACCGGATCTGTGAAGAGTCCATATTTGGCATGAACAACAAATTCAATTTGGTTTCTCATGTCATTTACCTCCTTAAAAATTGTAATCTCCGAATTTCGCTTGACCTTCCAAAGTAACACCGTATTGCACATCATAAGCTCTCTCTTTCAAACAAAGAATGGAGTCCTCATACAAAGATTCGATTAACCCTTCATTACTCAATATCCGCAACTCATGGGAATATAAATTCACGCTATATTGCTGTGCTTTTTTGATTAACTTATTGAATTCACCAAAATCACGGACCTGCTCGTTTAAACTAGCTATAATTTCTTCACCCTCCCCGTAAGGCACCAAAACCGCTGTCGTAGGTGAATGAATTGCTTCAAAGTATTTTTCAATCGTTTTGAACATACCAGACGACTTAGTTTCTTTCGGACGTTGCGCTGCAAGAGTTCCTTTCAACAAAGTGAGTAAATCATAATCCAAACCTTCAGGGGCAACTAAAATATCTCTTTTCGCTTGTGCTAGAAAATGCGTAAAATAGATTTCAATAGTTTTTGGATGAAGTAAGCGATCTATGAATTCGGGATTCGATAAAATATAGTTATCCGTCACCTCAGCACCAATGCGAATTTCGGGCAGTCTAGATAAATTCTCATCTTTTGCTCGAATAACATAGACATCCCCAAGCTCCCTTTCTGCGTGTCGATTACATCTACCTGCTGCTTGTGCGATCGAGTCTAGACCTGCCAGTGATCGAATAACTGATTCAAAACTGATATCTACGCCTGCTTCAATTAATTGGGTACTGACACAAACCACTTTTTGTTTCCCAAGTTTGCTCTTAACATCTTCTAGTACTTCCTTACGATGCATAGGACACATGGATGTACTCAAATGAGCGATATGAGTATCCTCTAGCATTTCCAATTCTCGGTACAATTTCCTTGCAGCTGTCTTCGTATTTAATATAATTAACACCGAATCTCGATCTTCTAAAAGCGTTTCTGTAAAACTCGCTATCTGTGTTGCATCCCAGCCTTCGAGATCTACTTTTGAGATAATATTTACACGTGTAAACGCATCTACCACTTCATCAAGATGTGGTATCATTTCTGCCTCTTCCGTAATTAGAAGTGGCATTTCTATTTGCTTAATCTTTGCAGAATTGGCAGGTTGAGTGGCTGTACAAAGCACAATACTGCTATTGCCGATTCCATGGAGGAAATTTACAGATGCATGAAATAGTTCTTTATGTTGATACGGCACTGATTGTGCTTCATCAAAAATCACAATTGCATTCGTCAAGTTATGTAAACGACGACTCTTTCTCGTTCCTTTTTGATAAAATGCATCTAAGTATTGAACCATTGTAGTGAAAATTATCGGATAGTCCCAGTTATCCCGACCTAGCTGCATACTTTTATGATGTGGATGATCATAAAAGTCCGTGTCATTATCTAACGCCTTATCATCTATGACATTGGCGTGATGCTCGAGTACAGCTTCAGGTTGTTTGATAATATTTCTTACTTCTTTTGCATTTTGCTCTAGAATAGTCGTATAAGGGACGACATATATAATTCGGGACTTGTTATACTTTTTCGCATGCTTTAATGCATAACGCAGACTTGCAAACGTCTTTCCGCCTCCCGTTGGAATAGTAAGTGTATAAATAGCCGAGGGTAAATCCGCCTTCTTATCGCAACTTTCAGACATGTCATTACGCAATGCGTTGATACCTTCACTGTTTTTCTGCCACTCTACAACTGTCTCCATCAAATGCTTATAGCCTTTTTCAAATACTTTTTTATGGTCCATAAATGTGTTGTCACTATTTTCTTCAAAACATCTTGTGTTCGTTCGATCAGCATCTATCAAGCAACTAAAGACCAACTTTTGCATTAGTGTTAAATAGACACTGGAATTCTTTCCAAGTGATTTCACCTTTCGAATAAAACTTTGCATTTCTTGCTTTGCGTCGATAACAAGTCGTTCTACATTCTCCACATTACCTGGAATTCTCTCAAAGTTCGCTACAACTTCCTCATAATAAGGAAGCTCCACATTCGTCACTCGTCTAATGTAATCTGAAGGTTTTAGATCGGGTTGTATAAAGTTTTGCATGCCAGAATGATGTGATAATATTGCCATGCCTACCGTCTCTATAACATAGTCTTGCAAGAAATCTTTCTCCTTATATTTTTCATATAAATATTTTGCACCTGCCGTAGAATGATCAATTTTATCTCCAGAAATCTTATTTTCAAGTACGGCATCTTGGAGATAATTAGTGAAATGTAAAGTAAACTTGCCCATATCGTGGAGAAATCCAGCGAGTTCTGCATGGGCTCCTAGTCCCACTAGTCCTCCATATTTACGCGCCAATATCGCTACCTCTTCCAAGTGCTCCTGGACAGATTGTCTTACATGATCATTATGACGAATATGAGCAATAAGCATGTTCCACAACCCCTTCAATAGTTACTGATGCTCACCAGTATAATTAATACTAATATACCATGTATTTGATTTTTTAAAACGCCTATTACCATTTATAGGACTAGCTTACAGATATTTTTAATTCATTTCGACTAAAAAGCCCCTTGTATTTACCATTCAAGGGACCCTCCTGTACGATTATATTCTAAAAAAAAACGTTTTAAATTACACCTACTTAACGCACTTGCCCCCCGCCAAAATTCCCTCGCTTAATTTCTGCAACTTCATATACCGCCACAAATGCATTTTTGTCTACGTCACGAATGATTTCTTTCATTTTACTATCTTCCAAATGATGAATATTGCAAGTGATTTCCATGAACTGTTTATTGGTATAACTCCCTTGTACCATTTGGTAAGTAGCACTCCGACCCAAACGTCCGTGAATCTCTTCGATCATCAATTCAGGTTTTTCCGTTACAATCTTAAATGTTTTGGAACCACTAAATCCTATTTCCATGATAGATATGACTTTCGATGCGATGAAATAAGCAATTGCTGACATAATGGCACCTGTCAGTCCAAAAACAGTTGAAACGACGATAAAGACAAAAATATTCAGAAACAAAATAAGATCGCTTGTACCAAACGGAAGTTTCCTTGACAGCAACACTGCTAGCATATCAATACCGTCGAGTGCTCCACCGTTACGCAAAGCTATTCCGATTCCGACTCCAATAATGATCCCGCCAACTACAGTTACCAATAATGTATCGTCTTGTACAATGATGGGAATATGATGCATTAGACTTGTACTGGCACTTAAAGATACGATGCCTACTACAGAAAGCGCCGCAAAGCGCCTGCCTATCTGTTTATAACCAAGATAGATAAACGGAATATTTAAAACCGCAATTAAAACACCTAACGGAAGTCCAAAAACTTTAGAACCTACAATACTAAGGCCTGTAACCCCACCATCCGATACATTGTTCGGAATAAGGACTGATTCAAGTCCATACGCTGTAATCACTCCACCCAGCATGACGAAAAAGGCTTGATACAAAAGTCGTAACTTCTTATGTGACTTCTTAGTAATTACTTTCATCTTCTCATTCCTTTCAGTTATTCAGTAAGTCACATGCTTCTATTTACCATACCCTTTTATCCATATAAACTATTCCATTGAAAGTAGAAATTCGGAGTTTTTTCTAGAAAGCCCGCTCTCTATGAACTCTTTCTGATTTTCACTCTTCCATCGCTTAAATCACCCATTTTATATCTTCGTTTGACGGTTCTTCTACCGTCTTTTCATCATGGGTTTATTCCTTTTCATTTACTTTTTTAGAATTCCCTCCTGACTAACTCAATATAAACTTCCTGTATTTTATAAAAACGCAAAGTAGCCAGTGAAATGAATATTTCACTGGCTACTTTGGGCATATCTTTTACTTCACTTCTATTTGTCCCATCATTCCATTGTCTTCATGCTCCAAAATGTGACAATGGAACATATACACACCTTTATGCTTAAACTGTACAGCGATTTTCACTTTTTCTCCTGGATGAACAGCAATACTATCCTTCCACCCTCTTTCATTCTCTTCAGGTTCTATCCCATTTCTCGAGAGTATTTTGAACTGTGTACCATGAATATGGAATGGATGAATCATTCCACCCATCATATCTTTCCTATTATAAATTTCCCATATCTCTGTTACGCCTTGCTTTTGTGTAAAATCTATTCTTTTTGAATCAAATTTCTTTCCATTGATTGTCACATGATCCATCATACCAAAGAGTTCAATATTCTTCGTAACCGGCATGTTTTTTTCTTCTTCCGTTACGGCAAAATCATTTAATTGCCCCAATGTTTGCGTACGATCTACTTCTTGATTTGACACATCAAACGGTAAAAGAATAGATCCATCTTCATTAATCAAAGACAAATCATCTGTAGAATTAAGTTGCGAGAAATCAATAATTATCTCCGCTCTCTCCGATGGCGTCAAAGTTACTTCATTCAATGTGACGGGGTCATTCAAGAAGCCTCCATCTGTCGCAATTTGAACAAATGATTCACCTGTATTCAATTTGAACGTAAAATTTCTCGCGTTTGATCCATTTAGTAAGCGTAGACGTACTTGTTCTTTTCCTACTGTTAATTCAGGATTTACTGTACCATTGACCAATAACGTATCACCTATCGTCCCATCTTCGTTCATTACCGCTTTATAATCTAATTGCCCTTGCTCATCGAAAATTCGGTCTTGGAAAACTAATGGTATATCGTTTTTTCCGTATTCTTTAGGGATTTCTAACTTGTCCGAATTAGAATCTTCAATATAAATCAGCCCTGCGAGTCCTTTATATACTTGTTCAGATGTCTTGCCCTCTGGATGAGGATGAAACCACAATGTAGCCGCCTCTTGTGTCACTTCAAATTCTATTAGTGCCTCTTCACCTGGACTTAGTGTTTTATGCGGTCCTCCATCTGCCTCACCAGACACTTCTAAACCATGCCAATGAAACGTTGTCTCCTCCTCTAATTCATTTATTGTTTTAATTTTAACGGTTTCACCTTTTTTAAATTGAAGAACCGGACCTAATAGATCACCGTTATATCCTAAAGTTTCTGTAGTCACACCTTCAAATATATTCACCTTACCTTTTTGCGCCTTAACAATATACTCAGTCCCCTCTGTCGTTTCACTAGTTAATAACGGTGGAATATATAATTCATTTTCACCTGTCGAGTCTTCTAAACGCACTACGTCATCATGGCTCATATGCCCGTTACCCATTGCAGAGTCACCCATCATGTGATGATTTCCTTCGTTGCTATTTTGATTCATCATGTGTTGATTGTTCTGTTCATTCGATTGTGCATCGTCACTACATCCACTGATCAGTATCGCACTCAGCAAAAATATACCCATTTGAATTTTTTTACTCATTTTCATATCCCCTTTGTCTAATTATTTCAAAAGTAGTATAGCAAAAATATATGAAAAAACTTTGCACATGAAAAGCTTTTAAGCGGCATCGCCCATATTCATTCATAGTTTTCAGTAGACCTATATTTCTCTTCGCTGATTCTTCTCTTTCGTTTTCATTTGTCTCCCATCTCTTCTATAGTCTTCAATAAACTTCCTAGCCATCTATATTTTAAGTATAGAAAAAGATTATGAAAAAGATGTGCAGATTGGTTTATACATAAGAATTCAGCATACTTCCATGACGTCTTTGTGTCATCATTCTATACTTTGATTTTGTTATAAGACTCACTTTCCCATGATTTAAACCTTAAACCATACAAAAAAGATGCCCGGTGAAGTATTCCCGGACATCATTCGCTACTATTAAAATCTTGATTTGGCTGGTTTCTTCATCGGTGCTTTATTCATCAAATAGGAGATGAATGTATCATCCGTCAGATTCGGATTGGACGAGTTCAGTAAGAGTGCTAGGTTTTTTGCATCGTCAAGTGCTCTGTGGGCATTATGCACTTGAATTCGGTGCGCTCTCAGCAATTGTTGCAGTTTACCGTTTTCAAAGCCGTAATTTTTCCATTTGATTTGTCTGACGGAGCAATACCAGTCCATATCGAGCGTTTCAGGTAATAGCCGGCTGACGAACCCCCTATCAAATGATGCGTTATGTGCTACTATACCGTCTGCTTGATCAAGTATTTTTAGAATTCTATCCATATCAAGCGACTTCCCTCTTACCATCTGATCGGTAATGCCCGTGAGATTCGTAATCGTCGGAGAAATGGAATAGAACGGTTCTTGAAACTCGCAATACTCATCAGCGACCCGAACAATACGGTTATTTTCATACTCTCCCAGCATAACGCCTAACTCGATCACTTCACTCGCCTCGGCACTCATACCTGTCGTCTCCACGTCAATAAACGCTATATGTTTTGTCATGTGAAAACTCCTTTTACACTCTATTTCCATTATATCGAGAATTTAATTATGAACATTTCTATCCTATTAGTATATCAGGATTTCAGTACAATATGTTCAATTTAAACTGCAAGCATTTTATTGAACATGTAGTCATTTCATAAGTTGCCACACAATTCAACGTGCTGTATACTAGGATTGCTTACATGATTGTCCGTCCGGGTGCTTGAGAGAATCAGGCTGAGATAGCAGATGAATCCACTGCTGACCGTTAATCTGATCTGGGTAATGCCAGCGTAGAGAGCGTGATCGATGGAATTATACAGGAATCTCTTTCCTTCCTCGGCCGTCTGCTCTTCAGACGGCTTTTTTGTATGAAAAAATAACAAGGAGTGGAAGAGTTTGAAAAAGTTAAAGTTCACCGATTTATTGATTACCATCATGATTGGCGTTGTGTTTGGCGTGCTGATGAAGTTTTGGGATGATTTATACACTGTCGTCAAACCGATCATGCCTGTCGCGCGTCAACTGCTTTACGGTATGTGGTTCATGGTCGGGCCGTTCGCCTTTTTATTATTACGAAAACCAGGTACTGCACTCATCGCAAGTATTGCAGGGGCTTCCTTATCTGCGTTTGCTGGTCATGGTATTGAAGTATTGATGTATGGACTCGCACAGGGTCTTGCTGCGGAATTATTGTTCGCTGCATTCCGTTATAAACGCTATTCTATTTTAATTGCTGGATTAGCAGGAATCGCGTCATGTCTTGCAAGTTTCGGACTTGATTTGGTTTATGGTTACGCAGCACTCGAAACATGGGCACTCATTGTAAAATACGGATTACGTGCAATCAGCGCATTCATCTTCACGGGTATTTTTGCTGTGCTCATTGTAAGAGCGCTAGAAGCAACAGGTGTGACGTCGCTCATTCGACCTGTTGATAAAAAAGAATATACGATGCTTGATCAGTAAAAGCGGAGGTATGATCCAACTATGAATAACATCAGCGTTACAGATTTACGACTGAAGTTTCCAGGAGAAGATGCTTTGGTCTTTAAAGACTTCTCCTTCTCTGTTCAGTCTGGCGAAAAAGTTCTCATGCTTGGTCCTAGTGGTTGTGGGAAATCCACTTTACTCCAAGTACTGAGCGGCATTATACCAAGCTCCATCGAACTGCCAATGAAAGCAACAGACATTCTGTTACCTGACTCATGGGGGTTCGTTTTCCAAGACCCAGACACACAATTCTGTATGACCTATGTAGATGAAGAACTTGCATTCGTTTTAGAGAATCTTCAAGTTCCGCGTGAAGAAATGGCACTTCTTATTGAAGAAGTGTTAAAGCGTGTGGACTTGCATTTGAAAGATGTCCACACGCCCATCAATGAAATGTCTCAAGGTATGAAACAACGGTTAGCATTGGCTTCTGTTTTATTATTAGAACCTGACGTGCTATTTCTGGATGAACCCTCTGCATTATTGGATCCGGACGGCACGCAACAGATTTGGTCTTCTATTAAAGAGGCAACCGCTGATAAAACTGTGATCATTGTGGAGCATAAAATCAATTTGATTGCTGACTGGGTAGATCGTGTTGTGTTGTTTAATGATCATGGCGTCATAATCGCAGATGGTTCACCAGCATATATTTTTGCAAACTTTCAAGAACAACTGAAACGATATGGTATTTGGTACCCAGGGGTATGGGAAGAATATAAAACATCTGATGCGTTTCAATTAATGATGATAAATCGTCAAGCCGTTTCATCACAAAAGAAAATTCAAATCCAGGACTTTCACGGCCATCGTGGTCAAATGGAGAAGATTTCTGCCAAACATGCGACTGTACAGGCCGGTGACTGGATTACAATTGTTGGCGAAAATGGTTCTGGTAAAAGTACATTACTTTTATCTCTCATGCAATTACTTCGGACTAGCGGTATCTATGAAGTGAACGGTGTACCCATTACGTGGAAAAAGAAGAAACGGCAACTCCCGCAAGGTCTGTCGCTCGTCTTTCAAAATCCCGAACTACAATTTGTGACGAACTCGATTACGGAAGAGTTAACCGTATCTTTACACGGCATGCCAAAAGATGATGCAGACGTATATGCGAAAGAATTGATGTGCTTATTTAACTTACCTGATTCTGTTTCGCGCCATCCTTACCAGCTATCTACGGGTCAAAAGCGTCGTTTGAGTGTCGCAACTGCTCTTACTCCTAGTACAGACATTTTGTTACTGGATGAGCCTACTTTCGGGCAGGATGCACGAAACACCTTCGCCATTCTTGAGAAGCTGGAACAATTGCGCACTGAAGGCATGACAATTTTGATGGTTACGCATGATACAGAAATAGTAGAAAACTTCGCTACTGCTGTTTGGACTGTAGTTGATGGTGTTGTGCATACGGCTAATGGAGTAGGAGGTGCGAAGAGTGTTCAATTGGTTCACACCTAAACGCGAAACCTGGTTATTCCGAGTCAATCCTGCGTTAAAATTTATCGTATTTTTTGCGTTCTTGATTATTACGCTCGTAAATCAAAGTTTATCTTTTGCTATCTCACAAGCTATTTTATATGGAATATTATTTTATGTATTTAGCGGTTATTCGCTGAAGAAACTTTCATTGCTTTCCATTCCGTTAGCTATTTCATTCCTATCCACTGGGTTGACCATGTTGTTGTTCGGTAAGGGTGAAGCGGTGATTTGGCAATGGGGGCTATTCAAGATTTCTGAAGAGAGTATTCAACACGCGCTTTTGCTCGGAAGTAAGTCACTTTCATTCGGCTTCGTTGGCTTTACGTTTATCTTAACTATCCAACCTGTACTATTCTTTTATGCTATGATGCAACAGTTTCGTCTGCCGTCCAAATATGCCTATAGCTTTATTGCAGCTTTTCGTTTAATTCCTGCTGTAACTGAAGAGCTACAAATTCGTAGGAATGCTTTAAAAGTACGAAATATCCAGTTTTCAAAAGGATTTAGAGGTTTCTATGAACGATTGCAGTCCTATACAGTTCCGCTATTTGCCCAAAGTATACGGCGCGCGCAACGCATTGCAGTTGCGATGGAAGCGAAACAGTATCAGATGGGTGCTGCAAGGACATATTATTATCCTACACGGTATACTGGGATAGATATGGTATTTTTACTTGTCATGATATGTAGTT
The DNA here is from genome assembly GCF_002743155.1 of Sporosarcina sp. P1. Classification (NCBI taxonomy): domain Bacteria; kingdom Bacillati; phylum Bacillota; class Bacilli; order Caryophanales; family Caryophanaceae; genus Sporosarcina; species Sporosarcina sp. P1. Next base: position 94,492 of record NZ_PDYS01000006.1, read on the forward strand.
TATCTTCAGCCTTTTTCCTATCAATATATCGATAATTAGCGATATATAATATGTAACCAACTTAAAAGAGAACACAGATCTAATTCAGATCCTGTGTTCTCTATTTTCATTACACACGCTGATGATCTGCTCTCCATGACTTTATAGATTTCTTAATTTCATCTGGTGACAGATCTTCCACTACTGCCCGATTCGCAAGCTCCACGTACTCTTCATCTGAAGCAAATCGTAATGCAATCCATTGTGATTTCGTCAATTGTGCAACTAAACGGTTACCCGTCAACATAAAGTAACGAAGCTGTTCCTCTGTGATGATTAATCGATCTTGCAAAGACAACGCATAAATCCGTGCGAGCATCCCTGGAATAATAGCAAGAACGATGACAGCGAATAATAGCAAAATCTGCATTGAAAAACCATGCTTTACAAATTGATAAATTCCATAGATCGCTGTTATCAAAAGCAATAGAAAGCTTAACGGTAACCAAATGTAATGTTGCAAAGGTGTCACCCGTGTATGATTTTCATACGATTGTTCTTTCATCTCGTCCCCCCCTTACATACCTATAGGGGTATCTTATATGATTTAATATTAGTTGTATACATAATTGCTCTTTCTTAAGATAGTTGTTTCAATTCATCATAATACCATTTGATCTTATTGAACAAGACTCAATAAAATTAGCGACTACTATACACTCTTGCAATAGTTAGAATTATTAGTATTGACAAAACATATATATTTCATTATATTAAACCTACTATATCAATAAGGATTTAAGGAGTTGTTTTCTATTAAACTTTCAACAAAAATCACAGTCGGTCTCGTGTTAGGTATTATTTTCGGGATTATTCTAAATATCTTTCTCCCGCAAGCAGTACCGCAATTGAATGAATACGTACTTTCTCCAATCGGTAAAATTTTCTTGAGCTTAATCCAGTTCGTAGTAGTACCCATTGTGTTTACATCATTAATTGTAGGTTTCTCTAGTATAGATCACTCTGAAAAAGTTGGACGGTTAACAGGGAAGCTATTGTTCCTTTATATCAGCACAAGCATACTCGCGCTTGTCATTGGTTATATCACGGCTTCAGTATTGAAACCCGGGAATATGGTAGATGGCTTAGGGGAAGTGGCAGCAGGAGAGGCAAAGGAAGGACAAGGTATTCTTGAATGGTTGATTTCGATAGTTCCTACCAATCCATTCGAAGCGTTCGCCACAGGGAATTTGTTGCAGATTATCTTCACGGCAATTATTGTTGTCATCGGAATTCGTATGGCTGGCAGTCAAGCAAAACCATTTCTTTCATTTGTAGAAAGCGTGCACACTATCGTAGAAAAGATTACGATGCTTGTTTTGAAATTGTCTCCAATAGGTGTTTTCGCCTTAATCAGTTCTGTAATTGCCACACAAGGTCTTGATATTGTGCAAAAATTATTTGTTTATATTTTAGGATTAATCTTAGCTTTGACACTGATGGCTATCGCTTACTTTGTTATTCTAAGCTTCCTACATGTGTCTCCAAAGCACTTCTGGAAAAGCTTCCAGCCGACATTCGGTATCGCATTCGGTACGGCTAGCTCTAATGCAGCATTGCCGGCCGCCATGGAAAATAGCAAAAAAGAATTTAAAATGAAAGAAGAGATTGCAGGTTTTGCGATACCTTTAGGAACTGCCTTGAAACGTGACGGTGCTTGCATTTTGCAGACATTCAATGCTTTATTCGTTGCTCAGCTATTTGATATCCAGCTGAGTGGCGCACAAATCCTAGCCATCATTGTCAGTGCACTTGTCGTGTCATTTAGTACAGCAGGTGTGCCAGGTGCAGGTATCATTATGATGTCCACTGTACTTGCCGCAGCCAATTTACCTCTTGCGGGTATTGCGCTTGTCGCTGGAGTGGATCGTTTGACTGATGGCTTCCGTACATTGTTGAACGTATTTGGCAACACAGCCAATGCTGTGATACTGGATAAGTGGGAAGGTAATTCTTCAATCACCGATATGAAAATGCAAAGACCAGAACCGGCATATGCCGACAGTAAAAGATCCTAAAAAAACTGCCGTAACATATCTGTAGGATACGCTACGGCAGTTCTGGTTTATATTGTTTATTTAATTATCGTCACAGAGCTATTTACATGTTTGATGACTTTTTGACTTACACTACCCATAACTAACTTCTTAAGTAATCTTAAACCGCGACTGCTTAGGATGAGATGATCGATATCATTCGCATTTACGTGTTTAATGATTTGCTGATGCGGATTCCCACGAAGCATTGTAACTTCCGCTACTATTCCACTATCATTTACTAATTTCAGTGCAGATTGCATCTTCTTCTTTTGATACATAGCAAGACTATGAGGACTTTGTTTTAATAATCGCTCATCTTCTTTATTGAAGTCGATCACATGGATCAATTCCAGTTTAGCTTCAGAAAATTGTTTCACTAACATGATTGCATAATCTGTTGCCCGTAATGCATTATTTGAGCCATCTACCGCCACAGCAATCTTCATGGTAATACCTCCTAAAACTGCTTCCCTCATTTTTTCAATGGGGATCTTCTCTTAGTTTCCGCCACCGATATATCATTCCAATCTCAAGTTGTATACCCTCTTCACGGATCATCTAGTCTAGTAATAAGTATCTGTTCTATCATTACAAAATCATTCTACCAATTACTCAACAAAAATCCAACTGCTTTTCTTATCCAATTAATGTGAAGCAATAATGAACTAACATATTAAAAAAACGTTAACTCATATTATATGAATTAACGTTTTACATCATCTGAAATAAAATTAAGCAAGCAATAGTCGGTTAGCAAGCAATCTCCCGCGAACCGTAATACCTGCCCATGCCGCAAGAAATGCCTTGATGAAACCACCGATTAAAAATGGCACGAAGCCAGCCATCACAGCGGCTGTCCAAGAAAGTTCCGCAATAAATTTTAGCCATACTGTACCAAACGCTAAGGCGACGAACATTCCAATGATATTTGCAATAACTGCATTTGGTAGTTTGAAACTTGTGCGCTCCATATAATACCCCGTAATGAATGCCGTTGGGATAAAGCCGATCAGAAATCCACCAGTGGGTCCAAAAATCACACCTAACCCCGAAGACATGCCTGAAAATACTGGTATCCCTACCGCGCCCATCGCTAAATATACTAGTACAGAGATGGTTCCATAACGTGAACCTAAAATAGTCGCTGCTAAACCGACTGCAAGTGTTTGTCCTGTAATCGGAACTAAAGGTAGTGGAATCGTTAGCTGTGCCATAATACCAATAATGGCAGCGAATAATGCGGTTACAATCATCATTTTTAATCTGTTTCTTGAATCCATCATATGTATGATCCCCTTTGAGTAAACCTTATTCTAACTAATGTTGACATTGATTTTATAGTAAACAAATATATGTGTCAATACTTTTTACAGGTTTGTTTACTCAAAGAGCACATAAAAAATAAGATTGCTATTTAGTTAGTCGTTCAATAGAAGTCGATATCAAACATTTTATTTAAGAAATCTCTATTGAATAGTTATTTTTTAATCCGAATAAAAATAAATTTGTAATCTCTTCTGCCAATTCCTCTGGTTTATGTGTTCCTGTCCAAAGTTTGGTGATTGCCAGATATTCAATCGCGCCAACCATTGCAGCAGCGACAACGCCAAAGTTTATATTTGTATGAAAATATCCAAGCTCTGCTTCTTCTTTAAGATTACTTTCTATTTGTGCAGTCATTTGTTCTTTAATGTTAGCTGCTTCTTCCGAAATGACAAAACCAATTCGTGCAACTTCTTCATGTTGCTGAAAGAGCTCAAAAACAGCACACAACCCATAAGCAATTCGCCCCTTTAGACCTTCTTCTGCTATATCTGCGGGAAGTTTGCTTTGTGCTACATGATGATATAACTTTTCTTTAAACATATCGACTAATTCCTGAAATACGGCTTCTTTATTTTTAAAATATAAGTAGAATGTTGGCTGTGTGACGTTTGCTTCTTTCACGATTTCACTAATCTTCGTTTTATGGAAACCATGAATAGCGAATTGCATTGCAGAAATTTCTAAAAGTAATTGACGACTTTTCTCGCCATCAGCTCCCACTCGGCGGCCTCTCTTTTTCAGTTGACACACTTCCTATCTTAATATAAGAATTAATTCATAGATAACCTAATTGTACAGCGACTCACATTAAAAACCAAATAATACTTTGAATTTTGAAAGGTATCAATTTATTTATACAGTTTGATTTACATAAGATTCTGATGAATACCTGCCCCTTTGCCTCTCATGCAACATTACCCGCATAACTTAAGACTCGCGATGATGTAATAATGTCTATACTCCTGATTGTACGTTTTCTATGCAATGTCCTCTTCAGAAACTTAACTTACATCAATCTTCTTTCTCCTGCGAATTATTTAGTTATGAATGTATCAACACACCGACCGTACTCACTTTCTTTGTTTCTCTTGAACTATTCAATAACTGGTTAAGTATCTACCTAATTAGGTTGACAATCTACCAAGTATGTCGAATAATAGAAAGTAAGCGCTTTCATATGTATGTTGATTATTGAATACCTTATATTAAGGAGGGATATTTATGAAGTTGGCCAGAAATATCATTATTGCACTTATTGCAGGGGTAGTCGTCGGTTTAGTATTAAATATTTTCATGCCTAGTATTTTTACAAAAGCTGATGCATTTCTATTTAAACCACTTGGTACAATTTTCTTGAATCTCATGAAGATGCTAGTTGTCCCTGTGGTATTCATTTCAATTGTTCTTGGAACGGTTGGAATTGGTGATCCGAAGAAATTAGGTAGAATTGGTGGAAAGACCCTTGGATTTTTCTTGATTACAACAGCCATTGCTCTTGTCATCGCGATTTCTCTCGGTCTATTGCTAAAGCCGGGTGTAGGAGGTAACTTTGAAACAGCTAATGCCACATATGAAGCGCAAGAAGCTCCTCCAGTAGCGGAAACACTATTAGGCATTATTCCTACAAATCCGATTAGTGCTATGGCAGAAGGCAATATGCTTCAGATTATCTTCTTTGCAGCATTGGTTGGCTTTGGAATGGCAATGATGGGGAGTAAAGTTGAAAGAGTGAAAGAATTATTCGAGCAAGTTAATGAACTCATTATGTACCTGATCACGTTTGTTATGAAATTCGCGCCATACGGAGCATTCGGTTTGATTGCGTCTGCTGTGGGAAGTCAAGGGATTGACGCACTTAAGGTAATGGGTATGTATATGGGGGTCGTTCTCGGGGCTCTTCTAATCCATACGATTGTCGTCTATGGTGGATCGGTCGCATTCATTGGAAAGCGTAGTCCGCTCTGGTTCTTCAAGAACTTCTTTCCGGCTCAGGTTGTCGCGTTCAGTACGGCAAGTTCTGCTGCGACACTACCAATTTCAATGAAAACAGCTCAGGAGAAGTTAAAAGTACCCGAGTCTATCAGTTCATTCACTCAATCGCTTGGAGCTACTATTAATATGGACGGCACCGCGATCATGCAAGGTGCAGCCGTTATATTCATTGCACAAGCTTATGGTATCGAGTTAACTATAGGACAGTTACTTACTGTTGTTTTAACTGCAGTACTGGCTAGTATTGGAACAGCTGCTGTTCCAGGTGCAGGATTAATCATGTTAGCAATGGTTCTGACATCAGTGGGGCTTCCGGTTGAAGGAATTGCGCTAGTACTCGGAGTAGATCGCCTACTTGATATGGTACGCACAGCTGTCAACATTACTGGTGATGCTGCATGTGCTGTTGTCGTTGCGCAAACAGAAGGTGTGTTAGGTGAGCCAGATGTCGAAGAGAGTCAAAGTAATACGGAAACCGCATAATAATCAATGATTCCTGTACGGAAAGTAATCATGTGTACTATACATGGCGGCTTTCCGCGCAGGATTTTTTATGTTGAAGACTTGATGCCTGCTCCGCATAACGGGATTACAATGACTTCATCTTTAGAATTCCCATATTTAGTGTATCCAGCATAATTAATAGCAGAAGTGATTTCTACATAAAACCCTTTGGCCGCAAGCTTTACGCGAGCTTCTAAAATTTCATCCTCAGAAACAGTAATGAACGTACCATCAGTCTCCCTAACAGCTTCTACTATTTGTTTGGACCTGGCTGGTGACGCAATGGCAATACCTTCTGCAAGAGTTCCTTCATTCACGACCGACTTGGCTGTAAGTTCCCCACTTTCAAATGCTTTCGCAAGCGGTGCACATTTCTCAGCTTGAATCGCGATGATCTTCGGCATATAGTCAATTTTCTTTGCTTCAAGCAACTCTTTAAAGCCATAGTAAACACCCAATAACAACGTTCCATTTCCTACTGGTATCAATACTGTATCAGGTACTGTCCCCAATTGTTCATAAACTTCATAAGCATACGTTTTTGTACCTTCGTAAAAATACGGATTGTAGACATGGCTTGCGTAAAATACTTGCTCCTCCTCAACTGCAGATTGAGCTGCAATCGCCACATCTTCCCTTGTTCCACTCACTGTTTTAATATTTGCTCCATGCGCTTGAATTTGCGCCAATTTATTGGGTGATGTATTCACACTTACATAAACATCACAGTCTATTCCTGCTTTGGCACTGTATGCAGCAATGGCTGTTCCCGCATTACCACTGCTATCTACAATCAACTTGTTCACACCCAACTGTTTTGCCAGCGTCACGAGTACTGCTGCACCTCGATCTTTAAAAGAAAGTGTCGGCATCATGAAATCTACTTTGATAAACGTGTTTGATGTGGATTCATCTAATTCAAGTAAAGGTGTTTGACCTTCTCCAAGTGTAATAGAACGCCAACCCGTTAAATACTCACTACCTACCATTGAAGAAAAATATCTCCAAATGGATCTTTGGCTCGTCCAATTATCATACTTCTTGTCTGATTCCGACTGTACTAAATCCAGCAGACCACCACATTCACATTTCCACCATGTGACTTCAATAGGATACGCTTTCTTGCATTCTGAACAGCTATACAAGGTCATATTCTTTACCTCCTTTATGTAAATATAATTTACATACTAATGGGTTTTTATCTATTTTTATTGGCTAAACTGAGTATATGGGAGGGATCACTTTGAATGTATTAATTGAATGGCACTATACATCAAAAAAAGGAACACCAACCGTTTTCAAGTCCGAAGAATTACCTGCAGACCAAGCACTGCTAATTGCTGAGGACTTAGAGAAAACAGGTCGCACAAAACAAATAAAATTCACAGACCAGTTTGATAGTTCCTGGACTATTAAGGAATTAAAAGGCTATTTGAAGGGCATTGAAACAGAGCCACATAATATCATTGTATACTTCGACGGTGGTTTCGATTGGGATACAAAGTTGGCCGGTCTCGGTTGCGTACTTTATTATAACCAAAATGGTAAATCTTATAGACTACGAAAAAACGCCATTGCTTCACACTTATCTTCAAACAACGAAGCAGAATATGCAGCACTTCATCTATGCTTGCAAGAACTTGAAACACTTGGAGCGCACCACTTACCCATTGCGATTAAGGGTGACTCACGGGTCGTAATCAATCATTTAAGCGAAGAATGGCCTGTAATTGAAGAAGAACTATACAGTTGGGCCAATACAGTTGAAAAAAAGATGGAATCTTTAGGGCTCCATCCACGTTATGAACTGATTTCACGCAAGAAAAACAGCGAAGCTGATCGTTTAGCTACGCAAGCTTTGACGGGAGTGGAAATTACGGCGACCATTGAAAGAACATAAGAAGTTTAAGCGTAATTACTAGCTAGCTTATATATCCGAGTAGCATCATTCATTAACTTATTACCGAAGTCCATATTACATTTAATACCTCTCCACCATTTTTTCATTTCAAAAATCCTTGTTCATTCTGTTATGCAGACTGAACAAGGATTAGAAACTAATTATGCTTTTTTCATTTCGTACATGGATGTATCTGCCTTCTGAATCAGCACCTCAAAAGTCTCTCCGTCATCTGGATAAACTGCGATTCCGATCGAAGCACTTACCGCGCTGACCGATTCTACATCCAAATCAGATAATTTACTTCTTAAACTCCGAACATATTCTGAAAGAGTATCCTCTTTTAGATCGAGAATTACATGCACGAATTCGTCGCCACCCCAGCGTACAACATAGTCCTCTTTTTTTGAGTTACTCATAATACATTCAGCGACGCAACGTAATAATTCATCACCTGTTTGATGCCCGAATGTATCATTTATATACTTGAAATCATCAAGATCTATCAAGATTACGCCAATTTTCTTCCTTTGATTTTTATATTGAGAAACCTGTTTCTTAAATACCTTATCTATTGCCCGCCGGTTGTAGGCGTTGGTTAGCGGATCTTTCTCTGCGTAAAACTTGGCTACATCGTATTGTCTACCACCTATCCAGGCAACCAGCAAAAAAATCCCTGTCAAAACAAAGAAACTCTTCTCAAAAAGATAACATAAATAGATATGGTAATAGCCGTAACGCAAAATATTGAACAATATCACAATACACACAGCCACTACTCTACCTCTATATCTCATACTATATCCCCATATCAAACTACTCTTTTCTCTATCTTACCATAGATGAAATACACTAAAAAGAGAATGATTAATCGAATCTACGCAAACTGTATTACTATCTCATTTCACAGTCTGAGTAAGCCTCGAAACCCTCTCGCGGCATAATACGACTCTGCTCCATTGTGATACAAAAACACTTGATCATATCGACGATCACAAAAAAGAGCGCCACCACGTTTCCTAATTTCTTCGGGTGTCTGAACCCAGCTCGATGTTTTTCTATCAAATTCGCCAAATTGCTGGAGCCATCTATATTGTTCTTCTGTTAATAATTCAATTCCCATCTCATTCGCCATATCCATTGCGTTGTTTTCTGGCTTGTTCTTCTTTCTAGATTCCAAAGCTTCTCGATCATAACAAACGCTGCGACGACCTACAGGACTCTCTGCTGAACAATCAAAAAAGATGTATTGGTCTGTGGTTTCGTCATAGTCTACCACGTCCGGCTCACCTCCAGTGACTTCCATCTCATGGAGGGACCATAGCTTGTCCATATTCTCTATTAGCTTGTCATGTAATGATGACCAGTCCATATCTGTGTGGCGAACCATATTACTAGCGAAACGTGATTGAAGTGTTTCGAGTATCTTTTCCTGTTGCTCTGTTGATAACTTCTTATTTAGATTTGTCATGTTCTTTACCTCCTAACTTATTCTAACGCCCTTGTTAATACGTGTAGTATGTTCATTTTAAATTTTTATACAACTAGTTGATCCATTTTTCTGAATGTTATAAAACTTCACTTATAAGCATGGTATAATAAGAAGTAAATTATTACCATACTAAATTTATTACATCAGACGAATGAAAGGTTATCCTGATTTTTGAGAGGAGATTTGACAGATGAATGAATATATGGATATTCTGGTCGCGGTAGATGGTTCAATTGAAGCAAAACTGGCTTTTTATAAATCGATAGACATTGTAAAGCTGGAAGAAAATGCTAGATTGCACATCGTCAGCGTCATTGATATGTTTTCGATTGACGAAGATGACACTTCTTATCGCGAACGGGAAGAGCAACACATAAGGGATTTGCTGAATAGCTATAAAACCATTGCTAAAGAAGAAGGTATTGACCATGTGGAAACATACATCACACATGGCGATCCGAAAGTAAATATTTCCAAAGACCTTGCACAAGCAGTAGAAGCTGACTTAATCGTTTGCGGGGCGCAAGGAGTAAAGAACGCTGAGCATTTTTTTCTAGGCTCTGTCTCTGAGGCAATTGTTTTGACTGCATCATGTGACGTATTGGTCGTTCGACGTAGTGTAAAGTAATAAATGAATGCCTGTATAACAGTAGACTAAAAATCCGCTGTTGCACAGGCATTAGTTTATTTTTTATAAACAATTTCCATGCCTTTTTGATCTAATAAGTATCGAAGACCTTCACGGAAATTCGTAAATGCACGGATTTGATTAAAGTTCGATACATTGGATAGAATTAAATTTTGAGCAAATGCCGGTGAAAAACCTACAAAAATAGTTTCTGTGCCCATCAATTGTAATACGCTGACTAATTCATTGATTTTTTCACTCAATAGCTCATATCCCATATTTTCTTCCACTGCCAAGGTGCTGATATCGGTGAAATCAAAGACTACTGTCACGATGTTGTTAGCAGGTATTCTTTGCACAATTTTTTCTTGGATATGCATAAAACGTCCTACTGAAAGAGCACCAGTTAGCGGAACTAAAATCGTTTCCGGTACGATAGAAGGAATAATTGGTGCTGATAAATCTTCTATGATTTTCTCATACTTTATAATTTGTTCTTTGAGTTCTGTAATTCCTTGTACTGAATTTGTCTCTTCATTCATATAAAAATCCCCCTACATTGCAAATCGTATTATATATTTACATACTTCTATTTTCATTGATTCATCATACCATAAGATGATTGTATTGGGCTTATCCAGTTCGTTGCAAATCATTGAAACTATTCATTTAACACTATAGAATAAATTAGTAAACGTTCATGAGAAAAAGGTTAATTATATGGCTTATCGGCCGAATACTAAGGAAACTAAAGAAATCATTCAACAACTTATTTCATTAGTTGCTAACAGATCTTCAAAGTTGCTAAAAAACATACGTGGTACTGGATATTAGGTACTTCGGTATCTTTTCGATTAATTGACATTTCACGTAAAATAACAAATAATTGGAGGTAAGCGCTTTCAATAGATGCAATGTTTTATATTAAATACAATGAGAACGGTTCTTGAATCTTTATATCTGAACAGTTCTCTTTAAGGAGCAAACACATATGGCATTCACGAGTTTAAACCAACTGATCGAGCATGCGGAACAGGATCATACGCCGATTTACGAGTTGATGATTCAATCCGAAATCAAGCAAAAAAGCATGCAGAGAGAAACTATCATCAAGAAAATGTCAGAACAATTTACGGTGATGGAAGAAGCAGTGCGCAAAGGGACGACTACTTCTGTTATGTCACGCACAGGACTAACTGGCGGCGACGGACAGCGCTTATATAGCTATGCCGAAAAAGGGAACTCTTTTGTTCATCCTTCTACCCTTCACACCGCTGCGAATGCACTGGCGGTCTCAGAAGTAAACGCGAATATGGGACGAATTGTCGCAACCCCCACTGCAGGATCAGCAGGGATTTTGCCTGCAGTACTTGTACATGCGCTCGATAGCGGCAAGTACACACGCGATCAAATCGTCTTATCCATGTTCACGGCTTCTGCGCTAGGGTTAGTCATCGCGAATCGTGCTTCCATTTCAGGGGCTGCGGGAGGATGCCAAGCAGAAGTCGGCTCTGCTACTGCAATGGCGGCAGGAACATTAGTGGAACTTGCTGGCGGCACACCTGACCAAGTCGGTCACGCAATAGGTATTGCGCTGAAGAACTCATTGGGACTCGTTTGTGATCCTGTGGCAGGTCTTGTAGAAATCCCTTGTATCATTCGAAATGGACTACATGCTATCACAGCTGAAGCTGCTGCAGATATGGCAATGGCAGGGGTGGTGAGCATCATTCCTCCAGACGAAGTGATCCATGTCATGCACGAAGTAGGACAGAATATGCCAGAGTCACTGCGCGAAACTGGAATCGGTGGACTTGCTGGTACACCTACTGGTCAAAGACTGAAAACCCAAGTATTCGGGAAAGAAAAAGAGCAAAAAGAAAAAAGCAACGGTGCTCCTGCTAAATATCAAAGTGCCTATGAAATCATTGGCCCTGTCATGATTGGTCCATCTAGCTCACACACTGCTGGAGCTGTTCGAATTGGAAACGTTGCGTTTCAGCTATTGAACGAGCAACCAATTCATGCGAAGTTCTCACTAATGGGTTCCTTTGCGACTACTTATCAAGGACACGGTACCGATTTGGCGCTTCTGGCTGGTGTCATGGGGTACAATACGACAGATGAAAGAATTCCGCATGCGAAAGAACTTGCGATAGAGACAGGATTAGAATACGAGTTCACGAAACGTGTGCTCGGTAGCTATCATCCAAACACCGTGCTTGTCGAGTTAACAGGACCGACCAATAAAATAAAAGTCCTCGCCAGTTCGCTTGGAGGAGGTAAAATCGAAGTACAAGAACTTGACGATTATCCGTTAAAATTCTCAGGTGAACGTCCGGCACTATTGATTCGCCACACCGATCAAAAAGGTGTTATTGCAGATCTTTTAGGCATTCTCTCAAGAAGAGGAATCAATATTGCTCGTATGGCAAATGAACGTTTTGCTATTGACGGGCCCGCTATTACAATATGTGAAATCGATAGCACTGTAGATGAAGAAATGCTCACGGAATTAAAACGTGATGTGCCAATTATAGATGATATTGTATTGGTGGAAACAGAGTAAAAAGCACAGGAAAATACCAGACCTGAAGACACTTTCTATCGTCTTCAAGTCTGGTATATTTTTTTACCTTAATACTTTACATACAACTATTACTTTTCCATCCAAGCTGGTTTACCGAAACCTTTAAAATCAGATTCAATCACTTCTAAAAACTGCTCGGATTCTACTACTTCAATAATATCTTTCGCAAATTGCTTATCTACGTTTTCTGTTTTCACTGCCACAACATTTCGGAACTGATCAGGCATATCTTCTAAAGCCAGAGCGTCTAACAAATCCATATTTGCTGCAATTGCAAAGTTTCCAGGAACTGCAGCCAAATCAGCTCCCTCTACTGAACGAGGCAATTGCCCCGCCTCAACCGGCTGAATCACCAAGTTTTTTGGGTTTTCCGTGATGTCTTTTTCAGATGCCGTCAATTGGTCAATTTCATCATCCATTTTCACTAACCCTGCATCTTCCAATACGTATAACGTTCTCGCTGCGTTAACTGGATCATTTGGAATAGTGATGGTTGATCCATCTTCAATTTCCTCAAGAGATTTATATTTATTTGAATAGATACCTAATGGTGCGGTTGGTACTATAATTAATTCAGAGAGTTCCATATTATTTTCTTTCTCGAAGTTTTCCAAATACGTAATGTTTTGGAACAGGTTCGCATCTATATCCCCACTGTCCAACGAAATATTTGGCTGAATATAGTCACTGAATTCAGTGATTTTAACGGTATATCCTTTTTCCTCAAGTGCAGGTTGGATCGCTTTTTTTAACATATCACTATAAGGACCTGCTGTTGCACCAAAGTGAATATTTTTATCGTCATCCGATTTTTCAGTAGACTTTTCCTCTCCACAAGCCGCTAAAGCCGCAACCAACGCAGTAAGAATGAATGCAAATACCAGTTTCTTCATAAGTTCATCTCTCCCCTATTATCTTTTATCTATCAATTTTGAAAAACGATCCCCACCAAATTGAATCAACTGCACTAGCACTATTAAAATGGCGACGGTGACGAGCATAATACTGTCATCATATCGGTAATAACCAAAACGAATTGCCAAATCTCCAATTCCGCCTCCGCCAACAAATCCAGCCATTGCTGAATAAGCAACTAAGTTGATTAATGTCAGTGTAAGTCCTTGGATAATACTCGACTTCGATTCAGGTAATAACACATTCCAGATAATCATCCATGGCGAAGCACCCGTTGAGATTGCCGCCTCTATCACCCCTTTGTCAATTTCACGCATGGATGTTTCAACGATCCGTGCAAAGAAAGGGATGGCTGCTACAGAAAGCGATACACTAGCTGCTGCAGGTCCAATTATGTTTCCAACAATTAGTTTCGTCAAAGGAATAAGTGCCACAAGTAATATGATGAATGGAATGGAGCGAATAATATTGACTAAAAATCCAACAACCGAATTAATTGCACGGTTCTCTAAAAATAGTCCTTTATCTGTAGTAAATAACAAAACGCCAAGCGGCAATCCAATAATCAGCGCAATCGTAAGTGAGATGCCGATCATATAAAGAGTTTCACCAAATGCTTTTGTAATATCCGGCATGAGTTCCATGATGTGAGATAGATCAAACATGTTGTCGGATCACCTCCACTTGTGCATTTTGTTCTAGTATGTATGCAATCGCTTGCTTTACTTCTTCACTCTCGCCTTGCAATTCCATCAAGAAAATCCCTAGTGCTCGTTCTTGAATATATTCGATCGACCCATGCAAGAAGTTTCCTTTCACTCTATATTTCTGCATAGTATCGGAAATCACGCCCTCCATCGCTACTTCACCTTTAAACGTGATTTTTATTAGTGTACCGACCAAATTGGACATGACGGTTTCGGGTATGTCGTAAGACACTACACTGCTAATAAACTCCTTCGTCAAAGGTTGAACTGGGTTAGAAAAGATATCATATACTTGCCCTTCTTCGATCACTTTTCCGTCTTGCATAATCGCCATGCGATCACAAATTTCTTTTACAACATTCATCTCGTGAGTAATTAAAACAATGGTGATATTCAATTCTTTATTAATCTTTTTCAACAATCGTAAAATAGACATCGTCGTGTTGGGATCCAGCGCGGATGTTGCTTCATCACAAAGCAAAACGGATGGATTATTTGCTAGGGCTCTCGCAATACCGACGCGTTGCTTCTGTCCCCCGCTCAACTGTGCAGGATATACGTTGCGTTTTTCAGACAGACCAACCATTTCAAGAAGCTCCATTACACGAATCTCTATTTTATCTGACGGCATTTTCGCTGCTTGTAAAGCAAATGCGACATTTTCAAAAATCGTCTTTTGACTAATTAAATAAAAATGCTGGAATATCATTCCGATCTTCAACCGTGCCTGGCGAAGTTGTACCCCTGATAATTTCGTTAAATTTACATCATCAATTAAAACAGTGCCACTCGTTGGTTTTTCCAACAAATTCAAACAGCGTATAAGAGAACTTTTTCCCGCACCTGAATAACCTACAATACCAAATATCTCTCCAGTCGCGATGTCTAGTGATACATCATCTACACCTTTTACCACTTTATCTTTTGTCTGATATACCTTAGACAAATGTTGAATTTGGATCATGTTCTCACTTCTTTCTATATTCTAGTAAAAACAATCATAAACAGCTGGAATTAAAATTTCTTTCTAAATAAAAAACTTCTTTCATTTTTCTAAATGAAAGAAGTACTGAAATATTCTCAGCTTATCTCTCAGATGGAAAACCATGCTGTAGGATTTGGCACCTTCCTCGTTTCGTTCAAGGGGTTGCTGGACTTCATCGGGCCTTTTCCCTCAGTCACTCTTGATAAGAGATTGCTATTTAATTATATGCGTAAAATATATACTAATCTGAATTAATAAAACTGTCAAGGTCAATAACGACAAATCATTTTAATCTCCGACTTTTTCTATAAGTATTATTTTTTCGCGCAATTTTCTTAATCGTCTGGAATCAAATAACCATCCATCTATTGATAAGTCTAGTATGATCTATGTATACTTAACGCAAATACCCTATCAAAGAAAGAAGGAATAGACTATGGCTTTGTCCAACCGATTACAAAATCTCCCTCCGCATTTCTTTACGTTATTATTAAATAAAATAGAAAAGGCTATGGATGAAGGTAGAGATGTTATTAACCTAGGACGTGGAAACCCTGACCAACCAACACCTCCTCATATTATTAAAGCATTGCAAGAAGCCGTTGAAGATCCAGCTACACACGGCTACTCTCCGTTTAGAGGGACACTTGCTTTAAAGCAAGCAGTGGCTGAATACTATCTGCGTGAATACGATGTTACGATTGACCCTGAAACAGAAGTTGCGGTACTCGGTGGCACAAAAGTCGGCGTCGTAGAACTCCCTTTAGCGATTATGAATGAAGGAGACTTATTACTGTTACCAGACCCGGGTTACCCTGATTATCTATCAGGTGTCAGCTTAGCAGGTATTCGATATGACACGATGCCACTACGTAAGGAGAATGAATTTCTTCCTGATTACGATACATTAACAGATGATCAGAAAAAAGACGCCAAACTAATGTACTTAAATTATCCAAGTAATCCAACTGGCGTCACAGCAACACCCGAGTTTTATGAAAAAACCGTGGCATTTGCCAAAGAACATCAGATTGCCGTTTTACAAGATTTTGCGTATGGTGGTATTGGTTTTGAAGGTCAGAAGCCGATTAGTTTTTTACAAACTGACGGAGCAAAGGAAGTCGGCATTGAAATGCTGTCTCTTTCCAAAATGTATAATATGGCAGGTTGGCGCGTCGGTTTTGCAGTCGGTAACTCTGAAATAATTGAAGCTTTAAACGTATTGCAAGACCACTTATTTACTAGTATCTTTCCAGCAGTTCAACGTGCTGCAATTGAAGCATTGACAGGTCCACAACAATGCGTTGAAGAGTTAGTTGCGCTCTATGAAGGTCGTCTGACCGTATTGCTAACCGAATGTGAACGTATTGGTTGGGACGTTACAGCACCTACTGGCTCGTTTTTCGCTTGGTTACCTGTCCCAGAAGGGTTTACAAGTGAAACCTTTGCCGATTTATTACTCGATAAAGCAGACGTCGCAGTATCACCGGGGAACGGATTTGGTATTTACGGCGAAGGATATATTCGTGTTGGGTTGTTAGAAAGTGAAGAACGGTTGCAAGAAGCAGTTCGCCGTATTGAAAAACTCGGTTTATTTAAGTAAGAAGATATAATTCCACCTGGACTCTATTATGCAAAAAGCCTCCTTGCTCATACCAGTATTTCTGGAATGGCAAGAAGGCTTTCACATGTATGAATAAATTATTTAAGTTATAGATTCTCTATACTATTAATCAAGTTCTACATTATCCAGTAATGCACGCACTTCATCTGTCGTATTCGTACTCATTAAATCATTTCTTAGTTCAGCTGCTCCACGGAACCCTTTAACGTAAATCTTGAAAAATCGACGTAACGGTTTAAACAATCGTGGTTCTAGCTCTGTCGAATATTTGTCAAAAAGATCCAAATGAAGACGCAAAAGATCCAGCAACTCTTTATGATCATGCTCTCTCTTCTCTTTTTCAAATGCAAATGGATTATTAAAAATTCCGCGTCCAATCATAACCCCATCGACACCGTACTTCTCCACAAGCTCCAGACCCATTTGACGATCGAGAATATCTCCATTGATTGTCAGCAGCGTGTCAGGCGCTATTTCATCACGAAGTTTCTTGATCTCGGGAATCAATTCCCAATGCGCACTCCCATTACTCATTTCCTTACGAGTACGGAGATGAATTGATAGGTTCGCAATATCTTGCTCCAGTACATGTCTGAGCCAAGTGTGCCACTCTTCTATATCTGTGTAGCCAAGACGAGTCTTTACACTGACAGGTAACCCACCAGCTTTTGCTGCTTGGATAATTGCCGCGGCTGTTTCAGGATGGTTGATTAGACCGCTCCCCTTACCTTTTGTTGCTACATTTGGCACAGGGCATCCCATATTAATATCCAATCCCTTAAAACCAAGTTCCGCCATTCCAATACTCATATCACGGAAATGTTCAGGCTTGTCCCCCCAAATATGTGCAACAATCGGCTGTTCGTCTTCCGTAAACGCCAAACGTCCACGCACGCTGAAGATTCCTTCTGGGTGACAAAAGCTTTCCGTATTTGTAAATTCGGTAAAGAATACATCCGGACGAGCGGCTTCGCTTACTACGTGACGAAAAACCACATCCGTCACATCCTCCATCGGTGCTAGTATGAAAAATGGCCGTGGTAGATCACGCCAAAAATTAGTACTCATCGTTACGTTCAAATCCTCTCTTCATAACTTTCACCTGCGTGTACAGAAATGTTTTTTTACATGTACCTATTCCCTACAGATGTCAGTCTTACCATTATACAAAAAATGCACAGATGAATTCCACTTCTTTGAGCTACCACCAAAAAAAATATAGACTACTTACAGTTGACATGGTTTTCTCCATCTACTGTAATCACTTCACACTATATAATTATTTCCTGTGCGTTTCTCTACTAATTTACTTTTTCTTATTCCACTGCTCCGTAAAAATCAAATCATCTAAACTTCGTCGTTTCTCCCAATTAGCTGTTTCTAGAATAGGCGCAGTAGGATAATGCTCCGTGTAACCAATAGACAGAAGAGCAACCGGTTCAACATGTGGGGGTATGTTCAAAATATCGCGTACATCATTCTTTTTATAAAAACTCACCCACCCCATCGCCAGACCTTCCGCACATGCCGCTAGCCACATATTTTGAATTGCACAGGCAGTCGACAACATGTCCGTTTCAGGGATGGAGTTACGTCCTAACACGTGTGAACCGCCCCGCGTAGGATCACATGTTACGCAAATAGTAATGGGTGCTTCTTTCAATCCTTGTATTTTTAAGCCAAGGAACTTTGTTTCTTTTTCTCCATTGTCTTCATAATGAATAGCTAGCGCACGTTTTTCTTTATCCGCTGCCCAAGCCAATTTCTCTTTCGTTTCATCAGATGAAACGATGATGAAATTCCATGGTTGCATAAAGCCGACTGACGGTGCTTGGTGAGCGGCTTTCAATACGTTATGTATCGCTTCTTCCGGAATGGGAGTCGGCAAAAAACTTCGCACATCTCTTCTATTATAAATCACTTTGTAGACCGCATCTCTTTCTTCATTTGAAAACATGTAACATCTCTCCTCTAATCGTATACTGTACTGTTTGTTATTGATCATCACGTGTTTAGTATAATGAAGTTGTAAAAAGAAAGACAGATTTGACTAAGTATCACTTACATATACTTCATTTGTTATTTACGCTGTTTTAGCTTTATTTGATCAGTGTAATGACTAAGTCCGTTTCGCTGAGTAGAAAAGTGGCTTCAACCGTTTTGAAAATCACCGGTTGAAGCCACTTACGATGTACCCATTCGAAACACATATGCTCACTTCTCGTCCATTTTTGTAATCGATACTCCACGTTCAGCAAATACGGTTTGAGCGACAGATAAAGCATTCAGCACGCTCGGGAATCCTGTATACGGAATCAAGTGCATAATACAGCCGATAATCTCGTCCGGCGTCAAGCCTACATCAAGGCCTGTTTTGATATGCATTTGAATCTGTGGCTTGCCTTGTGCTACAAGAGCCGTAATCGTTGTAAGGACCTTCTGTTTATTATCCAGTCCAGGTCGCGAATAAATATCTCCAAAAGCAAATTCCACAACATACTTAGTCAAATCCGGTGCTACATCTTTGAAGCTCTCCCCAATTTCCATCTCACCTGCCGGGTTATCTTCACCCGATAACGTAAGTTCCATTAACTTTTCCAAACCACGTTGGTAGCGATCTTCCGCCATTTCAAAAACCTCCTTGAATATACTATCCGCTTTATCATCAAAACTGTTCGTTAACTTTTTTCGTATTATTGACTAGCGGTGATACTACTAGTGTAGCAAACTTTAAAGGAAATCGAAATTTTTCGTCTACTTTCGCTGTGGTAGATAATTGGTGCAATATAAATAAAGTACTTGATTGCTAGCTTGCTAAAATGACAAATAGAATAGTATAATTTGATAGTATGGTCCTATTACGAGCTGTTCGTAAATATGCATACATATAACTATTAACGAGGAGTGATGTACATGAGAAAAATGATATTCGTATTTATGTTAGTAGTGCTTGGCTTTTCTAACGCTCTCTCCACCGAGACAAGTGCAGCAACGAAAACGACTAGTATGTATGTAAATGCAAAGAACGATATCGTTCTACGCGCAAAGCCATCGCAAAACGCAGAAAGAATGGGCACTATTAAAAATCATTCTAAGCTAACCGTCTTTTCTTCATCTAATGGATGGTCGCGTGTACAAGCGGGCAAAAGTAAGGGATTCGTATATACATCCGCTTTGTCTAAAAAGAATCCTAACGCAGCACCCACTAGTGTAAACGGCGGTTTATCGCCAGTGAGTGGTCTGACCCTCACTTATGAGCCTTCATTCATGGAAGATACTAAAGAAACTTTTATTACTAGAAGAGATGGAAAAAGTACTTACTTATTCAATACGAGTAAAAAGTCTCCTTTCTCTTATGCAGAGTTTGTCTATTATGAAGATAAAGACAGACTCATGATGGGAGTGGCGGAATCTGACTTTATTTTCGTTGATGCCGCATTTCCTTTAAGACAAGGGAAAAGCTTTACCGGATACAATTTAGAAGAAAATTATAAAGTATTAGTGGAAAGCACGACAAAGACGATCAAAGTGAAAGCCGGTTCTTTCCGCAATGTCGTCATACTTCGTTACCCGAACGGTTCCAGAGAATATCTTGCAAAAGGAATTGGAATTATCAAAAGTACAGATAAAAATGGGAAAACTTATACAGAGTTAACCGCTGTAAAGCATAAGAAATAAAATTAATAGATAAAAAACGTTGCCAGAATTGAGCAACGTTTTTTCTATCCAAATCAAATCAATCACATTCACTACTAGATAGTCTCTCTTTCGTTTATACTTAAAAGAACCAAACGACCAGGGAGGTCTGCACTATGGAGTTTAAAAGTATCGAGGAACAAGTCATTCAAAAATATAAAGACGATGAAAATTTGATGATTCGCCTGTTTGTCCAGTGGTGTGCGAATCATCAGCTAGATCCACAAGTACTTTATCAGAAAGCATACCCTGAACAACAAGCAAATTCCGCCTTAAAGGAAGTCGTGGAAAGCAATGATGAATTCGATGAACTTCATATAGATAATGAAACTATGCTGGATGTGCTTCAACTATTCGGGAATGATGATTTGGCATTTGTGGTTGCGGATGAAATAGGGAAACGTAAATCATAAAACGCGCTTGTGAGAGAAAACTTTTTCTTTGCTTACGTCGTCAAAAATAGTGATTTTCTCTCATAGATTTACCACTTTTCACTTTCCTACCTACTATTAGAATCGCTGAATATAACACAAGTGCGATGCCAAATAGCTGTAGCGGAAGCAGTTGATCACCAAGAAACAGTACACCAACTACAACTGCAACAATAGGTTCAATAGTCGCAAGAATTGATGCCTTCCCTGCTTCTAAATGCTTCAAGCCTGATGTATACAACACATACGCTGCCACAGTGGAAATCAACGCCAGTAGTAAAGCGGCAATCCAAACGTCAGCATATCGGAATGTATTAACTTTACGCCATACATCACTTGTCAGCGACATGAACAAAGCCATATAAAAGAATGTGTACGTAGTAATTGTCAAGGCGGAATATCGTTTCGTTATTGGCTTCGTGAAAATACTGTACAGCGCATAACAAAAACCCGAAAGAACTCCCATGAACAGCGTCTGACTAGAAATACTCTCCGATCCTAGCGGCAATAGTCTAACCACTAATGCACAACCTACAATAGCAGATGCTAATGCTAATACTTTGCGTGCGGTCAGCGGTTCCTTAAAGAAGATTCGCGATAAAATCATCACGAATATCGGTCCTGTATACAATAACGTCACGGCAAGAGACAAGCTGGAACGTGAAAATACTTCGAAGTAAAAGTAGTTAAATAGCGCAAGACTGAAAATACCTGCACTTGCAAAAAATAAATGATCTTTTATTCGTGTCTGTAACTGATCACGAAAAAACAGCATCATAATAGCAAATAAAAACACAAAGCTGAAAATCCCTCGAATTGCTACCACATCCCAAGCCGTGAATCCTCGTGCATATAATGGCGCTATGAATAAACCGATCAATCCCCAACAGACGGCTCCTGCAATTGTTGTTGAAGATGTCTTCATACTGGGCTTGTTTTCCAACCTCATCGCCTCCGGTCTGATACATATGCAGCTGCCCCATATATAATATGTATAGTTATGTACTGAATTATAATGCATATCTGTGAACGAAACCATTCCAATAGTTACAACGCACTTATTTCTAACCTATCCTTCAAACTAACAAGAAAAAATAGTTAAGTTCATGTTATTCATTCCATTCCGCCATGTGTGCGTATCAGCTTGTTCTGCTTCTCTAGTACATCGAAATCCCTCCGTATCCTCGTAAGCACTTCATTCAATACTTCCGAGAGTTGGATGATATCCACTCGTTCTCTTATTGCAAACAATTATAGTACCTACGTAAAACTTGAAAATATAACGTCATAATAGATTTAGATTAGTTAGTGTTTCGTATGAACTAAAAGTTTCCGCACAGTATAAAGAAGCAGTATGAAAACTGGCTTTCTTGTTAAAGGCTTACCTTTCACCATCTTTAATAGTCGAACGTCTGATCATACTGCATCACGAACGGATATATAAACTCATGTCTTGACACCCGGCATGACACACATGATAATTTACATGAATGGATAATTTATATATAACAATCCACATGACTAGGGAGAGGACGATGCATGTGAGGAAGAAGTTAAAAATAGGAACGATGATCCACGGTGTTGGTGAGAAGATTTCGGACTGGCGGCACCCTACTATGCCATCGGATGCGAGTGTAAGCTTCGAATTTTATAAACAACAAGCCCTAACGTCAGAACGCGGGCAATTTGATTTTGTTTTCATCGCAGATGCTTTATATATTAATGAAAAATCGAATCCACATTACCTGAATCGATTCGAACCACTCACGATACTTTCTGCATTGGCAGCGGTGACGTCGAATATCGGATTAGTCGGCACATTATCAACTACCTATAGCGAACCTTTTTCTGCAGCGCGACAATTTGCTTCACTAGATATGTTGAGCGGTGGACGTGCAGGATGGAATGCGGTGACATCCGGATTGGAAAAGACCGCATTAAATTTTACTAAAGAAGTTAAAGATCATCCAAATCATGCCACACGTTACCGGATGGCTGCCGAGTTCGTGAACGTCATGAAAGGCTTATGGAATTCTTGGGAAGAAGATGCCTTTATACGCAATAAACAGACCGGGCAATTTTTCGACCCAAATAAATTACATACATTGAATCATGAAGGTGAGTTCTTTTCTGTACAAGGACCTCTAAATATCGGCCGATCACCGCAGGGACAACCAGTAATATTTCAGGCTGGTTCATCAAAAGCAGGTATTGCATTTTCCGCACAACAAGCTGATGTAGTTTTCGCCATTATGCCTACTTTAGAAGAAGCGCAGCGCTATTACATAGATGTAAAGGGGCAAACAGAAGCTCTTGGACGTAAACCCGATGACTTGTTGGTTCTACAAGGCATCAGTCCGATTATTGGAGATACGATAGAGGAAGCGGAGCGAAAACTCGAAGAACTTGCTGGTTTGGTAACGATTGAACAAGCACTTGCTTTTTTAGGTCGTCTCTTTGAACATCATGATTTTTCACAATATCCATTGGATGAACCTTTTCCCGAGATAGGATGCATTGGCAAAAATAGTTTCAGAAGCGATACCGATCGCATTAAGTCTGAAGCTCGTAAGCAAAACTTAACTTTACGTCAAGTAGCTTTACGAGAAGCCACACCGCGCACGCCTTTTCTGGGTACACCCGAACATGTCGCTAATCTTATCGAAGTCTGGTACGAACAGAATGGAGCGGATGGTTTTATGCTCATTGCAAATTTGCCAAGCGAATTAGAAGCGTTTGTAGATAAAGTTGTCCCTATCCTTCAAAAGCGCGGGATTTTCAGATCAGATTATGAAGGGACTACTTTACGCGAAAACATGGAGTTGCCTTATGCGGAAAACCATTATTCACTTTAATAAATAAAATCTATAAATAGATCCTTTTCAAATAATTTAGTACTATGCATATTTATTTGTTGTATAATTATCTAATAATTATCTAGAGGTTCTACAATGAGGAGGCATCACATGAATATGGACCCGCTAACGTATTCCTATGAAGTTCAGAACATAGTGAAAAGTTCGCATCAATTAGATACACGTATTTCGGAAACAGAATTACTTGATTACATCAGCAAGTTAGCCAAGATTGATGTAATGGATATGTATATCGATCAATATAAATATAAAGATAAAGTAACTAGTCCAGTCATTTATGAAGCAATTGCACAAGCTTTCAAGTTCCACTTAGAACGAGTTCCTGTGCTGACTACAGAGAAAATCGGTACTTTCGTGATTCCTCCATTAACGGATTTGAAAACTTGCAGCAGTCTCCCTTCACAAGTCATTTTGAATTTATATTTAGCTCATCACAATCATCACGTAACAGGTGACGAAGTCCGCACTATGATTAACCATTATTTCGGTATGAATTTAGTTGGAATTGACGGGTTGGGGAAAACTAGAATTTCTTTGTATTCAAAAGGACAGTGGCTCGTGAAAGATGATCTAGACTTATTTGTTATTCATACCGGAACAATGGATGTAGACGTGAAAATCTACTGCACAGACTACTTTATGGCCCGTACTGGATCGAAAAATATACCGATTGAATTACAACAATCCTTGGCTAGCTTGGGGTATAGTTATAACGCGCAAGTAGATGCGTATTATTATTCAAATCCTTCAGGTCTTACAGTTTCTAATGCATTTAAAGGAAAGACAATAGATGCGATTATAGAACTTACAGATGTATTATACAAAACTATCTGATGAATACAAAAAGCCCAAGAAGAGACTGATATAGCCTCTTCGTCGGGTTATTTACTTTCCAAAGGAAGATAGAAACTTCACGCGATCTCCCATTGGTGGTATTGTATTATCAATCAAGTAAATTTCGAGAACGGATGGCCCGTTCACGTTCATCAGCTCATCTATTACTTCTTGGGTTAGATCCTCCATTTTTTCAATTCGTTTACTCGGTATGTTCATAGCCGCAGCCATAGCTGCAACATTCACCGGTTCTTGTTCAAACGATGGATGGGACCGCTTATATTGCAACGAATGTCCATGATAGACCATTCCTAAACGTGCATTATTCATCACAACAAATACAATCGGCAACCTATGTTCTTTGGCGGTGAGGATCTCCATACCATGCATGAAGAAACAACCGTCACCCGTGACGCAAACTACTGGACGTTCAGGTTCAGCAAGCTTCGAACCAATTGCAGAACCTATACCGCTCCCCATTGCCCCAAAATGTACATTAATATCAAATGTATCGGACTCCAGCACGTTCATATCATGAATGATATATGCCATGAACTCACCTATATCGATGGTATATCTAGTATTGCGAGGAGCGTATTTTTGCAGGCGCATCAATACATTTTTCGTATTGTACTCTTCACTATCCGCTCTCCCTATTTCTTGCTTCGTAAATGCTTGATCTTTTGTCGGCAAGTTCAATGTTTTTAATTGATCTAGTAACGCGGTCAAGCTTAAATCTATGTCTCCCAAAACAGCAGCATCCACTTCATATTTACGATTAAAAACGGAAGAATCGTAATCCAGTTGAATAGTGTACCGATCTTTAGTGAGATTGACGTTCCAATTATTCGTAGCCGTCTCGCCTAAACTGGAGCCTACCACCAGTAAAGCTTCACCATCACTCCCATTGATCAATGAAGAAGCGCTATCATGACCGGCAAAGCCGAAGACGCCAGCGTGAAGTGGATGGTCATCTGCAATATAACCTTTTGCCTGCGGTGTTGTAATAATTGGCCACTCGAGCATCTCCGCTAACTTAAGTAACGGATCGACTGAGTTTCTAATACCTTGTCCTACAAAAATATATCCATCCTGTTTACTGGCAAGCTCTCTTGCAACAGACTGTATAATGTTTTGATCCGGAACTATCGGCGTTCTTTTTGGCTGAGCCGGTATTTCGGGAGACTCAATTGGATTGATCTGAATATCTATTGGCATGGCGATATGGACTGGCCCCGGTACACCGGAAATTGCTATTTCACAGGCCTTTGCCACTTCGCCAAGTAAATCATTAGAATCCGTTACAGTTACACTATATTTCGTCACTGATTTAAAGAGTGGTTCAGCATCCAGTTCTTGAGAGGCATTTAAACCGACAGTATCGACAGGCACTGCGCCCGTCAAAAATAATACAGGAACATGTTCTCGCATGGCATTTGCGGCACCTGTTAGTAGATTGGTACCGCCAGGCCCGCTACATCCAATACACACACTCATAGAAGCCGTGTATTTAGCATAAGCAACTGCCATATAGGAAGCCGCACCTTCATGTTTTGTCACAATCGGTGTCAGTTCAGGTATTTCATACAACTCATCAAAAAACGCATTGACAGAACCTGCTGGGATACCAAAAACATGTTGTACTCCGCTAGCCATTAAATATTCCAATACTCCTCGAACAGCTTTCATAAAACCCCTCCTCTAGTAGCTAGATATGTGCTTTCGAATTCACTTGCTTTCAACGGCATATTAAAGTAATACCCTTGCATGATGTAACATTCTCTTGAGGCTAAAAATTCCGCTTGTTCTAGTGTTTCGACACCTTCAGCAACCACATCCAATCCCAGATTTTTTGCTAACGTGATAATCGTATTCGCAATGGCGGAATTATCGTTATTGCTTTCCAATTCCTGAATAAATGATTTATCTATTTTCAAGGCATTGATCGGCAAGTTTTTTAAATAGCCCAAGGAGGAATAGCCTGTACCAAAGTCATCAATAGACATCTTGATTCCGATCGCCTGTAACTCTTTCATCGTCTGGATAGTCAACTCTGTATTTTTAATAATTTGGTTCTCTGTAATTTCAAGACATAAAAGCTCTGGTGATACTCCTTCTTCGTCTACTATATCTTTTACTGTTTGGAATAAATTATTTTGTTCAAACTGGCGAGCCGATAGATTTACGGATACTACTATCGGTGGATATCCTTTGGCTTGCCACTTCTTCATTTGGTTACACGCACTTCTGATAACCCACTCTCCGATAGGAACAATTAGCCCCGTCTCTTCCGCCAGTGCGATAAACTTATCCGGTGTAATTAATCCTTCTGTCGAGTGATTCCATCTCAATAACACTTCAGTGCCGATGACAGTACGTGTACTATAATCAATTTGAGGTTGAAAATAAATTTCCAACTCCTCACGATCGAGTGCTTTATATAACGCATTTTCAAACTTCACATTTTCAAACGTTCTGATATCCATCGCTACTTGATAAAAATGATAGCTGCTGCCGGATACGGTTTTGGATTGATACATGGCGATATCAGCATTTTTAATCAATAACTCCACTGTCTGTCCATCTTGAGGAAATACACTAATTCCCATACTGCTATGGATATGCATTTCATGTCCTTTTAGATTGAACGGCTTGTTGAATTGATCCACAATCTTTTCCGCTACTTCAACAACTTCTGCTTCAGATCGAATAGAAGGCAAGTAGATAATGAATTCATCACCGCCTTGACGCGAAGCCGTGGCACCCTCAGGAAGACATGCACATATACGTTTTGCTACATGTGCCAATAAAATATCACCATAGCTATGCCCTAATAAGTCATTGACTGATTTAAAACGATCCAAGTCCATGAACAGTACCGCTGCTTTTTCTTCATGAATACGGGCAAAGCTCAATCCTTGTTCCATGCGATCTTTTAAAAGCACTCGGTTGGGAAGATTGGTCAAGCTATCATAATACGCATGGTACCTGATTTCTTTCTCCATCTTCTTTCTTTCGGAGATATCTTTAAATGTAACGACATCCCCAACGACTCTATCCCTTTCTTTGATGGAAGATCTAACATATTCTACAGGAAAACTGGACTGATCTTGTCTAAAGAATGTAACATCCTCTTTATTTGTATTGTTTTCATTGTAAATAATACTGACAGGTTTGCCTATTAACTCATTTTTAATCTTATAACCTAGCATCATGGCTGCCGCTGGATTACAAAACGTAATGACACCTTGTAAATCTAATCCGAATATCCCTTCACCTGCCGAATGGAGAATCAGTTCTTTCTCCCGGCTAAGACGCTGTAATTCTTTCATCGCTGATTCAAGTTCATTGTTTTTTTCCGTTATCTCCGCAGTACGTTGTTCTATGATCAACTCTTGTTTTTCCATATTCAATAAGTTCAATAAAGTGGAAGCCGTTGTATCGACAATAGATTGCGTCAGTTGTTGACTGGTCTGGGAGTAATTCGGATTTTTTTGTTGAAGGTCTGCAATGACTACTAAACCTAATACTTTCCCCATAGATACAAGAGGAAGAATAAACATCGATTGAATACCAAAGTATCGACATACTTCATGGTTCACTCGATCGTCCGCAAAGACATCAGGAATGAATTCCGCTTTTCTAGATGCAATTACTTCCTGAAACACTTTATCATTTTCATCATCAAATTTTATCTCGTCATGAGATTTAACCCATGCTTCTGGCGACCAATCACTAGTATGATTAATTGTTGTAGGCTTAATCTTCATATGCACCAACGGATCGATTAGATGTACACCTATGTCATTGTTTCCAAGCACTCTTTCTATATAAAGAAAACAAGTATCCAAGGCTTCCTGCATCGTAGAACACAGTGATAAATCCCGTGTTATATCCAATAACAATTGCTTTTCCTGAATCAATTCTTCTTTACTTGTCAGCAGCTTGGCATTTTGAATTGCAACAGCTGCCATATTGACGTAGGACTGGACGGTTTGAATTTCAAGTTCTGTTAAATTCATCGGTATTCCATAATCGAACAAGAAAACGAGTCCGAATAATTCCATTTCACCAGTAATAGGCAAAACCAAGAGAGATTTTATCTTAAATCCTTCAACTGCCCTTTGATCAGGTCGAAAGTCTTTAGATGTATCCGGTATATAGATTGTTCTTCTTGTTTCAATTACTTCTTTCGCCAGTAAATCGAAGTCGGTATCAATTGTATGCATATCGAGTGTCATGCCATTGATCACTTCAGGCTTTCCTACGAAGCCCCTGAATGATCCGTCTTGTTGCGGCAAGTAAATTCCGACCGAGTCACATTGAACAATCTCCTCTGATATAGCGGTGATCACGTGATTTAACACTTCTCGTAACTCTAGCTTTGTATTTATTAACTTTGTTATATTCGCTAGACGAAGATATCTTGTTTGATCTTTCACTATTCATACCTCCTATCCTATCCAATGTATCGATAGATAACATCTTACTATGTCATTCGACAAATTATTTGAAATAGCCTTTTACTAGATGTTACAGCTATATTAAATATATAACGAATAGGAAGATATTGTATAAGCAAATAGTACCATTCATAAATCTAGTGGTAAAATCCCCCTGACGGTAGAGTGTTTGTCAGCAGGATATAAAGCCCTTCCCTTCTATACCACTACTGCCTTTTTCTACAGCTAACTCAATTCCGTTTTTTTCGCCTTCGACCACTTGTGGGACAAGTGGTTTGGATTATGCAATCCATTCAGAAAGCATTTTACCTACACATATTTAAGAAATATAAAAGCACCAACCTCCATTTTGAAGTTGATGCTCTACATATATATTGGTTTACATATCTAAATACACAAATCCTTCAGATGTAAAACGTACATCTGTAGAAATATAGTTTTTACCGCCTGTTTCTACATATACAATCCCGCCTGGCTGGTGAATTTGCAAAGTCTGATTTTGACTTCCCTTTGATAAATGAACACCCAAGGCTAGAGATCCTGAACCGCAAGCCTGCTCGAAAAATCTGCTCCCGGTTTCCGTTACATAAACAAAAGGCCATATTTCATACTCGCCTTCTTTCAACTGCTTGTAAGGTATAATCCCGATTGCTTTATCTTCAATCTTATCGGTGACTGCTTCAATCAATTGATTAAACTGATCTTCAGTTGGCCAATAGTCCGTTATGAAATGAGTGATTCCATCCAATTTCACGACATTTCCTGTAATACTCCGGCCATTCAAATCAATTACTATCTCATTCGTTGATAATGGTGGCGGCATTTCAGCTCTGGCGACAAAATGAGTGGGTGACTTTACATCCACTTCGCACTCAAGCGGAAAATCCGAACCTGATGTCTCTAACAAAAATGTCCGATCTTTAGTGAGCCCTTTATATGAACAGTATGCAGCAGCACTTAACAAAGCATTACCGCAAAATTCTCCACCCGACATTTCCAACCTTAGTACAGCATCTTCAGTTTGTGGTTGCACTAAAAAACCCGCTTGTTCTGCATGCAGATGTTCATCGTCCATAATTTTACTGGCGATCTTCGCATAATGTGCAGGTGATACATAGTTCGTTATAAAAACGGTAGTGTTTTTTGAAGGGCTGGCCTTTACAAAATCCAATTTCATCTTTATTTCTCCTCCCTTTCCACTCGTTGATTACTTCGAAATACGTGATGCGGTGTGTTGAAAACACACCGCATCACGTAATGTTTGCATGATTTGTTTATAGTACCATGGCCGCAACGACACCAAAGATGAGAAGCGGGATATTATAATGTAAAAATGTTGGTACACACGTATCCCAAATATGATGGTGCTTTCCGTCCGCATTTAACCCAGCTGTCGGCCCTAGCGTACTATCAGATGCCGGTGACCCTGCATCACCAAGCGCGCCTGCAGTCCCAATTAAGGAAGCCGTTGCCATTGGAGAGAAACCAACTGCTATACAGATTGGCACGAACAAAGCTGCAATAATTGGAATGGTCCCAAATGATGAACCGATACCCATTGTAATTAATAATCCGATCAATAACATGACGGATGCAATAATCAGTTTGTTATCACCTAAAATTGCTGTAGCTGATTCTACTAAATCATTGACAGCACCTGTCTCTTTTAAAATAGTTGCATAACCGGAAGCAATTAACATAACAAATGCAATCATACCCATCATGCTAATCCCTTCATTAACAACTCTTTCTCCTTCATTAAAGGGAACGACTGTGAATATATACATTAACGCAATACCTGTAAGAGCTCCTAGTACAAGTGAACCCGTAGCTAGTTGCACGATCAATGCGCCGATAATGGCTCCAATAGTGAGGACGTGACGTAAGTTGAATTTCAGTTCGACTTCTTCAGGTATTTCTTCCGCAACAATAACTCCCATGTCGCTATGCGGAAGTTCTCTTGGCTTGCGGTATGAGATGAAAACGGCAATCAGTAAACCTATAATCATGCCCATTCCAGGTATTAGCATGGAATAAGTGACTGATAAAAGAGGGATCTCCATACCACTTGCTTTCATTTCTTCTGCAATGATTCCATGGAATATTAATCCAAACCCAGCCGGAATCATAATGTAAGGCGCTTTTAATCCAAATGTCAACGCACAAGCGACACCTCGACGGTCAATCTTCATCTTATCAAATAAATGAAGCAAAGGTGGAATTAAAATCGGAATAAATGCTATGTGGATAGGAACCACGTTTTGTGAGAAACAAGCAACTCCTGCAATGGTTAGCAATAAAATTGACCGTTTCCCTCTTAAAACTTTCATCAATCTCTTGACGAGAAAGCCTGTAATTCCTGAAAAACTAATCATAACGGCGAACATTCCGAGCAAAATATAACTTAATGCGGTGTTTGCTTGTCCACCCATTCCAGAGACGAGCATTGTTGTTGCTTCCGTCAGTGACAGACCTTCCATTAACCCAGCCACACCCGCCGCGATAATAATGGCAAACATTACGTTAACCCGCAGAAGACTCAACACAGACATGACGATAACTGAAATCACTACCGTACTAAACATAGATTCACCTCTTCTTTTTAAACTAAAATGAAAATTCAAATATTCAGTTATTCACGGGCGGAGAGGAAGGTAACTCTCCCTCTTAATTCCACTAGTACTGATGAAAACAGATTCAACCATTGTAACAAATTCCATCTTACATTCTATTTATTTGTTTGTGTATGCATCGAAATGAAAATCGCTATTTTTCAACCATTCACTCATTGCTTCAATATCTTTCGAAAATACGCGGTCTTCTTCAATATATGACACGATACTTCTTCCGTTTTCTAGAAACTCTCTTGTGGATGTGGACATCTTTTCTTTTCCACGAATCTCGGCTGCCTGCATACTACAAATTGCTTCTATTGCCAGCACACGACGTGTATTTTTAATTACTTCATATGCATGACGAGATCCAATTGTGCCCATACTAACATGGTCTTCTTGATTCGCTGATGAAGGAATGGAATCGACGCTTGCTGGATGGGCAAATGTTTTATTCTCAGAAACAAGGGATGCCGCAACATATTGCATAATCATGGCACCAGATTGTAACCCTGGCTCAGGACTTAAAAATGGTGGCAAATCATTTAATTGAGGATTTACTAAGCGCTCAATTCGACGTTCTGAGATATTTGCCAATTCTGCTATTGCAATTGCCAAGAAATCCATAGCAAAAGCAATTGGCTGTCCATGGAAGTTGCCACCTGATAATACTTTTTCACCATTATCAAAAATGAGCGGATTATCTGTAGCCGCATTCATCTCAATCAGTAATTTCTCTTTTACATAATTCATAGTCTGCCACGTTGCGCCATGAACCTGAGGAATACATCTGATCGAATACGCATCTTGCACACGTATTTCTCCTTGCTTTGTCGTTAACTCACTGTCAACTAAAATATTCCGAATTCGTTCTGCTACTTCGACCTGCTCTTTGTAACCACGTGCAAGGTGGATATCTTCGTCAAACGCATCAATGATTCCGCGTAAACCTTCAATTGTCATGGAAGCAATGCGTTCTGTCTGATAAGCCAATTTTTCAGCTTCTAAATACGCAACGACTCCCATTGCAGTCATTGCCTGCGTGCCGTTAATAAGAGCTAGACCTTCTTTTGCCGTTAGTACAATCGGCGTAATTCCCTCTTTCGTTAAAGCTTCCTTCGCAGGCGTTCTTTCCCCTTTATAAAACACTTCTCCTTCTCCGATTAAAACTAGCGCCAAGTGCGATAGCGGAGCCAAGTCACCACTTGCACCAAGAGATCCTTGCTGTGGAATGACGGGATGAATATGCGCATTTACTAAATCGAGCAATCTCTCAATTACGACTGGACGCACTCCTGAAAAACCTTTCAATAACGCGTTGGCACGAAGAAGAATCATCGCCCGTGAAACGATTTCCGGAAATGCTTCCCCGACACCACATGCATGGGAACGGATTAAATTTAACTGCAGTGATTCTACATGGTCTTTATCTATAAGCACATCACTGAATTTACCGAACCCTGTTGTAATACCATATACAATTCTTTCTTCATCTACGATTCTTTCTACTGCTTTTCGGCTTTCTTGAACCTTTTTCATGCTTTCTTCTGAGTATTTTACGTGGTCACCATCGTAAAGTACGCTATGCACCTCTGTAAAATTAAGCGTTTGTCCATTTAATACGACCATCTTTTTTCTCTCCCTTCAATTCCGTTGCTCAAGTAACGTCACAATAAAAAAATCTATATGACAGAACTTGAATACGCTTACAAATAATAGGATCTATTCACTGAATCCTCACACCATTTTTAGTACTATGTGAAACTTTCAAGTGCCTGAGTGAATACTCAGGCACTCAGTCAAATGTGTAGTCCGAGTTTGTTATATTGCGTACATAATTTTTACGAATCCTTTACTTACTACTCGTATCGCTTTAGTTTGATGCGTTACCAACGACCTGCACGCCTTTTTTCCAAACCGACTGGACGTGGTTAACGCCGAATAAGTATTGGAGTTCTTGATAATTTTTTGCGTCCCATACTACCACATCACCTTGCTTACCTACTTCTAATGAACCTACTTTGTCCTCGCTCTTAATCGCGCAGGCTGCGTTATATGTCGCAGCTGTCAAAGCTTCTGCTGGTGTTAAACGCATGGAGATGCAAGCTAAGTTCATCACGAGTGGCATCGATGTCGTGGGGGAAGACCCCGGGTTACAGTCCGTCGAGATGGCCACAGGCACTCCTTCGTCGATCATTCGTCTTCCAGCAGCGGCTTCTTCACGTAAATAAAGTGCTGTCGCCGGCAGAAGACAAGCAATTGTACCCGATTTTGCCATTGCTTGTATACCTTCTTCAGATGCTTTTAACAAGTGCTCAGCTGAAATGGCACCTACTTTAGCTGCAAGTTCTGCACCGCCATAGGACTCAATCTCATCTGCGTGGATTTTCGGAATCAAGCCCACTTTCTTTCCGGCCTCCAGCATTCTCTCGGATTGCTCCGGTGTGAATACACCTTTTTCACAGAATACATCATTGAATACTGCTAGTTCTTCTTCTACCACTATCGGTAATACTGTTTCGATTAAATAATCAATGAACTCATCTTCTCGGCCTTTATAATCAAGAGGAACAGCGTGCGCCCCCATGAATGTCGGAACTAAGTCAATCGGATGGGTTTCTTGAAGTTTTTTCATCACACGAAGTTGTTTTAATTCCGTTTCTAGATTCATTCCGTAACCACTTTTTCCTTCTACTGTAGTTACTCCATGAGCTAGGAACGAATCAAGTCGGCGCGTTGTTTGCTCGATCAACTCTTCCTCCGAAGCTTCTCTTGTCATTCGAGTCGTTGCATGAATACCGCCACCGGCATTCATAATGTCCATGTAGGTGGCGCCTTGCAGACGCATTTCAAATTCGTGCTCCCGACTCCCTCCATACACCACATGTGTATGAGGGTCCACTAAACCTGGAGTCACTAGCTTTCCAGACGCGTCTACAATTACTGCATCTTGCGCTCTTTCACCATACGTACTTTCAAGCTCTTTTGTTGTTCCTACAGCTTGAATGATGCCGTCTTCAATCCATACACTACCGTCTTCAATAATCCCAAGATCCGACATATCTTTTTTCGCGCGTGGACCATGCTTCCCCGAGGCCAACGTGGCCAACTGGGAAGCGTATTTAATCCAAACTATATTTTTCATTTTATATCATTTCCTTTTTTCAGCATTGGAATATTAACGCCTTTTTCTAATGCTGTCTTTTCAGCAATTTCATATCCTGCATCCACATGACGTACGATTCCCATACCAGGATCCGTAGTTAACACACGCTCGATACGAGCAGCCGCTTCATCTGTTCCATCTGCAACAATGACAATTCCCGAATGAACAGAATAACCCATTCCGACTCCACCGCCGTGATGTAGCGATACCCACGTTGCCCCACCGACCGCGTTGATCATCGCATTTAAAATAGGCCAATCCGCCACAACGTCCGATCCGTCTTTCATCGCTTCCGTTTCACGGTTTGGTGAAGCAACCGAACCTGAATCCAAGTGATCACGGCCAATGACGATTGGAGCGCTTAACTCGCCACTTGCTACCATGTCATTAATGATTTTTCCGAAACGCGCACGTTCACCGTAACCGAACCAGCAAATGCGGGCAGGCAATCCTTGGAATTCAATTTTTTCTTTCGCCATGCGAATCCAGTTACATAAATGTTCGTTATAGCTAAATTCTTTCAAAATCACTTCATCCAATTTATAAATGTCTTCCGGATCTCCCGATAATGCTACCCAACGGAATGGGCCTTTTCCTTCACAAAATTGGGGACGGATATATGCAGGAACAAATCCTGGGAAATCAAATGCATTTCCGATACCTTCGTCTTTTGCCACTTGACGAATATTGTTTCCATAATCAAATGTGATAGAACCTTTATTCATCAAGTCAAGCATTGCTTGCACATGTTTCGCCATAGATGCTTTGGATAATTGTACATATTTTTCCGGATCGCTTGAACGAAGCAAATCAGCGTCTACCATAGACATGCCAGACGGGACATATCCATTCAACGGATCATGTGCTGATGTTTGGTCAGTCAGTATATCCGGAATGAAGTTACGTGCAATCATTTCCGGTAAAATGTCAGATGCGTTACCTAACAATCCGATCGATAATGCTTTTCCATCTTTTTTCGCTTCTTCTGCAAGACGGATCGCTTCATCTAATGAATCCGTTTTCAAATCTGTGTAGCGTGTTTCGATTCGACGGTCGATACGCGTCTCATCCACTTCAATTGCGATACATACGCCACCAGCCATAGTCACTGCAAGCGGTTGCGCTCCACCCATTCCGCCAAGGCCTGCTGTTACGGTAATCGTTCCTTGCAAATTGCTATTATAATGCTTTTTGCCAAGTTCTACGAATGTTTCATATGTTCCTTGTACGATTCCTTGTGAACCGATATAGATCCAACTTCCAGCAGTCATCTGACCGTACATCATGAGGCCTTTTTTATCGAGTTCATGGAAAGTATCCCAATTGGCATATGCCGGGACAATATTTGAATTTGCTATTAGAACACGCGGCGCATCCGCATGTGATTTAAATATGGCAACGGGTTTACCCGACTGGACAAGTAATGTTTCATCGTTTTCAAGCTCTTTTAGCGATTTTACAATCGCGTCAAAACTTTCCCAGTTACGAGCCGCTTTTCCGATTCCACCATAGACTACAAGATTCTCCGGGTGTTCAGCCACTTCTGGATCCAAGTTATTCATCAACATTCGAAGTGCAGCTTCTTGAAGCCACCCTTTCGTATTTAACTCAGACCCTCTATATCGAATTACCTTTTCGTCAGCAATTGTTTTCATGAATAAACAACCTCCTTTTTTTCTATACTTTTAGTATACATAAAAGATTCTGTTTATTATTTACTAATTATTGATAATTTTATAATCTGTGCACTATTTCAATTTTTATCGTCTTCAAATTTTATAATATATTTCATTTTATCTTTATATATCAATTAATATGTCGAATCTTGACTAAAAAAAGAACCATACATATGTACAGTTCTTTCATACATTCGATTGAAAAGAAGAAGGAGTCCTGCCTTCAAGTTGTTTAAATTTCATAGTGAAATAGCTTTGGTTGGAGTAACCTGTCAATCCCGATATTTCTTCCAACGACAAATTCGTTTCCTTCAATAAACGTTTGGCTTCGCGAACCCTTACCTGATGTAGTGCGTCTCTAAAAAACTGTCCGGATTCAGCGGAGAATCGCCGGCTGAGAGTACTTTTATTCAGCCTAAGTGTATCCGCACAATCCGATAAATTCCACTGCGAGTTCCAATAATTCGATTCCATCAACGTCTTTACTCTTTCTACAAGGGAACGTTCTTCTGTTTGCAAGTGCACATCTCCATCTCCATATGAAAGAAGCCTAGTAATAAAGGCAAGCAACTCCTGCACGATCTCATGTATAACAGGTTTCTTGATAATCTGTTGAAATACTGCATGATAACAATCTTCCCACTCCATCGTTTGAATATTATATGACTTCATATATCGGCGTACTTGTGCCAGTACACTAGTCAGGCGGATGCGAACCATTTCAGGGTCGGGATAGGGTTCTCCATACGTGAAGAACTCTTGCTCCAGCCATTTCCGTATTTCTTTTGCGTCCCGTTTTTCAAGCATTTCAATCCATTGCCTTTGCTCCAATGGCGTAAGGAACGGATCCAGATCAGACCAGTCTGTATATTGACTATTTGATAGAATGATATCATAACCATCAAAGAATACTTTTTCTTTTAATTGCTTTGTCTGTGCATACGTTTCTTTTAGCGTTTGAAACGACGGTGGGTCATTGATGACAATTGCAAGTGACTCTCCCTTGTCACCTTTCCACCAAGCAAGAAATGCATGGTACTCTTCATGGAACAACTTCTTTTCTCCCTCATACTGCACACATAACACACAATCCGCCAGCGCAAATAATTGTTGTTCCACTGTGAATGGAAATTGATGCAACTCATCGTATAAACGCGGTAAGCTATTTAAATCAGGTGTTGATATGGCAATCATCGTAATTGGTTGGGTTGTCATCCTGTCCGTTAGAAAAAGATCCGAGTAGTCAATCATCATGGACTGATCTTCATTATAGAGGTCATTACTATAACGATGTCTTTCACTTCTTACCAGATAGCGAATTTGTTGAATATGTTTCACTAAGTCATCCGGTGAAAAGGGACGGAATAAGACATCTTCCGCTCGATAACGAAGTCCACGGTAAGCGGTTTGAAAAATGCGCTCCGATGAAATACCCAACCAGCGCACATGACTTTTTCTAAGCAACTCCCCAAAACTATCATCTTGTTGCACCCATGTGTCCATATCCAATAAAAGCAAATCAGGAAACTCGTCTATACCCTCTTTCACAAACTCTTCGATGGAATCCCATCTGTATAGTTCCATTCCGGTCATTTGAGATTCAACAAGCCAACGAATTCCTTCTGCTTCTAAATGATCCTTAGCCACTAAATGAATCTTCACTGCCTGTCCCTCCTTTTATTATTGCCACAGTTCCGGCTCTGTTTTTCTCCAACCTCTATACACTCACAAAAATAGTCTGGTACGAAAGAACAGTTGACGTTTGCGAAGTTTGCTCCATTCAAAGTGATCTAGGAGGAAAACATAAGACATAGAAACACCATAGCCTATACAGCTGCTATGGTGTTTCTTGTTATTACAGCTTTTCGTTTTATGTGTTTCTAATACTTGAAAAGCGTAGTGCAAGTGCTAGGATCATTACAAAATACTAACTTTTTCACGATACATAATCTTACATTATTTTTACTCGATCACACTTCGGAGAAAG
Organism: Sporosarcina sp. P1; assembly: GCF_002743155.1. NCBI lineage: Bacteria > Bacillati > Bacillota > Bacilli > Caryophanales > Caryophanaceae > Sporosarcina > Sporosarcina sp. P1. The sequence continues at coordinate 132,974 of NZ_PDYS01000006.1, forward strand.
GCATCTATTCTACAAGCAAGAATTCAACTCCGCCAACACCCACATCAACTTTGAGATGAATAGTAGTATCCGTTTTCCCGTATGCTTCATTTACATAGACACCTTTGCCCTTAGAAATGAAACCTTTTGTCCCTACGCTTCCAATTCCCTTGGAAACAGACAATTTAACTCCTGTCTCTTGAGGTAAACGAATTTTCGCATCGCCCACCCCAAGTTCAAATTCAGCATCAAAGCTTTCCTGCCAATCACCAGACAAATTGATTGTCGTGTCACCTACTCCTGCATCGACTGACAACTGACTGAGTTGAATTCCAGACAAGTTCAGTTCTGCATCGGAGACACCCATTTCGACATCAAGATTAACGGGGATTTCATTAGTCAGTTGAACGTTCCAGTTGTTTCTTTTATTGCCCAATGCAGAAAGTCCTTTCATGTTCTGCTCTATCTCAACATAACCAATTTCTCTTTTATTTTTATACATAACGGATGGGAGCCACTTCTTTACGTTAGTATCGATGTCACCGTCCACCCAGTTCGTTGCACCGCCTTCAATCAAAAGGTCGCCCGCACCAAAATCGATATCGATTTCCAGTGATTTCGCGTCGTCCTTTTCAATGGCCAATGCTCCGGAGACTCGGTCTGTTTTCATCCAGCCATACACCCAAAAACCTACCATCCCCAACAATATTACACCTATTACTATCAGTATTTTCCGCATATTCACACCCCTTTACTATATCATAAGCGAAACGCACTTAAATGGAGTCCATCAAATGACTGAACTATATGTAAGACTAAGGACTGAGCGGTTCAATATATGAAGACCCTTCACGGCTTATACCATTTTATAAAAATAAAGCTCGCTATCGTCCTTATCTGGCCGATTGGAATCAGTATGGAAGTAGAGAAGTTCAAACACCATGCTGTTAGACTACTATAGCTAAAATTTCTTTTAATTAATACTTCATTCGCAAATCTCCTACCTATTCAGGTATTTTGGCAAAAGAAAGTAGATTGTAAAAAACAGTTATATATCACTACCTTTTTGACTATATTCAGAATATACGTCAGTTAATTCGACATGCTAAAATATAGTGAATCCAATTCCAAAGAGGATGTGTGAAACTCAAGAGAAGTCCGATATTGGCTGTATACTCATCACGTTACACTGTATTTGATTTATAGAAATCAAACTAGTAAAGAGGTGTTCGAAGTTGATAACAGAAAATAGAGAACAAACGATATTTAATCATATAGGAAAGAGAATTGTAACGGACCGTGACATCGAAATTATTGCAAAAGTGGAGGATCCATTAGTCGTCGTCTTAGGCAATATGTTGAGTGACGAAGAATGTGACGAACTGATCAGGCTGTCGACTGACAAGTTAAAACGATCCAAAATCGGCATGGTTCATGCGGAAAACGAAATTAGAACAAGTAGCAGTATGTTTATTGAAGAACAGGACAACCAGATGGTTATGAGAATCGAAAAACGGATTGAAGCGGTTATGAACATCCCTATCGAACACGGCGAAAGACTACAGATTCTTCACTATCTGCCAGGTCAGCAATATAAAGCACATCATGATTTCTTCTCGGCAACGAGCAATGTCTCCAACAATCGAATCAGCACACTTGTCATGTACTTGAACGATGTTGAACAAGGTGGCGAAACGTTTTTCCCTCATCTGAAACTGTCCGTCACACCAAAAAAAGGAATGGCCATTTATTTCGAGTACTTTTATAACGATCCCCTGTTGAACGACTTGACGCTGCATGGCGGAGCACCGGTGGAAATCGGAGAGAAATATGTAGCAACGCAGTGGATGAGGAAGCAAAGAGTACGATGAGAGACTTGGAGCAACACTACCGGCCAGTGCCCATGCGATGAAATTTCACCACCATCTCCATTAAAAGGCACTATGTGTTAGCTATTCGGGCTAGTTTAGCTTAATAACGCCATCATGTATGCACATTAAATACTCATTTTTCATTTATTTTAGACTCGGAATTTAATGAGTTGAATTTCATGACAGCTGTGTTATTATAGGAATTAAGTTAATAGTCCGGGTTTGAGTTACTGAGAAGACCTCAAGAAGTGATTGCGATAAAAAGCAATCACTATCTTGGGGTCTTTTTGTTCTCTTATCCACTATAAAAGGGAGATGAAGGAATTGACAACATTTTCATCAATGGATCGACATAAGATTGCGAACACGTTACGTACCGAAAACTTTGACGTTTTAATTATAGGTGGTGGAATTACCGGTGCTGGTATCGCATTGGATGCTGCAGCAAGAGGGATGAAAACTGCACTTATTGAAATGCAGGATTTTGCTTCAGGCACATCTAGTCGTTCAACAAAACTAGTACATGGTGGTTTACGTTATTTGAAGCAATTTGAAATAAAAGAAGTGGCCCAATTGGGCAAAGAACGCGCGATTGTCTACGAAAATGGTCCACATGTTACAACACCTGAATGGATGCTACTACCGTTTCATAAAGGAGGTACATTCGGTCCTACATCTACGGCGCTTGGATTAAAAGTATACGACTTTCTAGCTGGTGTTAAGCGCAGTGAACGAAGAAAAATGCTGAATCTTGAACAAACTATCCAACGAGCGCCACTTATTAAAAGAGAAGGTCTCCAAGGTAGTGGTTATTATGTAGAATATCGCACGGACGATGCTCGCCTCACGATTGAAGTGGCTAAATCTGCTGCTGAAAAAGGTGCAACTTTATTAAATTATGCAAAAGCAGAAGGTTTCATCTACAATGATACTAACCAAATAGCAGGCGTCCAAGTTCGCGACATGATCACAAACGAAATGATGACCGTTCAAGCGACAAAAGTCATCAACGCAGCAGGTCCGTGGGTAGATGAAGTAAAAGAGTTCGATGGCCACTCAAACGGTAAGAACTTAATATTGTCTAAAGGAATTCATCTTGTATTCGATCAAAGCGTATTTCCTCTACACCAAGCAATCTATTTCGATACCCCTGATCAACGTATGATTTTTGCAGTACCACGTGATGGTAAGGCATATGTCGGAACAACGGATACATTCTTTGATGGTGATCCGAAAGAGATGCAAATTACAGAAGAAGATCGCACATATATTTTAGATGCCATTCATTATATGTTCCCCGATGTCTCTGTGAGTGAAAAAGATGTTGAATCCAGTTGGGCAGGCGTTCGACCACTGATTCATGAAGACGGTAAAAACCCTTCTGAGATTTCCAGAAAGGATGAAGTCTGGGAATCTGAACGTGGACTGATCACCATTGCGGGGGGTAAACTAACAGGATACCGCAAAATGGCGGAAACTGTAGTGAATAAGATCTCCGACTTGCTTCAACAAGAAAAAGGATTACACTTCAAACGATCTAACACGAAGAACATGCCCATCTCAGGTGGCGATGTTGGAGGCTCTGCTCATTACTCTCGTTACTTCAACCAAGCTGTCAACCGTGGCATGTTGCTCGGTTTCACAGAACAAGAAAGCCGACATTTGGCTGCACTTTATGGCTCAAACGTAGACAAAGTATTAACAATTCCTTATGATGAATCCGAATCGATGCCACGTATTCTCTATGTTAAATTACGCTATGCGATTGAACATGAGATGACTGCGAAACCGACTGACTTCTTCATTCGACGCACGGGTGATTTGTTCTTTAATATTAAAAATGTACAGGATGCAAAAGAAGACGTACTAGTTAAAATGGGCCAACTGTTGAACTGGTCTGCAGATGAACAACAACGCTATCAGTTAGAATTGGAAGACGAGTTACGAAAGTCAACATCTGTTGTGTAAATACTATAATATAAACGTATATCTATAGACGGAGGTTACTTCATATGTCTTTTCATAACCAAAAAGTGTTACCAGCTGCACGTACACTAAAACAATTTGAAAAACTCTTAGAAAGTACTTTTGAATATATCGTTCTATTAGAAGTACACATCAGCAATTTAAAAACCGTAAAACAAGAAGCAGACAAGCGAGGCAAGAAACTAATTATTCATGCCGACTTAGTGCAGGGCCTAAAAACGGATAACTTTGCAGCCGACTTTTTATGTAATGATGTTCGTCCAGCAGGTATTATTTCCACTCGATCCAATATGATTTTGAAAGCAAAGTCTAAAAATATTATCGCTATTCAGCGTATGTTTCTACTCGATACAATCGCATTAGAAAAAAGCTATTCTCTAATTGATCAAACTGCCCCAGACTTCATTGAAATGCTACCGGGTGTCATTCCGGAACTCATCGAAGAAGTGTATGAGCGCACAGGTATTCCCATTATTAACGGTGGACTCATTCGTACAAAACAACATATTGAGGACGCACTAGCAGCAGGTGCTGTAGCCGTGACAACATCCGATAACCAATTATGGGAACACTTTATTTAAATAGAGAACTTTTGCGTCATTGTTGACAGAATAAACTTGCCACTCTATACTTGGAAACAAGTTAATGTAAGTGGTTGAGTTTAGGAGTCCACAATTAAGTTCTTGCACATAGCAAGATTTAATTGGGGACTTTTTTTGCGTCGTATATGCTCAACTACCAGACTTAAATTTGGGTAGGAGGAGATATAGATGACACCCTTTACAGGTGAATTGATCGGAACCATGATATTAATACTATTTGGTGGTGGCGTAGTAGCTGGTGTAGCACTAAACAAGTCCAAAGCAAAAAGTGGAGGATGGATTGTTATTACTGTAGGATGGGGTCTTGCGGTTACACTTGGTGTGTACGCAGTGGGCCAAGCTAGTGGTGCTCATTTAAACCCTGCAGTCACAATCGGTTTCGCAACTATTGGTAATTTTCCTTGGTCGGATGTCCCTATGTATCTTTTAGCGCAGATGATTGGCGCGATCCTAGGTGCAGTAATAGTGTACTTCCACTACTTACCTCATTGGAAAGAAACAGAAGATCCAACTGCTAAACGTGATGTATTTGCTACTACACCTGCCATTTACAATCCACTGTCAAACGTAACGAGTGAAATAATCGGAACGTTCATTTTAGTACTTGGTTTACTATCTATTGGTGCCAATGAATTTACTGAAGGCCTCAACCCGTTAATCGTTGGCGCGTTGATCATCGCAATTGGCTTGTCACTAGGTGGAACAACTGGCTACGCGATCAACCCTGCACGTGATCTCGGACCGCGGATTGCCCATAGTTTCTTGCCTATTCCTGGTAAAGGTCCATCCGGATGGAAGTATGCATGGATTCCAGTAGTAGGTCCAATAGTTGGCGGTACATTCGGTGCCCTATTCTATAAACAATTTTTCCTTAATGAAAACAGCATAACATTTTGGATTGTCGGCGCATTTGTACTCGCGATTCTTCTTGCCGCTCAGTTTTCAATCCGTAAAGAAGTCGCACAATCAAATCTTCAAATACAAACAGCAAAAACAACGAATGACTAACCTACTCATACATACAGGAGGAAAAAATCATGACTAAAAAATATATTATGGCATTAGATCAAGGTACAACAAGTTCAAGAGCAATCCTATTCGATAAAAAAGGAAAGATTTTTCACACTGCACAACAAGAGTTCACTCAATATTTCCCGCAATCCGGTTGGGTCGAACACAATGCCGATGAAATTTGGAGCTCCATTTTATCAGTCATTGCCGGGGTATTGTCTGAAAAGAATATATCAGCTGAACAAATTGAAGGTATTGGAATCACGAATCAACGTGAAACAACAGTTGTTTGGGATAAGCACACAGGTAATCCTATTTATCATGCAATTGTATGGCAATCCCGCCAAACTGCGGATATTTGCGAAAGTCTCAAAGAAAGCGGTTACAATGACCTATTCAGAGACAAGACTGGACTATTGATTGACGCATATTTCTCCGGAACAAAAGTAAAATGGATTTTAGATCATGTGGAAGGCGCACGTGAAAAAGCAGAAAATGGAGATTTGCTGTTTGGAACAATTGACACATGGATTATTTGGAAGTTATCTGGAGGCGCTGCACACGTAACAGATTACTCCAATGCTTCGCGTACGTTAATGTACAATATACACGAACTACAATGGGACGAAGAGTTATTATCTATCCTAGGAGTTCCAGCGTCTATGTTGCCTAAGGTATGCCCTTCTTCAGAAATCTATACGTATGCAGATCCAGAACAATTTTTTGGTCACGCGGTTCCTATCGCAGGTATTGCAGGTGATCAACAAGCTGCACTATTCGGTCAAGCGTGTTTCGAATCTGGCATGGTGAAAAACACATATGGGACAGGTTGCTTCATGCTGATGAATACAGGAGAAAAAGCCGTGAGATCCAATAATGGACTTTTAACGACCATCGCGTGGGGAATTGATGGCAAGGTAGAATATGCGCTTGAAGGAAGTATATTTATCGCAGGCTCGGCAATCCAGTGGTTGCGCGATGGTTTACGCATGTTCCGCAACTCTTCCGAAAGTGAGCAATACGCAAAACGAGTCTCCTCTACAGATGGAGTCTATGTCGTACCAGCTTTTGTCGGTCTCGGTACCCCCTACTGGGATAGTGATGTGCGTGGAGCCGTATTCGGTTTAACACGTGGAACGACGAAAGAGCATTTTGTACGGGCTACGCTAGAGGCTCTTGCGTACCAAACGAAAGACGTCGTTGATGCAATGGAATCGGATTCAGGTATCTCCCTAAAAACGTTACGGGTAGATGGCGGAGCAGTCAAGAACAACTTCCTTATGCAGTTCCAATCCGATTTACTAAATGTACCGGTTGAACGACCAACGATTAATGAAACAACAGCGCTCGGTGCTGCATACTTGGCTGGACTTGCTGTAGGCTTCTGGAAAGATCGTTCAGAAATTGCAGCACAATGGGCGATAGATCGACCGTTCCAACCAAATATGGAGGATTCTGAACGTGAAAAACTCTACAGCGGCTGGCAAAAAGCTGTGAAAGCGGCCACTGTATTTAAGTAATACTTTAAAAGGTACCTGAGGTCGAAGCAAACGTGAATGTGTAAACATTTACGTTCGTTTCACCGAGGTACCTTTATCTATACTTGGACACTTGAAACTCCAATCCCACTACTGTCTTCAAGTATGGCTACTCATCAATAAACTCCTCTTATTTCATCAGAATATTTTATCCATTCGCAGAAATAATTATGGAAGATAGGAAAAAGGAACTGAAAATTCCCGAAAAACATCTTTGTATTACCTTGAAAAAAGCAGGCATGTCGTATCGTATGCCTGCTTCCTTTTATATGGATGATGGTTGAAGGTGCTCATCATCATTCTTTCTATACTTCAACTAAATAGGTTTCGTCGTTACCTGTCCCAATATCTATGACATTCAGATTATCTAGTAGTGAATAGTCCGCATATAAATTAGCAAAAGAGGTTTTACCTATTGATACATAATTCTTGACGATCTGACAACCTCTAATTGGATGGTCTTCGAAATGGCTTTATATGATACAATCATAATGTAGAGAACGAAGAAATTCATTTCTGAAAAGGAGGACGGCATGAACCTAGCCCTTATTGCAACAATGATTATTGTTGTCATTGTTTTAGTGGTCGGACTAATTTTGACCCTATCCGTTGCTAATTCCAGTACTAATTTCAAGAATAAAAGTTACAGTAGTAAAAAAAGCTTCTCCAATTTACTGTGGATTTATGTTTTATCATTACCAGTGATTATTATATTGACTGTTACAGCTATATTTATATTTTACTAACAATTCGAAAGTGAAGTTGCGTAATATCTCTTAACTTCTCAGCGCATAGATACACTACCTTTATCTATAAGGTATCCAAGTTCTTGGATACTTACGTTCTACCCCATTTACAATATAAAACATTTACATTTCAGCAGACGCAAAAGCGCCAACTCCATAATAATGGAGTTGGCGCTTTTAAAATATATAGTGGGAAAACGACTTACATCATGCCGCCCATCTATGATAGCGTTTTTCACGCTTGAATGGGCTTGGCAGATGTTGATTTAACAACGCTTCGTTCGTTTTACAATCACATGAAATGCTATCAAAAGCAAAAAGAGGTTAGCAAAAAAGTTAGCATATCGTGTGAGGAGTGAAAAGAGTGAGGTTTATTAAATGGGCTTTTATTGTTTTTAGTATAATCCTGATTGTATCAGGTTGTAGCCATAACTACGGAGCACTAATTGCATCAACTGACGATGTACAACAATTAATTGATGACCAACAAACAGGCTTCGTCATCATCACAAATGAAACAGATGCGACTTTCCTTGATGAATTTCAAAAAGCGTTACTAGAAAAAAGGAAAGAGCCTTGCAATTCAACGTATTTCGTAATGATGGTGAAAATAAAAACACAGATGGATTGAGTAAAAACCCATTTCGCACTGAAATGCCACGCGTAAATGCAATCTACTATATTAAAGACGGAACTGTATATGATGAATTTAATTTAGAATTATATGAAGGCATTCGGCAACAGGATGAATTGGCTTACTTTATGAAGATGATGTCGAACTCTTCAGGTGACTCAAATGAGTAATGAAGAAATCGCTCGTAAACTTGAAGAATTCCAAGACTACCTTAGTATTTCGAGTATCTTCACAGATATTTTCAGATGGATTGCATGGGCGTTTGTACAAGGTCTGGCATGGATTGTTGACGCTCTCGAAAACTTGACTGATGACATATTATTGATCAAATCCTTTTACAATCACCCAGAGATTGTAGCTTTTGTCGATACAATCAAACCCATTCTGTATATCTTTTTAGCCTTTTCCCTTCTCTATACAGGATATTTGCTAATATTTCAAAAGAAGTTTAACCGTGAAGGAATCGCCATAAATCTTTTCATAGCCTGCATCATCATTTTGTCGCTAAACACTGGAATGGACAAGGCAAGTGAATTTACAGACGTTGCAATTGACGCTATAAAGGTCGAATCACTCTTCGCTAATGATGAATCAACTTTAAGTGGTTCGATTATTCAACGAAACGTAAATGACCTAACTGAAATTGATAAATGTAACTGGTCTACAACTGAACTAACCGTCCCAAACAGTACGCCACCTAGCAGAATTGCAAATATCAATGTCAGTGAAAAGTATGGAAAAGATACAGATGGCATTCCAAGTGAAGGGCAAGACATTTCAAAATACATGCTTTCGCTTAACAATGTCGGTGAATACCGCGCAGAAAAGTTTGATCAGTCGGGGCTAGAGTGGAACAACGAGTACTATTTCCGATACTCGATTAATTGGTTCACGATTTTCGTCACTCTAGGAATTATCGCCTTTACGCTCTTCTCGATTGCGTTAAAGCTTGCCAAGTTGTTTTTCGAACTGACATTCAACTATATTTTAGCACTGATTGTAGCACCTGCTGATATTCATGACGGACAGAAAACAAAGAAAATCATTCAAACCATCTTGAATACCTTCTTTGCAACCATCCTAATTTTTTTATCAATGAAAGTATACATGATTGGAACAGCCTATTTAGAAAGTACACTCTCCCCCCTCCCTTACCTGATAGCTCTAATTGCATTTTCTATAGCTGTTGTGGATGGACCGAATATCGTAGAACGACTATTCGGGATTGATGCAGGTCTTAAAAATGGTTGGGGAGTCCTTGCGGGTGCATATGCATGTGGAAAAATGGCTTCGGGGCTTGGTAAAGGACTAAGTAGTTTAATTAAAGATGGTTCTGCTGAATCAAAATTCCAACAACAAAAGTCTTCAAGATTAGGCAACGAAAAAGCTCCTTCACCAAATGGTAGCAAGGAAGATGGTGAAGAGGCTGATAATACTGCTAAAGCTAGTTCTGGTAGCATTGCAGGTATTCAAAATAGTAAAAGTATAGGTGATTCGAGTACTAAGCAATCTGGTGAATCGAATGCAACTGGCACAACAAATGAAATAGGAACGGCAAGTATATCCTCACAATTGGACAGCGAGCAAGGAGAAACACGTACACAAACAAAAGCACCTTCACCAAATGATGCTGAACGTGCAACACTTTCGCAACAAAGTCAAGGTGGTACTGGTGATATACCAACCATGGGTGGTCCGAACAGTGGTCAGAGGACGCAAGGCGTTCAAGAATCGAGTGTACAAAGGGATACTAATCTTACAAGTGTTTCTGATCAAGTGCAAGGCAATTCATCGGTTAGCAAAGTTAATTCTGGTGGCGCTTCTTCACCAAGCGCAGCAGGTCACTCAAACGAACCGCTAAGTGGTGTTACTTCTCCAACAACAAGAAGTTCAAACAGTGTGCAGAGGGCGCAAGGCATTCAACAATCGAGCGTTCGAACGGATACAGATATTACGAGCATTGCAGATCAATCACAAGGAAATACAACGGTTCGAATTACTCAATCGGGTAGTACGCGAGCTCATCTCAAACGAACTCATCAAGCCAATCTGGTAATACTCAGACTGTGAATGGTTCTCATAGTATTGAAAAAACCGAAAATATTCAGCAGTCAAGTGTGCAAGTAGATGCAGAAATAATTGCACAGACAGAAGTCATTTCAGGAGTGACTGCAATCAAGGAGGAATCCACTTCAGCACCTACTAAATTAAGACCCAGTACGTACAGCATTTCAAATAAGTCTGATATTGAAGTGGTCAAAAATCATGTCACTAGAAAAAAAGAAAACAGTAGTCCGTCTTCTTTTTCTAGTACTAAAGATCGTTTTTCAAACACAGCTAAACAAAGTATTTAGATCAAAAATATTAAAAGGAGTGTTCTACTTTGAAAAATGAATTAACGGAATTACCAAGTGTAACAGACCTCACTATTAAAAATGTGGACGTTAATTTAATTGATAAAATTGACCACGAACTCTTAGGTTCTGGTATTTCAAGAGACACATTTCTATCTATGCAACTAACAATAATCGTGAACCAATTACACATCACTCAACATGAAAAGCGACTATCTGATCGACTCGAATTGAACTCTCAATGTTTAAAAACTGTAATGAATGACAGCATTGAAACAACAAAAATGTTAGAGCGTATCCTGAGAGAAATAAAGAAGTTACAGTGAATATTTCTATATGCAAGTATGAATTAACGTCAAAATAAAAGTGTCACTCTAGCGTGCCTAAACGGCAAAAAAGTTGTCACGCTAGAGTGCCTAAAATGAAATATCATGTCCCCATGAAAACACTAGGCTCTGCCTAGTCCCACAAAGAATTTGGGGGCAGTTTTCCCTTATGCTCTTTCTCACTGTTTTCGCGACTTCCAGTAACTTTGTGTTCATTATTAGAATAAAACAGGCGATAAACATGGAATTAAAAATCAGAGTTATAGAACCGATTCTTGTAAGACAGATTGACAAAATGGATAAGATACGAAAACAATCATGCCAAGTACTTTTATGATTACAGATTGACCTACTTTCTTTAGCCTATAAGCAATGTCCTTATTCAGAAGACAGCCTACTAACATCAATAAAAAAGGTAAGAGAAAACTATGCTCATAAGAATCCATAGAGTTTCTAAAGTTTTACAGATCAATGAATCTTACACATTAAAAAAATTGAATGACATTATTAGAAAAGAAGTCATAATTTATGAGAAGTATTTTTCCTTCCTTTTTCTAAATGCCTCCTCAGAACCTTCCATGATATCCAATATCCCTTCTCTAACTGCCTCTCGATCTAACCCACCTTGTTGTCTAAGTACTCCACGCCCCATATCTGTTTTTAGTGCGTATATTAAGTCCGCATCTCCATTAACCGGTAAATTAGCATTATGGGATGATATAATAATTTGTCGATTATTCTTAATATTTCTAATTAACGGGACTAATTGATTGTAAATGAAGTCTGAATCTAATTCATCCTCTGGTTGATCAATAATAATAGGACTTGTACCATCTGCAAATAACAATGTAAGAATTGCAGTGTTTTTTTGCCCATCCGATAAACCGTTATCTAATAAAGACCCTGCCCTAGTCCCATCTTCTCTAAATAAAGTTACATCAATCTGATCGTTAACCCTTTTAAGCATTAATTCATCCCATTCGTGCTCTGTATTCAATAATTCTTGCAACTGGTCAAAATACCCCTCTAATTTATCCAATAGATTTACTTCACTCTTTCCGAAGTGCATTAATACATCCCATGGAGTTCTAAATTCTGTACTTTTTTTAAACTGATCGAATATTATTTCACCGACTTCCGTCCAATTTCTCCCCAATCTTGTTGTCCTATTGATTTTTATGGAATTCCAGTGAAGAAAGAAATCATTAATATCATTCATACTCGTTATATCCACTGATATAAAAGGTTGATTATTTTGGGATAACTTTGGCACTGCATTACTATTCAATATAATATCTACTTTTTCTTTTCTAACTATCGTTTGTTTATCCCAAACTTCATAAAGGCTATTGAATAATTCTTTTAGTTTTTCTTCGCTTTCATATAATTCCAGGATTTCATCATCCAATTCATTTAACTTTAACTGTTTAATGTTCTTTTGGTCATTTACCCCCTCCAATATTTCCAACTCTTCTGGCTTCAAGCCCTCCCTCTCACAAGCAGATAAAAAGTCTGTATCTGCTCGTTCTAAGTCTGTTAAAACATTTGGATATGCTTCATTATCACTCGTTTCTTCAATTATAGTATCTGAGAACTCTTTTAATGCTAACCTAACTTTCGCAGCTAAGCCTTTTTTCGCTTCAAAAATACTTTCATCTAAATTATTAAAGAAGCCCTGATTGACCCAACTTTTATCCGTTAAATCCAACCTAACATGATGTTTCTCAACTATCTCCAAATGTGAATTCCATTCTTCCATAATTTGATTCTTATCTGTTTGGACTTGCTCCAAATATCGTCTTGCATCTTGTGCTTCTAATCTCTTATTATTTTCTTCTTTAACAGCAATAAATGAATCCCATTGTTTTTGTAACTCTATTATCTCTTGATTAATAATTCTTCTTTCTTTTAACTTTCTCGTAAGCTTATTTGATTCTTGTTGATATACACGTATTTCATCCATTAGACTTTCTTCTTCACTATTTAACGTCTTTATTGCTTCCCCTGATATTTGATCAATAATAGGGATTAAGTTTTCGGTTTTATTAGCTATGTTAGTTATCTGCCTTTGGCTATAAATCTGTATTCCTAGCCTTTTAAATATAGTGTCTTCATCTATTACCTCTTCATCTCGCATAACTTTACTTCTCTTGCTGTGAAAGTCGTACTCAAAAATATCTTGTCCATTCACACCTTCCCATGTCAATTGGAGTTTTGAATTTGAGTCTATCGTGTTTTTAATTCTATCAAAGTTTTCCAAACCTGAATCTGTATATTCGAAGTTTGTGCATAACCTTATATATTCGAGAATTGAGGATTTACCAGAGCCTCTACCGCCAATAATACAATTAAAATCAGGAGAAAAATGTATCTCTTTATCTTCAAGAAAAGCAACATTTTCAATTTTAAGAGATGTTATATGCCCAAAATTCTTGCTATTGTCCGGACATTCCTCCTGCAAGAGAATCCTAGAGTGATGATCCCTCATTGATTGTCTTAATCCCTCAATTGTGAAATCCGACATTCTTATCCAAGAATGTCTTTTCCCGATATATCCTTTATCACTTTCATTAAGACTATAGCAATCCGAGGACATTACTGTCGCAATAGGATGTTCTCTTCTCCAATCCGGATGACAATCATTACCGGATTTTAATAATCTTCTCCAACCTGCAGAAAGTGAATTTAATGGAAGTGGAATTTCTATTGCCAATAGCCTAGGATCTTTTAATATGTACTGCTGAAAATGTTCCGTTAAAAAGCGATCATTCAATATACCACTCTCTGACAATGGGTGCGCAGCAATTACAATACCGTTATGATGGGGGTCCTCTTGAACTATTCTTAACAATTCATCAAAAGTTTTATTGGAAGGTATAACCCTGTTTGATTCAACCCTCCTTGTAGAAGGGAGCCCTAAAGTGGTTACTATGTCATCTATGACTTGTAGAGGGGTGGAGGGATCAAATAGACATAAGAAATGAACGCCGATTCCTTGAGAAATCTCAATTTCAAAGCCTGGAAAAATAACTATTGGTTTTCTATCTAACTCACCTGCAATAATGCCATTTCTTTCTATTAGTTTTTGAAGATAGATTCTACCAATAAAATTATGATCGGTTATACCTATTATTTCAAGTTCCACTTCATGGCATCGTCTTAAATAATCATCGACTGATTTAATTACATCCTCTGCTGATGAATTACCATCTATATAACATGGATCATCTTTAAGCCAGTTTATACTATCACCCGGTGTTTGCATTTGAAGATCGCTTTTAAACCAATTCATTCCTTTATACAAAAGAATCTCCCTCTTTCATTTTAATATTAGTTTGATTTAGTATCTATGAGAGCTTCAGTGCAGAATGCCATTTATACACCCGAATAAACATACACTAAAAATCAGACACCCACGTAGATATCTGATTTCAATTTTATTATAGTGCATTTTCTAAGTAGTTCTGTGCACATATACCTGACACTTCAAATCCTATTTATTAATTAATATAGTCAACACTAGAAATTCGGCAAAAAAGGTAAAATAAACTCGCATTTCACTTTTTATAATTGATTATTACAGCCGAGTAAGTTCTATATTTCATATTTTTTGTTAAAGAGCTCTTGGTTAGGTGGAATGCTATTAAAGAAAATTTTCCCACTTGCTTCCTTTCCCACAATCATAATAGGTTCTCCTTGTTCATTCGTAGAAAATTGTATCCCTTTAATTTCTTCATCATTTTTAGGAATATAAATTTCCGCTTCTTTATAAGAAAGATATTTGTAAGACAATAGTTTAAAATCAATTTTACTTGCTTCTAAAAGTTCATCTACAATTCTATTAGCATCCGTATACACGACTCGAAAGTTATTGTCGTAGACTAAATATAATCGTTCAATACAAATTGATTTTTTGTTATGAACTAACGTAAAGTTACCTGTGAATGCAATAGTTATTTGGTATTGCTGAGTTTTAAAGTCTTTATAAAAATTCACGGCCGCTTGCTGTAATAGTCGGGGTTGAGTTTTATCAAAAGAATGAGCTTTAGTTAAATTGAGATCATTAGAAGCAAAAGACAAGTTTTTAATTTGACAATCAAAAGCCATATTATTGTGATGCTCCACTATATATTTTTTAATATAAGCTGCATCTAGTGCATCTTCACCGTACCATAACTTCATCACAATTTGATGTAAGCTTTTTCTTTCCCCAAAATGATTTGATCCAGTATAAATATATGTTTTTTCATCGTTTACAAACTTTTTTTCATCTACATACCAATTAACCTTTGAAAGTTCTTCCCATATCACAGGTGTATAATCTGTAAAACCCATTATTCCATATTCTTTATTAAGAAATTGAATTTGCTGGTCGCTATGACTTAATTGAAGTGGTACACCCATTCGGTTCTCTCCTTTAATTACTGTAAACTTTACACTTGTATGTATGCCTGTACAACATTGAATTCGAATTTCACACTGGCATTTTACGCTTACTAACTTATAAAGTCGTCCAATAATGACAGTTCAAATGTTTGATTATTGATCGTCATTCATTTCTCCACTTGTAATAAATCCATATCTTCCACTAATATCACTTTTCGTAAACTCGATTAAATTTATTTTGTTAATTTCCTTGGAAGGTTTTTTGTTTTCTAAAATTATGACCTGACTGCTTTGTGAATTTTCCGCTAAAAATCTAAAGAAGTTTTCTTGTACCTCATCTGATGACTTATCATCGTCACTATCTTCCTCTTTATAAGAAGTTACAGGAGAATCTAGTACTACAAAGCCTGGATGCGGCAAGTTTTTAGAGTTACAATACCTCATCACCCCTAAAACGAATGCACTGTATGAAATCGAACGATACCCCTTACCAAATAACTTTCTGGGTTTACCTGATATTACTATATCTTTATTCTTCTCATTGAATTCTACTTTATCATGTCCTTCATAGTTCCAACCCTTTAAATAATACTTAATATTAATACAAAGATCATTATAGTAAGCTGAGTAGTCAATAACATCTATATCCTCATTTTGAGATTCCGATTCCTCTCCAAGTAAACTTAGTAAACCTTTCTTCTGACTTAATATTGTGTTTAAAGTATTTTCCTTTTGTTGCGCCTCATCTATAGCTTTTTGTGTCTCAATTATGCTGAAGATTTCTGTTTCAATTCCCATAAACTTTGGCTCTAGCTCTTCATCTAGAACCCTACTTATTTCTCCATAATCATATTCTAATTTATTTAGAGTATCGTTATGCACGCCCACTTCTTCTTCCATCGTTTCAATAGTATTAGTAAGATCTTCTTGATAATGATGTATTTTATTCCATTCCATATTATAAGATTCTCTTTTTTGTTCCAATTCTAGATGAGAGCAAGCTGATTCTTCATTACTATTAATAGTTTGATTACAGGTTGGACATTTTTCAAAGTTTAACAAAGAAAAGTAGTACTCTCCTTCTAGTAAAAAAGTAATTCTTTTTTTATCCGTTTCATATTGAGTTCTTAGTAATTGAAACCTTTTCAGCAATTCATTCAAAGTAAGTACTTTTGTCTCATAACGTTGAATTTCATTCCACCTTTTCTTTCTTAAATTAGAAAGTTCATCAATTTCATTTTTAATCCCCAATTTAACTTTTGTTAATTCTTTAATACGCATCACAAGATCATCTTGTGATTCTAATATTTCGTTTGTTGATATATTCAATTCTAATTCACTAATAATTTTATCAATCATTTCAATTTGCGCTTCATACTTTGGTTTCTTAACAATATCAGTATGTTTTTTTACCTTTTCACTATCATCTTTGTTTGTTAAAATCAGATTAAAACCTGATTCCTTTGCGGTTTTAGTCTGATTACTGTCAGATTCCACTGGAGACCTTTTAGTTATTATTGTTATCTCATCAATTAAGATCCAATCATTGTAACTTCTGTAGGTGAATTTTTGCAAATCATTTTTTTGATTCTTTTTAACGAGTAAATCAGTTTCTTTAAATCCTGATAAACTCAATAAAAATTCAGAAAGACTCTTATTATTAACCCCATGTCTAGGGGAAAGTTCCTTGTATTTAGAGGTTATTGTTACATCAGATAATGCACAATTGTATTTCTTAATTCCTCCTCCAGCCAAAGATCTTTCAAATGTGTAAGTCCTTCCTTCAAAACTTTCTATTTCTAAATAAGCTGTCTCATAATCCTTAGCCTCTTCTATTTCATCAGGTGTATCTTTACCACCAAGCATAAAATTAATGCATTCAAATATATAAGACTTCCCTGTATTAGTTGGTCCAACAATAACATTTAGACCTTTTTCAAATTCCACTTCAGATTTAATTCCACTGCTTCCTGTTAAGCTTAATCTCTTTATAAAAAAACCTTTTTTATTCAATCAAACCCCCTCCTAATATAAGATTCATACATAAATTCCCCACCCCATTTTTCAATGTTACGATCCATAAATTGAGTTAATTCAAATTCTGTGAACTTACTGAAATAATCATCGACCCAGAAAACATTTTCTTTTATACTTTGGAAATAAGTAGATTCAAACAAATCTAGAAAGGGTACTGTTAATTTGGTAGCGGAATAACTAATACCATTTTCATCATATATAATATCCAACAAGCTTTTACTGTACATCAATTCCAAACCTTGTTGCACAATCTGTCTCTTTACAATTATTTCACCAGATCTGTGTGGTGTATCAGGATGTAATGACGGAGGACTATTCTTAGCACCTACATCTTTGGTATGAACAACTAAGTAGTCGTAGTAAATAATTCTTTGTAAATCCAATTTTTCCGACGAGCTAAAAGCAAGAATTATTAGTGTTCTCAAACCAACTTCAAATGGAGAGTTAAAGGTATTTGTAGAATCTTTAATTCCATAGTTAGTCATATTCTTCCACCACCCAGCATATTTCATCTTCATTGGCCAAGTGATGACATAAACCCGCTAAATCGTTACCTTTTATCGAACTATTCAAAGGATAACTAGGAGTATTAAGGCTTCTAGCCACTTTACATACTTCCTTCACTCGCTTAAAAGCGTCATCAAATTCTGATTCTACGGTATCAATAATTCCATCTAAAACCTCTTCTTTCAAATCATTAATGGCATTAAGACCCGGAGGAAGTGTGTCCCTTTCAAACATCATTAGCGAATCAGCAGAATAAAAACTTTTTCTTTGTCTATTAAAATGATTATAATATTCTGTATGATTTTTAAGTTTATTAATTTCATCAATGTTAGATTTATGATGATCTGAATATGCCTTGAGTAATTTCCTTATGTACAGCATTTCATTATCATTTATATTCATTGGTGGTTTTACTGGCTCAGGGCGAGTTTTTTGAATACCTCCGAATCGATAAAAGAAATATCTTGTCTCAGAATGCTGTTCAATTAATACCTGCGGATCAATATCATTAATAATAGAAAAGTCGAAATTCTCTACGTAAAAAAGTAATTCTCCAACTAATTCAATATTTTCTCCACTTATTATCTTAGATCGACAATTTTTATTCCATTTTAAAATCAATTGTTTCTTCAATTCCTCCGAATCGTCTATTAGTTCCGCTAGCTTAGTTGAAATGCCTTTGGGTGACACAAAATAATATTTCCTCGGTACCGAATATGCTCCTTTAAATGAATAGTAGCATAATTTCCCAAGCTCAATTAAGATGTCACTCGCTGATAAGGCTGAATTGTAATGCTTACATTGGTAATTATCCCAAATGACATTCTTTCTATCGTCATACGTTAAAAATGCAACTACATCTCTTCCCTTATCACCAGCTCCACCGGGTCGTCTAACCTTTATATATTTTTCTTTTAAATAACCACAAACCCACTCTCGAACAAAATCCTCGAAATCATCATGAGAAATAACTTGTAACCTTTTTATAGGTTCTATTGGTATTCCTAGTAACAAATCAGTGTTAGACAATTTACTTTTAACCTCTGGCTCAATAATTTCAACAAGCCCATCTTCTTGATTCATTTAGTGGGCTCCTTTCTTTAATTTGAACTAATCAAGTTTCATCTTTTAACTATCTTAATAAAACTTATTAGTAATATTTTTCTTTTTGACACGCAAATATACCTATTACTATACTACCAATTAATTTAAGTAAAGCAAAGAAATTACCGAATCCATTATGTAACCTTTAATCAAAAATAAATCGTATGTTTACAACTAAAAACTTGTAACTTTGTCATTTCAGCCGATAAACATTGTCATACCAACGAAAAAAGAGGATTACAAGTTGTCATTTAGCTTGTAATCCTCTTTCGTTTAATTTGTCATTTTTTCTAGCAACATATTTTTTGTCATTGGTTTTGTTATTCTCAAACCTTTGGTAATACTGGCTTCATCATTTATCAATTACATAATTACAAAAATACACTTTACAACCTACCATATTTTAAAAACGGTTTCTAGAAAAATTGAAGCCCTGTTCTTCTAAAAACTGTGGACTCAATTGCACGACACGGAACGATTGACCTTTATGAGTGATTGATAAATAATCTACTGCTTTGGCGTTATTCTTTTGCCGTACTGTAAACTGCTGATTTTTCCATGCTTCTCTTATTTGTTTCGCGTCTACTTGTAACTTGTTTTTCAAATAGTCAATCGTCAAGAAAAGCCCATTCGCATTTACGATGGCATGTATTCCATTTGTAGGCTCAAAATCGGCATAGATATGGCTACGATTTGCCTCTAGTTCTTCAAGTATATCGATTAGCACGTTTTTCGCTCGATCTACGTGACTGTTTTCAGAGCAAATCGTTAAAAATAATTCGGCAAATTCTTCTACTGGAATTTTCATACCTTCAGACCTAAATAAATCATTGAGTACTTCCGCTATAAAGACGACAAATGCAAAGTGTAAGGCAATTCTACGCATCACGTTGTTGTTTGTTGCTGACGATTGATAGTACCTTAGCGAGTTCGGCAAAACGCCCCTCAAAACGTTTACTATGCTGTGTCCATCGCTTAATAAACTCCAAGCCTATACTCCCGTAATACATCTCTACATTTTGATTTAAAGAAGTGAAATAATCGGCTTCTTTATTAATAAATTTAAAGTTGGTTATCGGAATAACTCGTGCCGCACTTCCTTGTGAATTCGTATATTCTAGGATGTTGTTTTCACCAGTCGTGATGAACACGGACTGCCAGTTACTCGTCCCTCTACTACCGTCTAAACTGCCCCTCATCTTGCCTGTACCCTTGCCAAACATATAGAACATCTGCTGTAACGCTTTTGGATCGTGCGCTGTATTCGTGTCATAAGGATTAAGGGGAATGCATTTAAAAATGCTGCCATACGCTCAATAGCTATTTTTGTTGTTAACATGGAACTTATATATTCACTCGGCTTCCCCCAAACACTTGCACATGCTTTTTGAACGCTTGTTTTACCACTCGATGATACGCCAGAAATATCTACAAGTATTGGCGTTAGATCATGCGGTTTGAAGAGCACAGATGCAAACGATGATATTACAGGAAATAACGCTTTTGGATTATCGTAAAGTGGTGCCATGACGTTTTCTATCCACCCTTGCACACTACCACTGCATTGTATAACATTTAATCGCTGTACCTCCCCTTCATCTGGAGGAACAATACAAAACTTCGATTCCAATAACGAATGAAATTTACGGACATCTTACACGATGACTAGAAAAAGGCCTCTCAACAATTCAGTGAATTGATGAAAGACCTTCATATTTAGAGTGATTTACTGGCGCTTATGACCAATAAAATGACCACGATATGATAAAACATGCTCTAACCCTTGATTTAACAAGGGTATAGAGTTTTTATCACATCATGCCGCCCATTCCACCCATACCGCCCATATCAGGCATTCCACCGCCGCCTGCTGGTTCTGGTAGGTCTGCGACAACAGCTTCAGTAGTCAAGAACATAGCGGCTACAGATGCTGCATTTTGTAGTGCGGAACGAGTTACTTTCGTTGGATCTACGATACCTGCTTCTACCATGTTTACCCATGTGCCTTCTGCTGCGTTAAAGCCAATGCCGACTTCTTCGCGCTTCAAGCGGTCTACTACGATAGAACCTTCAAGGCCCGCGTTCGTTGCGATTTGACGTACTGGTTCTTCAAGTGCACGAAGTACAATCTTAATACCAGTAGATACATCGCCTTCAGTATCTTCAAGTAATGCTTCTACTTGCTTGTAGACGTTAACTAGTGCAGTACCTCCACCAGATACAATTCCTTCTTCTACTGCTGCACGTGTGGAGTTCAATGCGTCTTCAATACGAAGTTTGCGCTCTTTCAACTCTGTTTCAGTTGCAGCTCCGACTTTGATAACCGCTACACCGCCAGCTAGTTTAGCTAGACGTTCTTGCAATTTCTCTTTGTCGAATTCAGAAGTTGTTTCTTCCAACTGTGAACGAATTTGGCCAACGCGTGATTCGATAGAACCTGCGTCACCGCTACCTTCTACAATTGTTGTATTGTCTTTTGTTACTACGATTTTCGCAGCTCGTCCTAATGAAGTAAGGTCAGCAGATTTCAGATCAAGTCCTAGATCTTCTGTGATCACTTGACCGCCAGTTAGGATAGCGATGTCTTCAAGCATAGCTTTACGGCGATCGCCGAAGCCTGGTGCTTTAACTGCTACTGCGTTGAATGTACCGCGAAGTTTATTGACAACTAGTGTAGCTAGAGCTTCACCTTCAACGTCTTCTGCGATAATCAACAATGGTTTACCTTGCTGAACAACTTGCTCAAGCACAGGAAGAATTTCTTGGATGTTGTTGATTTTCTTATCTGTAATCAAGACATATGGATTATCAAGTACTGCTTCCATTTTGTCTGTGTCTGTTGCCATATAAGCAGATGCGTAGCCACGGTCGAATTGCATACCTTCTACTACGTCAAGTTCTGTAATGAAGCCTTTAGATTCTTCGATTGTGATGACACCATCGTTACCTACGCGCTCCATCGCTTGTGAAATCAACTCGCCGACTTCTTCGTCTCCAGAAGAGATAGCCGCAACTTGTGCGATTTCTTGTCTGCTTTCAATTTCATCGGAAACGCTCTGAAGGCCTTCTACTGCTGCGATTACCGCTTTTTCGATACCTTTACGGATACCGACCGGGTTTGCGCCAGCTGTTACGTTTTTCAATCCTTCACGAATCATCGCTTGTGCAAGAACAGTTGCTGTTGTTGTTCCGTCACCTGCGATGTCATTCGTCTTAGATGCAACTTCAGCTACAAGCTTTGCGCCCATGTTTTCGAATGCATTTTCAAGCTCGATTTCTTTTGCGATCGTTACACCATCATTTGTGATAAGTGGTGAACCAAATTTGCGTTCAAGTACGACGTTACGACCTTTTGGTCCAAGTGTTACTTTTACAGCGTCTGCTAGTGTATCTACACCGCGGAGCATTGCGGAACGTGCATCTTCGTTAAATTTAAGTTCTTTAGCCATTGTATTTGATACCCTCCAGAGTTTTCTATTTTTCTACTACTTTAACTTTTAAATTAATTATCCAATAATTGCAAGAATGTCACTTTCACGAAGGATTAAGTATTCAGTACCTTCATACTTCACTTCAGTGCCTGCGTATTTTGAGAAGATGATGCGGTCGCCTTCAGTTACTTCTAGTTCGACGCGCTGTCCGTTCTCAAGAACACGGCCTGTACCAGCAGCAATAACTTTTCCTTCTTGTGGCTTTTCTTTCGCAGAGTCCGGTAGAACAATGCCGCTTGATGTTTTTTCTTCTGCTTCGATTAATTCGATAATGATACGGTCACCTAGTGGTTTCAACAAATGAAACAACCTCCTCGAGATAATGTGTAGTTTTTAATTTTCTTAGCACTCACTTATGTCGAGTGCTAACACAACTCTTATATTAAAGAATTTCACACATAATTGCAAGTAAAAGCGTTCGACATTTTCTTCTTTTGCAAAACGTCTTTTTTCGCGTTAAACTAGTCAACATGTATGAAAGAAAGGTTGTGCACCGTGAAAAACTGGGTTGTTGCTCTAATGATTTTCATGTCGTATGTGTTGCTGCAGATTGCCAGCATTTTTCTTGCCCCTGAATTAATTGTGTACTTTACCGGCAAAGGCTTGTCTAAAGTAGAAGCCGTTTCTCAAGGTTTCGCCTGGACGTTATTTATCACGCAAGGTGTCGCAGCACTCATAATCGCCGCGTTCTTGTTACGAAATAAAAAGTTCTTACCTGTATTTAAAGGAAAGCCTTCTGGATTCGGAAGCGTTCTTCTATGGGGAGTACTCGGTTTCTTCCTTGCCATGGCTGGACAGATTGTAGGCGCCGCGATTGAGTCCGTGTTCGGTGTGACCGCTGGTTCCGAGAACACAGAGTTATTGTCGAATATCTCAAAAACCGCTCCTATTATCATTTTTGCCATGGTGTTGTTTGCACCGTTCCTTGAAGAAGTTGTGTTCCGTCGGATTATCTTCGGTGGCTTGTACACAAAGACGAACTTCTGGGTCGCTGCGATTGTCAGCGCCCTCGTATTTGCAGCTGTGCACGGTGAGTTGCAACACTTGCTGATGTACTTAATGCCAGGTCTCGCGTTCGCCTTCGTCTATTACAAGACCAAGCGTCTGCTGACCCCGATGATTGCCCATTTCCTCATGAACAGTTTCGTCACTGTCGTGCAATGGAATGCGGATAAACTGCAACAATTACAAGATATGCAGCAGAGTATCGTATTATTCCTGCAATAGAAAAAATCTCCCCGTGAATGGGGAGATTTTTTTAATGTGGATATATATAAAGTTAAATTGGGCTTGGGGATTGGAGTTCCAGCAGGGGACGCTTTCCTGAGGGCGTGGCCCCTGCTTCCACTCCAATCCCTACAAGGAGATTATGATAACGTCATTATATAATTCGTGTAACTTCACTTTCACTTACTATAATTAGAAATGAAAACTAGTTGATCGTAAGTGGAAGGCGGCGACTCTGGGAGGATCAGCTCGACAGGTGAGACAACTAAAGGAACGAAGTGACTAGTTGGCTCACCGCGAGCCCTCCAGAACTGAACTGCACCCCAAAACTTGGACACATTCAAAGGAAAAGGATGTGGTTCAAGTGAGAAAAATTCATGTAGAAGATAAGATTCAAGCGGTTAAACGATACATTGAAGGTAATGAAAGTCTTCGTGAAATCGCTC